>CAZJRF010000048.1:0-14094 GCA_964548475.1 uncultured Acidimicrobiia bacterium
CACCGGCGACATCACCCAGGTGGACCTGCCCGACGGGCGCCACTCCGGCCTCCGCCAGGTCCGCCACGTGATGGTGGATATCGACGGGATGAGCTTCGTTGAGCTCACCGCCGATGACGTAGTGCGGCATCGCATCGTGGCGTCGATCATCGAGGCGTATCGCCGGTACGAGGAGAAGGCGAGAGGCCGATGAGGCTGGCGGCACGCACGTCCGGCGCCGTCCGGGCGGTGGTCCTGGCGGTGACCATCGTCTTCGTGGCCCTGGTCCTCATCGCCGGGCAGGGCGAGGAGGTCGAGCCGGTGGTCGTGCGGCAAGGGATGCCATCGCCGCAGACATTCATCGCCACCGCCAACGTCTCGGTGAAGGACGACGCGGCCACCGAGGCGGCCCGGGCCGACGCCGCCGCGGCGGTCGATGATGTGTACACCGCCGACCCGAATGCCGCCTCGGCGGTGCTGGGCAGCATCCAGGACTTCTTCGCCAACACCGACCGGGTGGCCACGCCTCTGGAGATCCCCGACGACGACCCCGGGGTGACGCCCACGGTGACCACCACCTCCCCCACCCTGCCCGAGACGACCACCTCGGAGGCCACCGACACTTCGGAGGGGAGCAATACCACCTCCGAGAGCACCACCACCGTCGCCGATGAGACGACCACCAGCGAGGCGACGACGACTACGACCACCCTGCCGCCGCCGCCCCCGCAGGAAGTGCAGATAGCGGAATTGACCCAACTCCACCCGCTGCTGCGCACTGAGACCATCGAGGTCATGGTGGCCATCCGTAACGAAGACTTCGACCGGGTGGAGGAGGGGGAGCCCGAGGTGCTGCCCCTCGTAGAGACGGAGGCTCTGACGGTGGCCAACGCCTACCTGTCGGCCGGCATCCGCTCGGGGGATCTGGGCGCCGCCCGCAACGAGCTGGTCAGCGATCCTCCCACCCTCATCCTGCTGCGCGACCTGCCCGACGAACAGCGCCTGGCCGCGGAGGCGGGGGTGGCCGATCTGGTGGCGACCTCGCTGCAGCCCAACCTCTTTCCCGACGAGGCGGCCACCGAAGCGGCGCGTGAGGCAGCGCGGGCCGGGGTGACCGAGGAGACGGTTGTCTACCTGGCCGGGCAGAACATCGTCAGTGCCGGCGAGCTGGTGACGACCGTGCGCCTGCAGGCCATACAGGAGCTGGGCTTGCTGGAGCCGGTCGAGGAGTCCCCCCCGCTGACCGCTATGGCGGTGGTGGCCGCCCTCATGGTGGTGCTCTCCGCTTTCTACCTGTGGCGAGTGGGGCGGGAGTACTGGCAGCAGCCCAAGATGGTTGCTCTTTTCGGCCTGTTGCTGGTGTTGGCCGCGGCGGTGGCCCGGGCCCCCGGCCTGGTCAATCGGGACCGCCTTGAACTGGGCTTCCTGATCCCGGCCGCCCTGCTCGGCTACCTGGCGGCCAGCCTGTTCGATTCCCGCACCGCGGTGGTGATGGCAATCCCGGTGGCCGCCTTCACCGCCCTGGCGGCACAGAGCGCCCCGCTGGTGATCTTCGCCGCGGGCGTCACCCTGGCGCCCATCCCTCTGGTCTCCACCGTCTCCTCCCGGGCACAGCTGAACCTGGCGGTGGCGTTGAGCGCCGCCCTGCATGCCCCGCTGGCGGTGGCCGTGGCCTGGTTCTTCTACGGGTCCGGCAGTCTGGCCTGGGCGGCGGTGTTCGGAACGGCGTCCGGCCTCATCTCGGGGGTGGCTGCTCTGGGGCTGCTCCCCTTCCTCTCCTCCGTGTTCAAGATCACCACTACCCAGACGCTGCTGGACCTGACCGACCGCAACCACCCGGCCCTGCGGCTGTTGGAGGAGCAGGCCCCGGGCAGCTTCAACCACAGCCTGATGGTGGGCAGCCTGGCCGGCAAGGCGGCGCGCGCCGTGGGAGGCAACCCGCTGCTCGCCCAGGCCATGGCCTATTACCACGACCTGGGCAAGACGGTATCGCCGCAGTACTACGTCGAGAACCAGTTCGGGGTGTCCAACCCGCACGACTCGCTCCCGCCCGAGCAGTCGGCAGCAGTGGTGCGCAGCCACGTGGCGGAAGGGTTGCGCCTTTCCAGGGAGTACGGCATCCCGCCCGACGTGGGCCAGGCCATCGTCACCCATCACGGCACCAGCCTGATGCGCTATTTCTTCCACAAGGCCATTGAGATGTACGGGGAGGACCAGGTTGACCCGGCCGACTACCGGCACCGGGGCCGCAAGCCGCGCTCCAAGGAGATGGTGGTGGTGATGATGTCCGACTCCTGCGAGGCGGCCGCCCGGGCGCTGGTCCAAAACGAGGACCCCACCAGCGAGAGCCTGCGAAACCTGGTGGAGCAGGTGATTGCCGAGAAGGTTGAGGACGGCCAGCTGGAGGAATCGCAGGTCACCTTCGGTGAGCTGACCCGGATCAAGGAGACCATCGTCGACGGCCTGATCGGCTATTACCACGCCCGCATCCCCTATCCCGGGTTCCCGGGGAGGAGTGTGCCCGCCTCGTGAGCCTCTTCATCGGTGACGAGCAGGATGAGCCGGTCGACACAGCCGGACTGAGCGAACTGGCCGCCACCGTGCTGGCGGCGGAGGGGCTGCCGGCCGACTGCGAGATGGCGTTGATCCTGGTGTCTCCCGGCCAGATGGCGCAGTACAACCGCCAGTTCATGGACCGCACCGGCCCCACCGACGTGCTGGCTTTTCCGCTGCAGGACCTGGAGCCGGGGCAGGTGCCGCCCCCTATGGCCAATGAGCCGCCGCTGAGCCTGGGCGACGTGTTCCTCTGCCCGGCCGAGATCAAACGCCACGCCGCCCGGGAGAGGGTGGATTTCGAGGACTACCTGTGGCTGCTGGCGGTGCACGGGATCCTGCACCTGCTCGGCTACCACCACGACGATCGGCGGGAGGCCCGCCGCATGGAGAAGCGCGAGATGGAGTTGCTGGCCATGATGGGGAGGAGAACGCAATGACGACGCTGGCCCTGGTCGCCTCCGGGTTGATCACGCTGCTGGCCGCCGGCCTGCGCTTCGGAGGAGCCTCGCTGGTGCGCACCCCCCGGGCCGAGGCCCTGCGCGATGCGGCCGAGGGGCGGCGGGGTGCCGCCCGGGCGGCCGCCTTGCTGGAGGCGCGTCTCACCCTGCAGCCTTCGTTGGGCGTTGCTCACACCATGCTGCTGGTGGCCGCTGCCATCCCGGCGGTGTGGGCGATCTGTGCGCTGCTCTCGGGGTGGGCACTGTTCTTCTGCCTGGCGGGGAGCGGGGTGGTGCTGGTGCTGGTGGGCGACCTGGTGCCCAGGTCGTTGGGCCGGGCGCGGCCGCGCCTGCCCGCCTACCGGCTCTCCCCGCTGCTGGCGGCGGCGGCACGAGCCGGGAAGCGAGCGACCGACTTGATCCAGGAGGACGAGGAGGAGGAGCAGGAGGAGGAAGGGGAGGCGGAGGACGCCGAGGAGATCAAGCTGATCACCTCGGTCCTCGAGTTCTCCGACGCGATCGTGCGCGAGGTCATGGTGCCCCGGGCGGACATGGTCACCGTCTCCCAGACCGACGACACCGATCGGGCGCTGGACGTGGTGATCGCCGAAGGGCGGTCCCGGGTGCCGGTGACCGGTGAGTCGCGCGATGAGATCGTCGGGGTTCTCTACGCCCGCGATCTCCTGACGCTCATGGACTCCGGCGCCGGGCCGCAGCCGGTTACCGCCATCATGCGGCCGCCCCACTTCGTGCCCGAGACCGAGCGGGTGCAGGACCTGCTGCGGGAACTGCAGCGGGTGAAGGTGCACCTGGCCGTCGTGGTCGACGAGTTCGGCTCTACCGCCGGGCTGGTCACCATCGAGGACCTGATCGAGGAGATCGTGGGGGAGATCGTCGACGAGCACGACGTGGAGGAGCCGATGATCACCCCGGTGGCCGGCGGCGGCTACCTGGTGAACGCCCGCCTGCCGGTGGACGACCTGAGCGAGCTCACCGGGGTGCCGTTGCCGGAGGGTGACTGGGATACGGTGGGCGGCCTGCTGCTGGCCCTGGCCGGGCAGGTCCCCCGGGTGGGGGAGCCCTTCGAGGTGGAGGGACTGGTGCTCACCGCCGAGCAGGTGCAGGGGCGGCGAGTGTCGCGGGTCCGGGTCGCCCGCCGGTGAAGTCGGGCTTCGTCGCGGTTGTCGGCCGGCCCAATGTGGGCAAGTCCACCCTGGTGAACGCCCTGGTGGGCAGCAAGGTGGCCATCACCTCCCCGCGGCCCCAGACCACCCGCAACACCATCCGGGGGATCCTCTCCACCGATGAGGCACAGGTCGTGTTGGTGGACACCCCCGGCCTGCACCGCCCCCGCACCGCCCTCGGCGAGCGCCTCAACCGCCTGGTGGAAGGCACCCTGGCCGAGGCCGACGCGGTGGTGTTCGTGCTCGATGCCACCGGGCGCATCGGCCCGGGGGATCGCCTGATCGCCGAGCGCCTCCGGGAGGCGGGGACGCCCACGGTGGTGGTGGTCAACAAGGTGGACGCCGCCTCGCGCGACGCGGTCGGGGAGCAGCTGACCGAGGCGGGAGAGTGGGACTTCGCAGCCTACGTGCCGCTCAGCGCCCTACGGGGGGAGAACCTGGCGCCGCTGGTGACCGAGCTGGTGGGCCTGCTGCCGGAGGGGCCGGCCTACTTCCCGCCGGGGACGGTGACCGATCAGCCCGAGGAGTTGCTTGTCGCTGAGCTGATCCGGGAGAAGTTCCTGGCCCGGCTGCGCGAAGAACTGCCCCACTCCCTCGCAGTGCTGGTGGAGGGCATCGAGGAGCAGCCGGGGGGAGTGGTGCGGGTGGAGGCCCGGCTGGCGGTCGAGCGGGAGTCGCAGAAGGGCATGGTCATCGGCAAGGGGGGAGCGTTGCTGCGCGACGCGGGGAGCGAGGCCCGGGCTGAGATCGAGGCCTTGCTCGGCGCCCGGGTCTTCCTCGACCTGCGGGTGAGGGTGGAGAAGGACTGGCAGCGCCGCCCGGGGCTGATCAAACGCCTGGGGATGTAGTGCCCCCCATCGAGTTGCGCGGGTGGCCGGTGGGCGTGTGGCGTCTCAGGTAGCCTGTGGCCGACGAGGTGAGGCATCCGCAAGGAGACGTGATGCTGTTCTACCCCCCTGGAGTGCTCGGTCGGGCGCCTCTGATCCTGGTGACCGTGCTGGCACTGCTGGTCGTTCCTGCCGCGGCCGGGTGCGGCGGTGGGGAGGAGGTCGGTCCATCACAACCTCGGCCTCGTCGACGACTGCTGCGGTGACGACCGAGGCTCCCACGACAACCGAGGCCCCCGCGACGACCGAGTCGACGACCACTACCACCGAGGCCCCGGAGCCGTTTGTGATGGGGATCGCTCTAGCCCCGGGGATGGGTGACGCGGTGGAAGTGCCCGTCCTGGCCGGTGCGGAGCACGTACAGGCCGAATACCCCGCCGAGGTGTCCCTCACCGGATCAGATGACCGCGCCGCCGACCTGCGGGAGCTGGCCGCCGGCTCCGATCTGGTCGTGGTGGTCGGTCCCGACTACGACCAGCCCCTGGCTCAGGTAGCGTCTGAGTACCCCGACGTCACCTTTGTCCGCATCGAAGGTTTCGCCGATGCGCCCAACGTGGTGTCGGCAACCTTCTCCATGCGGGAAGCGGCCTTCCTGGTGGGGGCCGCCGCCGCGCTCACCAGCGACACCGGTCATGTGGCCTTCCTAGGTGCCATGCCGATCCCGTCCGTGACCAGACTGGAGGCAGGATTCCACGCGGGCGCCCTAGCTGCCGACCCGGCGGTGGAGGTTTCCGTGGAGTACCTGGGCGAGCCCGGTCAGTGGTCTTTCTTCAGTCACCCTGACGCAGCAAAGGTCGCTGCCCCCGACTTGTACGGAGCGGCCATCGATGTGATCTTCCACGGCGCCGCCGCCTCGGGGGCCGGCGTCTTTGCCGCTGCGGTTGGGACTCGTGCTGCCGGGACTAACGTCTGGGCGATCGGGGTGGACTGCGACGAGGCGGCGGGTGCCGAGGCCGAGATCGCCCGGGTCATCCTGACCTCCGCGGTGTACAACCACGAGGCGGCCGTCGTCTGGGCCGCCAGCGAGTTCGTCGCCCACCGACTGATTGGGGGCGAAGTGAGCATCGGAGTGGCTCAGGGTGCGGTCGGCTGCACCACCACCGGCGGCTGGCTGGATCCGATTGCCGCCGAGTTGGAGACGTTCGCCGCCGCCATTGCCGACGGGTCCATCGCGGTACCACACGAGCCCTAGAGGCTCAGCGGGGCAGGCGTCTATCCGGGTGGGGCCAGACCTGCTCGAACCACTCCAGGACCATTAGGGTGTCGTCGTCCACGCGGATGCCGACCGACGCCAGGTAGTCGAGGTGGGCCTCCCGCCAGTAGGCCAGGGTGCGGTCGCCCTCCCCCTCGTCCCAGGCGAACTGCTCGTCGACGTCGCCGAAGCGCCGCAGCTCAACCCTGGTGGTGCGGATGATGCACAGGGGGTTTCCTTCCCCATTGAGCACCACCCAGTAGGCGCCCACCGCTGGCAGGGGTTCGCTCTCCGCCTGGTACTCCGCCCAGACGCCGGCGGTGGCCCGCTTGGGGCCATCCCGCACCAGGCGCCCCAACTCGGTCGCCAGAACCGGCGAGGTCTCGGCGAAGGCGGTGGGCTGGTAGGGCGCATCGACCCCGGTGGCCGCCGCGAACTCGGCCCAGAAAGCCTCGACGGGGTTCATCGGCGCGAGCCGTCCGCCGGCCGGTACTCCGTGTCGAGGGTGGGCTCACCCGCGCAAGCGACGCGGTGCTCGGCGATCAGAGCGCGCAGATGGGCGAGCACCGTCATGCCCGCCGCCCGGTGCAGGCGCGAGTCCACAGCGGCGTAGACGACCTCCACTATGTCGGGGATGGTCGTCTTCCCCGACCTCAGGGCGGCCAGGATCTCTATCTCCCGTTCTACCCGGTGCGCCGTCAGGGCGGTGACGTAGCGATGCGGGTCGCCAACGACGGGCCCGTGGCCCGGCAGGTAGGCCCTGTCGTCTCGCGTTTGCAGGAGGTGCAGGGACGCCCGGTAGGCCGTCATATCCCCGTCGGGCGGGATCACCACGCTGGTGGACCAGCCCATCACGTGGTCGCCGGTGAAGAGCAGTCGCTGACCGGGCAGGGAGAAACAAAGGTGATCCGACGTGTGGCCAGGCGTGGCGACCAACTCCAGGGCCCAGTCGGGGCCCTCCAGGCGGTCGCCGTCCTTCAGAACCAGGTCGGGGGCGAGGTTCGGGTCGGCCGCCTCCCCGAAGCGGCCGGCGCCGGGAAGGGGATCGGAAGGCCGGCGGGCGCTGGCGGCGAGCACCGCCCCCGTCTCCCAGGCCAGGGCCAGGGCCGACTCGCAGTGGTCCAGGTGGCGGTGGGTGACCAGGATGTGGCTCACCGTCTCTCCTCCGATAGCCCTCCGTAGCGCGTCCCGATGGTCGGCCAGCAGGGGCCCCGGGTCGATGACCGCCACGGTGCCCCGGCCCACCAGGTAGGTGTTGGTGCCGTGCAGGGTGAGGAGGCCCGGGTTGCGGGCCACCACCCGGCGCACCCCGGGGAAGACCTCGTCCGGCTCGCCGTAGGCGAACCGCATCTCCCGGGAGAAGGGGATTCCGACCGCCATCGGGGCCATGCTCGCCCTACGGGGCGGGAGGAGCAAGCTCCGGCCGTTCAGCCCCGCAGGCGGAGCCGGTAGCGAACCGACTCGAAGTTGCCCAGGGGGGAATGCCCGGTCCTGGCCACTCCCTCGGATTGCCAGCCCCAGGACCGGTAGAAGCGGGCCGCTCGGTGTTCCCCCGGCAGGGTCCAGAGGATCGCTTCTTCCCAGGGACCGGCCCGGAGCCACTCGAGGGCCGCCTCCATCAGGGCACGGCCGACGCCCGTGCCCACGGCGTCGGGCACCACGTACATTCCGTACAGCTCGGCCGCGTCGGGCGCGTCGGGGTCCCGGCTGGGGCCCAGGTGGGCGAAGCCGACTACCTCTCCGGCCCGCTCGGCCACCCAGGTGCGTACCGGAGGCGCCGAGGGCAGGTGCTCCTGCCAGTAGCGGGCCCGGGGTTCCACTTGCTGGCCCTCGAGAACCGCCTGGGGCACCAGGCCGACGAAGAAGGCCCGCCAGGCCGCCACGTTCAGCTCGGCCATGGCCCGGGCATCATCCGGTTCGGCCTCGCGCAGCGCGACCGGCTCCGGCTCCAACTCAGTCCCCTTCGCCCAGGGTGATCCCCGACATCTCCTCGAGAGCTTTCACGAGGGCATGGTTGCCTTCGTGGCCCAGCCCCCGCTGCTGCAGGCTCCGGTAGAACTGGAACACCAGGGCGGTGGCGGGCAGGGGAACGCCCAGCTCGTCGGCGGCTTCCAGCACCAGGCGCAGGTCCTTCTGCTGCAGGTCGATGGTGAAGCCGGGACGCCAGTCGCGCCGGGCCATCTGCGGTCCCCGGTTGGCCAGCATCCAGGAGCCGGCGGCGCCGCCTTTGACCGCGTCGATGGTGGCGTCCAGGTCCAGGCCGCCGGCCTGGGCCAGGAGCAGTGCCTCACCCACTCCCTGCTGGGTGACCACCACCAGGATCTGGTTGACGATCTTTGCCAGCTGCCCGGCCCCGCTCGGACCGACGTGGGTGATGGTGGTGCCGTAGGCCGCCAGGTATGGGCGGGCCCGCTCCAACTGGTCGGGGTCGCCGCCCACCATGATGCTGAGGGTGCCCCGGGCGGCTCCCTCGCTGCCTCCCGACACGGGGGCGTCCAGCCAGTGGGTGCCCCGGGCGGCGGCGGCCGCTGCCAGGCGGCGGGTCGCGGCGGGGCTGATCGAGGAGTGGTCGACAACCAGCGAGCCGGGGGAGAGGCTCTCCAGGATGCCGCCCGGCCCCAGGGCCACTTGCTTCACATCGGTGGTGTCGGAGACGCACAGCATTACCAGGTCGCAGCGGGAGGCGAGGTCGGCCGGTCCGGCAGCGGCCGCGGCCCCGGCGGCGACGAGCGCGGCCAGCCGCTCGGGCGACCGGTTCCACGCGGTGAGGGGGTGGCCTGTGGCCAGCAGGTTGCGGGCCATCCCGCCGCCCATGGTGCCTAGCCCGATGAACCCGATGCGCTCGCTCATTGGCTTCTCCCGCCGTCTCCGAACCGGGCCACGTTAGAGCGCCGGGCGGCGGCGGGGCCGACCGCCCCGGCCCACGGTTCTCCACCCGGTACGCTGGCGGCGATGGGACTCCGCCACGACCAGGGCATCGTGCTGCGCTCCTACCCCTTCGGGGAGGCCGACCGGGTGGTGGTGATGCTCAGCCCCAACCACGGCAAGCTGCGGGCGGTGGCCAAGGGGGTGCGCAAGACCACCAGCCGCTTCGGCGGGCGCCTGGAGCCCTTCACGCACGTGGATCTGGTGCTCTACGAGGGACGCGGCCTCGACACGATCACCCAGGTGTCGGTGATCGACGCTTTCCCCCACTTGCGCAACGCCCTGGACCGGGTGCTGGCGGCGGGGACGATGGTGGAGGTAGTGGACGCGGTGACGGAAGAAGAGGAAGGGGCGGTGCGGGCGTTCCTGCTGCTACAGCGGGGCCTGCGCGCCCTGGAGGCGGGGCCCCGGCACCCCGATCTGCTGGCCGCCTTCCTGCTGAAGATGGCCGACGTGGTCGGGGTCGCCCCCGCCCTGGAGGAATGTGCCGGCTGCGGCACCCGGGAGGGGGTGACCCGCTTCTCCTTCGCTGCCGGCGGGGCACTGTGCGATCGCTGCCGGGTGCCCGGGGCGGTGGTGCTGCGGGAGGGTCTCACCGTCTACCTGGCCGGGCTGGCCGCCGCCGACCTGGCCGACCTGCCCCCGGCCGATCCTTCGTTCAGCGGAGAGGCGATGGGGGTGACCCGCCGTTTCCTCGAGTACCACCTGGAACGTCGTCTCGCGAGCCTGGCCGCCGCCGATGACTGACGACCTGCGGCCGGTTCCTCGCCACGTCGCCATCATCCTCGACGGCAACGGGCGCTGGGCCACCGCCCGGGGGCTGCCCCGCACCGCCGGTCATGCGGCCGGGGAGCCGGCCCTATTCGACGCCGTGCACGGGGCCATCGAGCTCGGGATCGAGTGGCTCACCGTCTACGCGTTCTCGACCGAGAACTGGTCGCGGCCCGGTGAGGAGGTCGCCTTCCTCATGCAGTTCAACGAGGACCTGCTGCTGCGGCGGCGGGACGAGTTGAATGACCTGGGGGTGCGGGTGATCTTCATCGGCGACCGGGACGACCCCCGGGTGAGCGACCGGCTGCGGGGCCACATCGCCGACACCGAGGCTCTGACCGCCGGCAACCGCACGCTTCATCTGGTCTTCGCCTTCAATTACGGGTCGCGTCGGGAGATCACCGAGGCGGCCCGGCGCATCGCCGGGAAGGCTGCGGCCGGGATCCTGGACCCGGCGGAGATCGACGCCGACACAGTGGCGGCGCATCTGTACCTGCCGGAGATGCCCGGCCCCGACCTGGTGATCCGCTCCAGCGGCGAGCAGCGGATCAGCAACTTCCTGCTGTGGCAGTCGGCCTACGCCGAGCTCACCTTCCCCGAGACTCTCTGGCCCGACTTCGACCGGCACAGCCTGGCGGCCTGCGTGGAGGAGTACCGCCGGCGGGAGCGGCGGTTCGGGGGAGTCGACCAGGGCTGAGCCGTTCCGCCTCCCGTCCCGGCCTATCATGCGCCGCTCCCCGGGAGGCTTGATGACCGACGTTTCGCTCGACACGATCTCTACTCTTGCCCAGAAGCGCGGCTTCGTCTTCCAGGCGTCGGAGATCTACGGGGGGCTGCGCTCGGCCTGGGACTACGGGCCGCTGGGAGTGGAGCTGCTGCGCAACGTGCGGGAGGCCTGGTGGAAGGCCGTCGTCTCCGACCGCGAGGACGTGGTCGGCATCGACTCGTCGGTGATCCTGGCTCCCCAGGTCTGGGTGGCCTCCGGGCACTTGGCCTCTTTCACCGACCCGCTGGTGGAGTGCACTGCCTGTCATAACCGCTTCCGCCAGGACAAGCTGGTGGAACCCGACCTCTGCCCCGGCTGTGGGAAGCGGGGCACCTTCACCAATCCGAAGCAGTTCAACCTGATGCTCAAGACCTTCCTGGGCCCGGTAGAGGACTCGGGCAGCGTGGCCTACCTGCGCCCGGAGACCGCCCAGGGCATCTTCGTCAACTTCGCCAACGTGGTGCGCACCGCCCGCATGCGGCTGCCCTTCGGGATCGCCCAGGTCGGCAAGGCCTTCCGCAACGAGATCACCCCCGGCCAGTTCGTCTTCCGCACCCGGGAATTCGAGCAGGCCGAACTGGAGTTCTTCTGCGCGCCGGCCGACGCACCGCAGTGGCACGAGTATTGGCTGGCCGAGCGGATGCGCTGGTACACCGAGCTGGGGATGAAGCCGGAGAACCTGCGGTTGCGGGCTCACGCCGCCGACGAGCTGTCGCACTACTCGGCCGCCACCAGCGACGTGGAGTACCGCTTCCCCTGGGGCTGGGATGAGCTGGAGGGCATCGCCAACCGCACCGACTTCGACCTGAAGTCGCACGCCGAGGCGAGCGGGCAGGATCTGCGCTACTTCGACCAGGACGCCGGGGAGCGCTACTTCCCCTATGTCATCGAGCCGTCCGCGGGTATCACTCGCTCCGCCTTCGCCTTCCTGCTCGATGCCTATGACGAGGAGGAGGTGCGGGGGGAGAAGCGGGTGGTCCTGCGCCTCCACCCCCGGCTGGCTCCCATCAAGGTGGCGGTGCTGCCGCTGTCGAAGAAGGACGAGCTGATCGAGGTGAGCCGCGGGGTGGCGGCCTTGCTGCGGCCGCACTGGCCGGTGGAGCACGACATCACCCAGTCGATCGGTCGGCGCTACCGCCGCCAGGACGAGATCGGCACTCCCTACGCGGTCACTGTGGACTTCGACACTCTCGAGGACCGGGCGGTCACCATCCGCGAGCGCGACACCATGGACCAGATCCGGGTGCCCATCGACGGCCTGATCGAGAAGCTGGCCGAGAAGTTTGCCGGGGTGCTCTAACGGGGCCGAGCGCCCCCCGGATGTAACAGGCCCGCTCGGTACACTCGCCCTATGGCCTACCGGCGGGAAGACATCGAAGCGGTGCGCGCCGCCACCGATCTCGTGGAGCTGGTCGGTGAGGTCACCAAGGTCCAGCGCACCGGCCGCTCGGTGATGGCCGTCTGCCCGTTCCACCAGGAGAAGGCCCCCTCGCTCTCCATCGACCCCGCCCGGGGCCTTTACCACTGCTTCGGCTGCGGCAAGAGCGGCGACCTGTTCCGCTTCGTGCAGGAGATCCACCACCTCGACTTCAACGACGCGGTCGAGTTGCTCGCCCGGCGGGCCGGGGTCCCCCTGCACCGCGACCCGGAAGCCGCCCGCCGCAAGAGCCGGCGGGAGGCGCTCATCGGGGCGGTGGAGAAGGCGGTGGAGTTCTACCACCGACGGCTGCGCCGGGCTCCCGATGCCGCCGGCGCCCGCGGCTACCTGAGGGGACGCGGCTACGGCGCCGACCAGGTCGAGTCCTACCGCCTGGGCTACTCGCCGGAGGGGGGCGACGTGCTGGTGGGCTCGCTGCGCGAGCAGCAGATCCCTGAGGAGGTCATGCTGGGCGCCGGTCTGGCCGCCCGCTCGCGAACGGGGCGCTTGTTCGACCGCTTCCGCGATCGGCTCATGTTCCCCATCTTCGACGTGCGGGGCGACGCCGTGGGATTTGGCGCCCGCCTGCTGGGCGGGGAGGGCCCCAAGTACCTCAACTCCCCCGACAGCGCCATCTACCAGAAGTCCCATCTCCTCTATGGCCTGAACTGGGCCAAGTCGGAGATTGTGCGCCAGGGCCTGGCGGTGGTGGTGGAGGGCTACACCGATGTGATCGCCCTGGCCGAGGCAGGCCGCTCGTTGGCGGTGGCCACCTGCGGCACCGCCCTGGGGGAAGGGCACCTCGACCTCCTGCGCCGGTTCACCGAGCGGGTGGTGCTGATGTTCGACGCCGACGAGGCCGGAGTGGAAGCCAGCCTGCGGGGCTTCGAGCGCAGCGTCCCCGGTGACCTCGACCTGCGGGTGGCGCTCCTCCCGCTGGGCCGCGACCCGGCCGACCTGGCCAGCGCCGGGGAGACGGCGGTCATCGAGGAGGCGATCGGCGACTCCCGGCCTTTGCTGCAGTTCCGGCTTGAGAAAGAGCTGGAGCGCTTCGACCTGGGGGAGGTCGAGGCGCGCGGCCGGGCGATCCGAGCCGCCGCCGGGCTGGTCGCCCGGCATCCCGATCCGGTCACCCGCCATGAGTACGCGGTGGAGGTGGCGCGCCGCACCGGGGTGGCCCTGGAGGTGGTGGCCGGGGCGGTGGAGCAGGCCGCCCGGCAAGCCGTCCCCGCCTCCGCCCCGCCCGAGAGCGCCCCGGGACGCCTCAGCGGCGAGGAGAAGGCCGAGCAGGAGCTGCTGCGGCTGTTGCTTGCCAACCACCCCGGTGTGCGCTCGGCGGGGGTCACCGAGGACCTGTTCACCCGCCCCGAGCACCGGGCCGCCTACCGGCTGCTGGCTCCGGTGCTCGCCGCCTTGCCCCCCGGAGAGGCTCCCGACCTGGGCGCGCTACTGGGAAGCCCCGAGGCTGCCGATATCTCCGACATGCTCTCCGCCCTGGCCATGGCCGATCGTCCCCTGGCCGACGACGCCGGCGGGCTGGTGGCCCGGCTGGAGGCGGGAGCACTCGACCGCCGGGTAGCCGAACTGCGGCGCCGCCTGGCCGACGCGGAGCGCACTGCGGAGGGGGCCCCTTCTTCCTTGCTCGAGGAGTTGATAGCTTTGGAGCACCGCCGCCGCGACCTCCGGAGCTCACCGTGAACCGCATCGCCCAGGAGGTGTTCCACGACCTGGCCCGCCGGGCGCGCCAGCGCGGTTTCGTGATGATGGCCGAGGTGCAGCAAGGGCTGGAAGACGCCGACGCGCCGGCCGAGGCCTTCGATCAGGTGGTCGAGGCCCTGCGCGAGGTGGACATCGAGGTGCGGGAGGACTCGCCGGAGGCGGTGTACGGCGCGGTGGGGAGCATGGATGAGATCGAGGTTTCCGACCCGGTGCGCATGTACCTGCAGGAGATCGGGCGGGTGCCGCTGCTCGATGCCCAGC
>CAZJRF010000049.1:0-13761 GCA_964548475.1 uncultured Acidimicrobiia bacterium
GGCCTCGAGGGCACGACGGGGGTGGTCGGGGACGGGGCCCGCCTGCGCCTGCTCACCAACCAGGGCGAGGCGGTTCGTGACCTCGATGCCCCCGGTGAAGCCTGCCGACCGGTGCGATGGTGGGACGCGTCCACCGTCCTGGTGCGCTGCCTGGCCCCGGAGGTGCTGGCCTACCACCCCGACAGTTACTACGGCCGGCTCTGGCTGGTGCCGGTAGACGGCTTGGCGGCCGCCCCCCTCACCGCCCTGCCTGCCGGGCCGGTGGACGTAGGGGACTTCGGGTTCTTCGACGCCTGGCGGGTGGGAGACACGATCCTGGCCAACTGGGGGGGCGATTGCTCGGCCGCCGACATCCGGCGGATCCTGCCCGACGGCACCACGGAGGCCGTCTCCTTCAACCAGCTCATCGGCCTCGTGGCGCCGGCCCTGCTCGTCCGCCGCTGGACCGCGTGCGACCAGCAGGACGGCTCCCTCCACCTGATCGACGCGGACGGTAACTTGCTGCGGGAGGTGCTCGCCGGCCCCTCCGGAGGGCCCGGGGTGGTCGATGCCCTGATGATGCGCGACCTGCCCTGACGAGCAAGGACAAGGTGGTCGAAAGCAGGCCGGGCCGCGTGCGGCACCGGCGAGCCGTTACCGTGGAGTGCCCGATATCCGAAGGCGGCATGCGCAAGAGTCTTCACACATGGGCAGCAGCAGGCGTGCTGCTAACGCTGGCCTTGCCGGCGGGGAGCGCGGCCGACGAACCGCCCCGCTCCTTCACCATCGCGGCCTCCGGGGACATCCTCATCCACGCCTCCGTGGCCCGGGCGGCGCTCACCTACGGGGAAGAAGCCGCCTACGACTTCGCCCCTATGCTCGCCCCCACCGAGCCCTGGATCGCCGAGGCAGACCTGGCCATCTGTCACCTGGAGGGCACCCTCTCCGCCGACGACGGCGGGCTCTCCTACTACCCGCTCTTCGTGGCGCCGCACACCGTGGCCGACGCCATCGCCGCCGCCGGCTACGACGCCTGCTCGCTGGCCGGCAATCACGCCCTCGACCGGGGATTGCGGGGCCTGGAAGAGACCATCGAGCTGCTCGAAGAGCGAGGCATCGCCCACGAGGGCACCGCCCGCGGCGAGGAGGAGCGCCTGCCCGGCCTCTACCGGGTCAACGGAGTCGCGGTAGCCCACCTGGACTACACCTACGGCCTCAACGGGCTGCCCCGCCCCGCCTGGTACTCGGTGAACGTCATCGATCCGGAAGCGATCCTGGCCGATGCCCGCTGGGCCCGGGAGCAAGGAGCCGAGTTCGTGGTGCTCACCATCCACTGGGGAGCCGAGTACCAGCACGCCCCCACCGCCGAGCAGCAGGCCCTGGCCGAGCGGCTCCTGGCCTCACCCGACCTCGATCTGATCCTGGTGAGCCATGCCCACGTCGTGCAACCCGTCGGCCGGGTCAACGGGAAGGTGGTCGTCTACGGGATGGGCAACCACCTGTCCAACCAGAACTCCATGTGGGGCTCCAAGTACCACTCCACCGAGGACGGGCTCACCGTCCACATCACCGTGGCCGAGCAGCCCGACGGCCGCTTCGCCGCCACCACGGTGGAGTACACCCCCACCTGGGTGGAGATGCACACCTACCGGGTGCTGCCCGTGGCTCGGGCCCTCGCTGCCGGGGAAGGGGACGCCGCCCTGCTCGCCGCCTCGTGGGAACGCACCACCGGCTACGTCACCATGCTGGGGACCGAGGGCCTGGAGAGCACCCCGGCGGCCTGGCCGCCTCTGTTGTGTCACGGCCGGGTGGCCACCCTCGCAGGGACGGCCGGCCCCGACCTGCTGATTGGAACCCCCGGCGACGACGTCATTACCGGCCGGGGAGGGGACGACATCATCCACGGCCTGGGCGGAAACGACGTGGTCTGCGGCGGGGACGGCGACGACAGGCTGTGGGGAGGCCCCGGAGACGACCGCCTCTACGGTGGCAAGGGAAACGACCGCCTCTACGGCGGTCCCGGAGACGACCGGCTATGGGGCCAGGCGCAAGACGACACGCTCTGGGGTGAGCAGGGCTCCGATGCCCTCTACGGCGGCGACGACAACGACACGCTTTGGGGCCACGAGGGCGCCGATCTGCTCGTCGCCGGCTCCGGCGCCGACCGTCTCTGGGGCGGCCGCGACGACGACAACCTGATCGCCTCCTCCCCCGGCGACATCCTTGCCGCCGATACCGCCGACATCTGCCGCATCAACGCCCCCATCTTCGGCTCCCCCTGACGCCAAAGCGAAGGGGGCCGATGGCCCCCTTCGCGGGTTCGATATCTTCGACGGCTGAGGGCTAGGCGTTCTTCTTGGCCTTCTTCGCCGCGCGTTTCTGCTTCAGGTTCTTGGCCGGGGCCTTCTTGCTGTGGCCGCCGCCCTTGTCCTTGTTCGCCATGGGAGGCCTCCTCCGCTCGCGTCCCCCTAATGGTGGCACAGCCACGTGCTACAGGGAGGCCAATTTCGGCGCGAGAGCGCCTGCGGGCCGGGGGAGGTACTAGAAGATGAAGTCCGTGGACAGGAACGACGATCGGCGGCGGCGCACGATGTCCGACACCAGGGCCTTGTTGGCCCCGCTTCCTTTGGCGGCCACCAGGGTGCGGATGCTGAACACCCGCAGCGCATCGCTCACCGACAACGTCCCCTCGGCGGAGTCCTTGCGTCCCGTGAAGGGGAAGGCGTCGGGCCCCCGCTGGCATTGGCTGTTGAGGTTCACCCGGCACACCTGGTTCACCAGCGGGTCGAGGAGACTGGCCATCGCCCCCGGATCGGTGCCGAACAGGCTGATCTGCTGCCCGTAGGGAGAGGAGATCACATAGTCGAGGGGGACGGCCACCTCCTCAAATGGGACCACCGGGATCACCGGGCCGAACTGCTCTTCGTCCCACACCCGCATCCCCGGGGCCACCGGGTAGAGGATCGCCGGATGGAAATAGGTACCGTGCACCGTCCCGCCGGCCGGGTTGCAGACCTCCGCTCCCCGGCCGACCGCATCCTCAACCAGCTCGCTCAGGTAGGCGGGCTTCCCCGGCTCGGCGAGAGGGGTCACCCAGACGCCGGGATCCCAGGGCATGCCGACGGGCAGGGCGTCCACCGCGTCCGACAGGCGGCTCACGAACTCGTCGGCCACCGAAGCGTGCACAAACAGGATCTTGAGGGCGGTGCAGCGCTGCCCGTTGAACGAGAGCGCGCCCAGCAGACACTCCCCCACCGCGTTCTCTAGATCGGCGTCGCCGAGGACCACGGCGGGGTTCTTGGCCTCGAGACCCAGCACGCTGCGCAAGCGATGAGGGCGGGGGTGCTGGTGCTTGAGAATGTCGGCCACCCGGCTGGTGCCGATGAAGGCGAGCACGTCGATGCCGCCCGACTCCATGAGGGGCCCCACCACGGTGGCTCCATCCCCGTAGACCGTGTTCACCACCCCCGGCGGGAAGCAGTCCCGGAAGGCCTCCAGCAGCGACCGGTAGAGAAGCACCCCCAGCTTGGGCGGCTTGCACACCACGGTGTTGCCCATGATCAAGGCGGGGATGAGGGTGGTGAAGGTCTCGTTCAGCGGGTAGTTGAACGGCCCCATGCACAAGGTCACCCCCAGCGGGGCCCGCCGGATCTGGGCAATCACCCCCTGCTCGATGACGAAGCGCGACGACACCCGATCGAGGTCCTTCAGCGCGTCGACGGTGCCCCGGATGTACTCGACGGTGCGGTCGAACTCCTTCCCGGAGTCGGCCAGGGACTTGCCCACCTCCCACATGAGGAGGTTCACCACCTCGGCGCGCCGTTCCACCATCGCCGCGGTGAAGGCCTCGACGCAGCGGATGCGCTCCTCCACCGGCAGGGTGGGCCAGGCCCCGCGGCCGTGGTCGTAGGCCTCTGCGGCGGCGGCCAGGGCGGCCAGCGACTCCTGGCCGGTGAGGGCCGGATGGGAACCCAGGCGAACGCGGCGCAGCCGCGAGCCCGAGCGCACCAGTAGAGGCGAGTAGATCGGCTCGACGGGCCCCCGCCAGGTGCGCAGCTTTCCGCCCATCAGGTACTCGCGCTGCTCGACAGCAACGTCGTGCCGGTGGGCGGGAGCGATCCGGCCGGGGGTAGGGAAGACGGCCGACACCCGGCCAGCCGCCGCCTGCCAGTCCGGCTCGCTGCTACTGGGTCGGCGGCCCGGCATGGCCCTCGCCTGCCTTCCGATCATTTCTCCTCGGCCGAGCGGTCAGCAGACCGGCAACCCCGGTCACCGGCTTGACGGTCAGGCGCACCAGGTCGGCGAGACCCTTGCCGACGACCCGCGGCGCCCGGCCCAGCCGGGGCCCGCCCACGAAGCCGCGCCGGGCGAAGTACAACCACAGAGCGAAGGCCACCACCAGCATCACCAGCAGCGCCCACAGGTAACCCAGCCGCCAGCCCAATTCCGGCATGTGGGCGAAGTTCATCCCATAGATGCCGGCCACCAGCGATAGCGGCAGCAAGATGGCGGTGAACACGGTGAGCACCTTCATGACTTCGTTGGTGCGCTCCGCCACGGTGCTCCGGTAGGTCTCCAGCACCGCCCCCAGCACCGCCTGGGCGGTGTCCAGCGACTCCGCGATGCGGAAGTAGTGGTCGCGCACGCTCTGGCAGCGCAGGCGGGCCCGCTCTCCGACCCCGGCCAGCATCTCCGACCCCAGGCGCATGAAGGTGTCGCGCAGCGGCCCGACGATCTTGCGCAGCATCAGGGCGTCCCGCCGCAGGGCCTGCACCTCCCCAATCACGGTGTGGTCCCCGGCCACGGCCCGAGCCTCCACATCGAGCACCCGCGCCTCCAGGCCCTCCACCAGCGGCTGGAAGCGGCGCGCCCCCACTTCGGCCAGACGGGCGAAGAGCCCATCGGGACCGGATTCGCCCAGCCACCCGGGCTCCAGCACCCGGTCGCGCACCCACTCGAATTCGGGCAGTTCCTCCCGATGGAAGGTGACCAGGAGGCCCGGCCCCATGAAGGCGTTGTACTCCGAGGTGCGCAGCCGGGCCGGGTCGGGGGCGACGCCGTGGGCCACCACGAAGGCGTGGTCCCGGTAGTCGTCCACCTTGGGGAACTCGGTGAGGTCGGTGACGTCCTCCATGGCGATGGGGTCAAACCCAAACGCCCGGGCCACCGAGAAGGCCTCTTCGACCGAGAACTCGACCACGTCGAGCCACAGCCACCCGCCCGAGGCCCTCACCGCCTCGAGCGATCCGGCTTCGGCAGGCTCCGCCCGGTCGGCCCCGGCGCTGACGTGGAACAGGTACTGCACGAGCGAATTATGGCCGCGCCGAGGAAGCGGTGGCGCCTTCCGGAGCCGGCGGCCTCATCCCAGCCAGGCCCCCAGACGCTGCGCCACCGCTTCCGGGGTGAAGCCCCACTCGGCGGCCAGCCGCTCGGCCGGCGCCGAAGCACCGAAGTGGTCGATGCCGAGGTTGAGGCCGCCGCATCCCGTGATGCGCTCCCAGCCGAAGGTGGACCCGGCCTCCAGGGAGGCGATGGGCATTCCCTCCCCCAGCACCGAGCGGCGGTAGGCCTCGTCCTGGGAGAGAAACGCCTCCCAGCAGGGAAGGCTCACCACTCGCCAGGACCGCCCTTCGGCGGCCAGCAGGTCGGCGGCCTGCAGGGCGAGGGAAACCTCGGAGCCGGTGGCCACCAGCACCCCGGCGTCGCCGTCTCGCAGCACGTAGCCTCCCCGGTGCACCCCGCCCTCCCGGCCGCCACGGTCCAGCACCGGCACGCCCTGCCGAGTGAGGATGAGGGCGGTGGGCCCGCAGGTGCGCCGCAGCGCCATCTCCCAGGCCTCCGCCGTCTCCCCGGCGTCGGCCGGCCGCACCACCCACACGTTGGGAATGGCCCGCAGCGAGGCGAGGTGCTCGATCGGCTGATGGGTGGGCCCATCCTCCCCCAGGAACACCGAGTCGTGGGTGAACACGAAGATGCTGGGGGCTTCCATCAGGGCGGCCAGACGGAGGGCCGGCCGCAGGTAGTCGCTGAACACCAGGAAGGTGGCGCCGTAGGGGCGCAGGCCCCCGTGCAAGACCAGGCCGTTCACCGCCGCCGCCATCGCGTGCTCCCGCACCCCGAAGCGCAGATTGCGCCCCTCCGGCGACGATGCCTGGAAGTCGGCGGCGCCGGCGATGAGAGTGTTGTTGGAAGGGGCCAGGTCGGCCGATCCGCCCACCAGTCCCGGCAGCCGGGCGGCCACAGCGTTGATCACCTTGCCCGAAGCCTGGCGCGTGGCCCGGGAATCCCCCGGCTGCCAGCCGAGAGGCTCCACCTGCACGGGCTCGGGCCGCCAATAGCGCTCCCAGAGCTCGGCCCGGGCCGGATCGGAGGCGAACAGCCGGTCCCGGCGCTCCTGCCAAGCGCGCCGGGCCTCCGCCCCGCGGCCCATCGCCTCCTCGAAGAAGGCGTAAACCTCCGGCGGCACCTCGAAGCGAGAATCCACCGGCCAGCCCATTGCCGCCTTGGCCCCGGCGATCTCCTCTTCCCCCAGCGGGGAGCCGTGGGAATCGGCGCTGTCCTGCTTGGTGGGGGCACCGTAGGCGATGTGGGTGCGGCACAGAATGAGCGAGGGCCGCCCTTCCTCGGCCAGGGCGGTCTCGATTGCCCCGATCACGGCCGGCCGGTCGTGCCCGTCCACCGCCAGGGTGTGCCAGCCGTAGGAGGCGAACCGGGCGGCCACGTCATCGGTGAAGGCCAGCTCGGTGGAACCCTCGATGGAGATGCCGTTGTCGTCGTAGAGCACCACCAGCCGGCCCAGGCCCAGGTGCCCGGCCAGCGACGCCGCCTCGGCGGAGACCCCCTCCATCAGGTCGCCGTCGCCGGCGAACACGAAAGTCCGGTGGTCCACCAGCTCCGCCCCGAAGATGGCCCGCAGGTGAGCCTCCGCCGCCGCCAGCCCCACCGCGGTGGCAAAGCCCTGCCCCAGGGGACCGGTGGTCATCTCGATGCCCAGGGCCGGGTGCCGCTCCGGGTGGCCGGCGGTGGGCGAGCCCCACTGGCGGAAGGCCCGCAGGTCGCCCAGGGACAGCGGGAACCCGCTCAGGTGCAGCAGCGAGTACAGGAGCATCGACCCGTGCCCGTTGGAGAGGATGAACCGGTCGCGATCGGGCCAGGTCGGGTCGGCGGGATCCACCTTTAGGAACCGGGTCCACAACACCACCCCGATGTCGGCCATCCCTAGGGGCATGCCCGGATGCCCGGAGTTCGCCCGTTGTACGGCGTCCATCGACAGCGCGCGGATGGTGTCGACGGCCAGCTGCTCGGTGTATCTCGCCATGTCTCTCCTGTCGGGGGCCGCGCCAGGCTACCCGGCGGGGGCCGGTCAACCGACCAGGTGCAGGTCCCGCGAAGACAGGTTCAACCGCTCGGCGCCGGCGGCGGCGACTACCACCACGTCCTCGATGCGAACCCCAAACTCACCGGGCAGGTACACCCCGGGCTCCACCGAGAACGCCATGCCCGGCTCCAGCCGCTCCGGGTTCCCTTCCACCACGTACGGATGCTCGTGCTCCTCGAGCCCGATGCCGTGCCCGGTGCGATGCACGAAGCAGTCCCCGTAGCCGGCCTCGGCGATGACCCGGCGGGCCGCCCGGTCCACCTCCTCCGCCGGTACCCCGGGGGCCGCCGCCTCCACTCCGGCCTGCTGGGCGGCCCGGACGGCGGCGAAGGCATCCAGGAAGCGATCCGGCGGCTCGCCCACGAAGAAAGTGCGGGTGGTGTCGGAGCAGTAGCCCGCCAGCCGCCCCCCGAAGTCCAGCACCACCGCATCGCCTTCGCCGATCACCCTGTCCCCCGCCTCGTGATGGGGGGAGGCGCCGTTAGGACCGGAGGCGACGATGCTGAAGGTGGCGGCCTCGTGGCCCTCCTCCACGGTCATGGCGGCGACCTCCGCCGCCAGGCGGCGCTCGCTCTTGCCCGCGAAGGCATGACGGTCGAGGCGGTCCACCACCCGGTCGACGGCGGCCCCCGCCCGGCGCAGCAGCTCCACCTCCTCCGGGCCCTTGCGCATGCGCAGCTCCCTGGTCAGCGGGGAGGCGGTTACGAAGGCGGTTCGGGGCAGCCGCTCCTGTAGCCCGAGCAGGAACGTCGACCAGGTCTGATCGCCCACCGCCAACCGGCGCGACGGCCCGCACAGGTCGGCTACCACCTGCACCGGGTCCTCGGCCTCCTCCCAGGGATGGACGGCGAAGGCCTCCGGCCGGGCCTCCACCCGGGGCGCCTCGAAGGCGGGCACCACCAGGGTGGCCGTTCCCTTCCCCGGCAGCACCAGCATGGTGAGCCGCTCCAAGCCCATGGCCCGGTAACCGGTGAAGTAGGGGAGGTCCGCCCCCACCGAAAGCAGCAGGGCGTCGATTTCCTACCCGGCCATCAGAGCGCGAGCCCGTTCCATGCGCCCGGCGTAGTCGAAGGCCGCCACCCGCGAGAGGGTAGCCGGGCGGCCGCCCCGCCGACTTCTAGCCGACCGCTTCCCGGACCTGCCGTGCGTGGTAGGAGGACCGCACCAGCGGACCCGCCTCCACCCGGGGCAGACCCAGCGCCTCGCCGTGAGCGGCATACTCGGCGAACTCCTCAGGCGGCGGGTAGCGGTGGATGGGCCGGTGCCGGGCGGTGGGGCGCAGGTACTGGCCGATGGTGACGATGTCCACCCCCACCGCTCGCAAGTCGGCCAGAGCGCCGAGCACCTCTCCCTTCGTCTCACCCAGGCCGACCATGAGGCCCGACTTCGCCAGCCCGGCCGGGGCCGCCTGCTTGGCCCGGGCCAGCAGCGCCAGCGAGCGCCCGTAGCTGGCGGCGGTGCGCACCTCCCGCTGCAAACGCAGCACCGTCTCGAGGTTGTGGTTGAGCACCTCGGGCCGCTCGGCCAGCACGCTGTCCAGAGCCGGGCGGTCGCCCTTGAAATCGGGGATGAGCACCTCGACCGCGCACCCGGCAACCCGTTCCCGGATCCGATGCACCGTCTCGGCGAACACCGCCGCCCCCCCGTCGGGCAGGTCGTCGCGGTCCACCGAGGTGAGCACCGCATGGCTGAGCCCCAGCCGGGCCACCGCCTCTGCCACCCGGGCGGGCTCCCCGGGATCCAACGGCCCCGGCCGCCCCGTGGTCACCTCGCAGAAAGAACACGCCCGGGTGCAGACGTCGCCGAGCAGCAGGAACGTGGCCGTGCCCGCCGCCCAGCACTCGTAGATGTTCGGGCACCCCGCCTCCCTGCACACCGTGTGCAGGCCGAGATCCGCCACCAGGTTCTCCACGCCCCGATAGCCGGATCCCAGACGGACCCGCACCCGCATCCAGGGAGGCCGCTCGGGCTCGCCGGGCAGCCGACCCTGCACCATGGGGGACGCCCCGGCTCTCTCTCGGGGTGAGAAGGCCCCCGCCTCCAGCATCCGATCCACCTCGTAAGACCCGGCGGCCCGGCCGCTACCCCGGGTGAAGGCCCCCAGTTGCACCTCCGCCGACCCGTACCCGAACACCTCGACAAAGCGGGGCAGCACCCTCTCCACCAGCTCTTCGATGGAGACCCGCCGCCCGGCCGCCTCGCTCACCGAGGCCACCGGCCGGCCGGCGATGCCGCAGGGCACGATGTGGCGGAACCAGTCCAGGTCAGCCGCCACGTTCACCGCAAAGCCGTGCATCGTCACCCCCCGGGCGCTGCGCACCCCGATGGCCCCCACCTTCCCCCCGGCGGTCCACACCCCGGTGAAGCCCGCCTCCGCCCGGGCCTCCACTCCCAGGTCGGCCAGTGCCAGGATCAGCACCCTCTCCAGCCGCCGCACGTAGGCCACCGGATCGGGGCTCTCCCCCAGATGCACTATCGGGTAGCCGACCAGTTGGCCCGGGCCGTGATAGGTGACGTCGCCGCCCCGGTCCACCTCGAATACCTCCGCCCCCAGCCGCGCCAGCTCGTCTCGAGAAACGAGCAGATGAGACCCGTCGCCGGCCCGGCCTACGGTGTAGGTGGGCGGGTGCTCCAGCAACAGCAGATAGTCCCCCGCCGCCCGGCCCGACGCCCGGCCCTCATGGACCGCCCTCTGCAGATCCCAGGCCTCCTGGTAGGGCAACCGGCCCAACCAGCGGGCCCGCAGCAGGCTCACGCCAGTTCCTGATCCCAATCCCGGGTCTCGAGGATCTCCTTGATCCGCCGCACGAAGAGCACCGCCGTGCTCCCATCGAAGGCCCGGTGGTCCCAGGTGAAACCCAGGTTCCCCATTTGGTGGATGGCGATGGCGTCGTGGCCGGCGGAGTCGGTGACCACCACCGGCCGCTTGGTCACCGCATCGGTGGAGAGGATCGCGACCTCGGGCTGGTTGATGATCGGAGCCAGCATCAGCGACCCGTAGGGCCCGGCGTTGGAGATGGTGAAGGTACTCCCGGCGGCGTCGTCGGGCTGCAAGTCGCCGCTACGCGCCTTCTCGGACACCGTCCGGATGCGGCGAGCCAGCTCCCGAAGGCGCATACCGTCGGCCCCGGGGATGTTCATGACGATCAGCCCCCGCTGGTCCAGGTCGACCGCGATGCCGAGGTTGACCACCGTGTGGAACACCTGCTTCTTCTGCTCGAGGTAGAAGGAGGAGTTGACCACAGGGAAAGCGTTGAGAGCATCGACGGTGGCCCGGGCGATGAAAGGCAGGTAGGTCAGCGAGAAGCCTTCCCGCTCCCGGAAATCGGCCTGCCGGCTGCGCCGCACCTGTTCCACCGCCTCGTAGTCAACTTCGACCACGGTCCAGACGTGGGCGGCCGTGCGGCGGCTGGCCGCCATGCGCTCGGCGATGCGCAGGCGCAAGCGGCTGGGCTCCTCCACCCGGTCGCCGGGCCGCAGCGGGATGGCCGGCGGCGCCGGGGGCGCCGCTTCCGCGGCCGGCTGCTCCGGGGCGGGCCCGGGCGCCGGAGCCTCGCCCGTGGGGATCAAGGCACCGATGCCCCGGCCCAGCCCGGCCCGCTTGGGGGGCGCCGCCGGGGCTGCGGGGGCGGCCTCAGCCTCCGGCACCGCGGCGGCGGGCAGGATCTCCACCACCGGCAGGGAAGGAGCTGCCGGGGCCGCCGGGGCCGCCTGAGCCGCCGGGGCCGCCTGGGCCGCCGGGGCCGCCTGGGCCGCCGGGGCCGCCTGGGCGCGAGCATCTATAAGTGCCTGCACGTCTCTGCGGGTCACCCGTCCCTCACGGCCGGTCCCGGCGACTTCCCTCAGGTCGAGATCGTGCTCGGCGGCGAGACGGCGGACCACCGGAGAGAGGAAGCCCAGTTCGGCCGAGGTGGTCTCCCCGTTCCCGACGGCACGCGCCGATACTCCCGCTGCCCCGACGGGGGCGGGCTCGGGCTCCGCGGGCGTTGTCACCGTCTCGGGAACCCCCTGCGGTTCCGCGTCGGCGGCCTGGGGAGCAGGAGCCGGTTCCGGCTCCGGGGCTGCCGCCGCTTCGGCCTCGGCCGGCGCAGGGGCGGGCAGCTCGCCCGCCTCGCCGATCAAAGCCAGAGGGGTGCCCACCGGGACGGTCTCCCCGGCGGGAACCAGGATCTCCAGGACCACGCCGGCCGTCGGGGAGGGCACCTCGGTGTCGACCTTGTCGGTGGAGACCTCCAGCAGCACCTCTTCCTCCGTGATGGTGTCACCCGGCTCTTTGGCCCAGCGCAGGATGGTCCCCTCCATCACCGTCTCGCCCAGTTGGGGCATGCGGACCGTGACCGACATGAGCGTTCCTCCTAGCTGCCGGGGAAGGTGCTGATGCCCCAAGTATGGCCGTTCCCAGCGGCAGGCCGGTTCCTTTTGCCCCTTTCGGGGCCGGACGAGCGACGGGTCAGTGCAGGTGGCGCCCGGCGGCCCCGAGCAGAGCCTCCCCCACCGCTTCGGCCAGGGTGGGGTGGGCGTGGATGAAGGCGGCCGCTTCCGCCGGCAGCGCCTCCCAGCCCACCGCCAGCATCAGCTCGTGAATGAGCTCCCCGGCCGCCGGGCCCACCACCGTCGCCCCCAGAATGGGGCCGCCGGCCTCGGCGACGATCTTGACCAGCCCGCGGTTCTCCCCGCGGACCACGGCCCGGGCTACTCCCTGGAACCCGTGGCTGCCCACGGTCACCTCGTAGCCGGCCGCCCGGGCTTGCTCCTCGGTAAGCCCCACTGCCGCCACCTCCGGCCACGTGTAGACCACGGCGGGGACGGCCCGGTAATCCACCGGGGCCATCTTCCCGCTAGCCAGGTAGGTGACCGCCGCGATCCCCTCGGCGAAACCCGCGTGCGCCAGCTGGGGGGTGCCTGACACGATGTCGCCCACCGCAAACACCCCGGGCTGGGCGGTCTCCTGGGTGGACGGATCAACCTTCACGAAACCCTTCTCCATCTCGATCCGGGTGCCCTCCAATCCGATCCCCCCGGTGAGCGCGGCGCGTCCCACCGCCACCAGCACCACATCTGCCTCCACCGAAGAATCACCGAAGGGGACCACCACCCCTTCCTCGCTCAAACGAGCCGGTTCCACCGCCGTACCGACGTGGATGTCCACCCCCCGCCCGGCCAGCTCGCGATGCAACACCTTGGCCGCCTCGGGCTCCATGCCGGGCAGGACCTGGGGCATCACCTCAAACAGGTGGACCCGGCTGCCCAGATCGGCCAGGAACGAAGCGAACTCACAACCGATGGCTCCCGCCCCGATCACCGCCACCCGCTCCGGCCGCTCGCTCCAATCCAGCGCATGATCCGAATTGACGATGCGCACCCCGTCGAAGTCGTAGCCGGGGATGCTGCGCGGCACCGACCCGGTAGCCACGATCACGGCCCGGGCCTCCATGCGCTGCTCCCCGCCCTCCGCCAGGGCAACCACCACCGCGCCGGGCAGGGCGAGCCGTCCGGTCCCGGCGATCACCTCGACCCCCCGGCGGCGCAGCAGGCCACCCAGCCCCCGGTGCAGCTGCCCCACCACCCGGTCCTTCCGCTCCCGGGCCCGGACCCAATCCAGGCCGGGCGGGGCGGCCACCACCCCGAACTCCCCCGCCTCGGCCACGCTGACGAAGCGCTCCGCCGTCTCCAGCCAGGCCTTGGCCGGAACACATCCCCGGTGCAGGCAAGTGCCGCCCACCAGATCCCTCTCCACCAGCGCCACCGAGAGCCCAAAGTTGTGGGCGTACAGAGCAGCCGCGTAGCCGCCCGGCCCGCCCCCGATGATCACCAGGTCGTGCACTCAAACCCCCGAAATCTCCTGCTGCCGAGGTTAGCGGCCCACCCCGGGCCACCGAACACCCCCGCGGAGGGGGTTAGCGTGCCCCCGTGCCCGTCCACCCCCGCTCGAACCCACCGCCGAGGCGGGTAGCCGTCGCCCCGGCCGGCCCGGTCTCAGTCCGATGACCGGCCGCCCGGCCACACTGCACACAACGGATGGGATCGCCCTGCAAGCGCGCTGGGACGTGCCGATGGCCCCGCGAATGGCCGCCGTCGTCTGCCACCCCCACCCCCTCTACGGAGGGACGATGGAGGTTCCCCTGCTGCGCACCCTCACCGCCTGTTTGACGAATGCCGCCTGCGCGGTGCTCCGCTTCAACTTCCGCGGGGTGGGGGGATCCACCGGCGCCTGGACCAACGGCCCGGGGGAAGTGGCCGACCTGGCGGCGGCGGCCCACGCCGCCGCCCTCGAGTTCCCCGGGTTGCCGCTGGGGCTGGCCGGCTGGTCCTTCGGCGCGCTGGTCGCCCTCAGCTGGCAGTCGGCCACGGGAGGAGGACAGCCCCTGGCCGGGATCGCCTTGCCCACCCGGATCCGCCTGGGG
>CAZJRF010000050.1:0-13221 GCA_964548475.1 uncultured Acidimicrobiia bacterium
GAGCCTTCCGAACGCACTCGTGCGATGAGATCTCCGAAGTAACTCACCGCCTTCCGTAAACGGCTCCCGTACCAGGAGAACATCTCCCCGTCCACCAGGTGCACCGGCACACCGGCCAGCCGTCCTTCCCACGCCTCCCGATCTGCCTCTTCAAATGGGTACGGCTCCGAGGCCAGCAGGAGCACATCGAGGCCGGCCGCCTGCAGCCCCTCCACCGTCACCTCCGGGTAGCGGGCACCCTCCGCGTGCCCAGCGGCGTTGGCCAGGCCGCAGCGTGCGAGCAGGTCGTGGATGAACGTGTCCCGGCCGACGACCAGGAGAGGGCGGGGCCAGACCACATAAGCCGCCCGCCGGGCCGGGGACAGGGGACGCAGGGAGGTGAAGCCCGCCTCGATCTCGCCGGCCAGCCGATCGGCCGGGCTGGCCCTCCCCACCAGGTCTCCCACCGACCGGATCATCTCCAGTGCGCCCGCCAGGTTCCTCACGTCGCTCACCCAGACCGGATGAGACTCCGCCAGCTGCAGGACGGCGGCCCGATCGTTCTCTTCCCGAGCCCCGATCACCAGGTCGGGGCGCAGGCGGTCGATGGCCTCCACGTCGAGGTCACGGGTCCCACCGACGATCGCCTTGTCGGCCACCCGATCCGTCGGGTGCACGCAGAACCGGGTGACCCCGACGATCTCCTCGTCCAGACCCAGGTCGAACAGCAGCTCGGTCTGTGAGGGGACCAGGGAGACGATGCGCCGGGGTCTCTCCTCGATAAGCAGCGAACGGCCCGTCTGATCGGTCACCCGTCGCACGGTCGCCGACCTCCCCGGTCGGTTCCGGCCATCCTCCTAGATCACCAGCTCGGCGATCTGCACGGCATTGAGGGCCGCGCCCTTGCGCAGGTTGTCGCCCACCACCCAGAGAGACACGCCGCCCGGGCGGCCCAGCGTCTCCCGCAGCCGGCCCACCAGCACCTCATCACGACCGGCGCAGTCGAGGGGGGTGGGCACCCGGTCCCGCCATAGCTCCACCCCCGGCGCCTCCTCGATGAGCCGGGCCGCCTCCTCCGCCCCGAGGGAGCAGGAGAACCAGCAGGAGGCGGCCAGCCCGTGGCCCACCATCACCGGCACCCGCACGCAAGTGGGCTCCACCGCCACCCGGGGGGCGCCGAGTATCTTGCGGGTCTCGTTCACCAACTTCCATTCCTCATCGGTGTAGCCCCGCTCCGTCACGGATCCGGCCAGGGGGAGCACGTTGAACCCGATCGGCCGGGCGTACACCCCGCCGCCGGGGTCGGCCCAGCCGCCGTGCTGCAGCGCTGCCGGGTCCTGAGAGAAATGGGCCACCTCGGCCGACAGGGTCTCCATCCCCGTCTGCCCGCTGCCGGACACCGACTGGTAGGAAGCCACCACCATCGACTCCAGCCCCGCCGCCCGGTGCAGGGGCGCCACCGCCATCAGCAGGACCATGGTGGTGCAGTTGGGGTTGGAGATGATCCCCCGATGGGTACGGGCGGCCGCGTCGTTCACCCCGGCCACCACCAGCGGCACTTGCGAGTCCATCCGCCAGGCCGACGAGTTGTCCACCACCACCGCCCCCGCGGCGGCAAAGCGGGGAGCGTGCTCCCGGGACCGGGCCCCTCCGGCCGAGAACAGGGCGATCTCGATGCCCGCCGGGTCGGCCTCCGCCAGGTCCTCGACCTCTACCTCCCCCCAGGATGTGGCCAGGCGGGTTTCCACCGAGCGGCTCGAAGCCAGCAGGCGCAGCGAGCCGACCGGGAAGGACCGCCGGTGGAGGGTGGCCAGCATCTCGCGCCCCACTGCTCCCGTGGCTCCCACCACGGCGACCGACCGGCCGCTCATGCCTCCCCCTCGAAGAAAGCCCCGTGCAGCAAGCACACCGCCTCCGGCAACTGCTCCTCCGGGACCAGGCAGGAGACCCGCATGGGGCACGCCCGCCAGGCTGCCACGCCGAGGCCGGCCCCGGCCAGCACCTCCGGCACTCGCCCCGCCATCTCCGGGTCGGCACGGAGAGCATTGCCCACCAGCGACACCTTGCCCAGCGACTCGAGCACTTCTCCCTCTCCCCAGCCGAGAGATCCCAAAGCCCGGCGGGCCGACGAGGCTTCCTCGGCATCGACCGCGAAAGACAACGAGCCGTCCCCGGGGGAGCCGGGCCCCATCATGTCCACGCCCACCCCGGCCGCAACCAGGGCGCCGGCCAGTTCCGCCGGATCGGCGCTGCCCAAAACCGTGATCATCGCCTGGCGGGGCACGTGGGCCACGCCGGTGAGCGGCCGCGGTGAGGCGACGGCTTCCCGCACCCAGGTGCCGGGGCGCTCGTGGAAGGAGGAGCGGACGTGAAGGGGCACGCCCAGGCGCCGTCCGTACTCCACCGAGCGCAGGGCCAGGACCTGGGCCCCCGCCCGGGCCAGTTCGGCCATCTCCTCGAAGGAGACCTCGCCCAGCAGACGGGCCCCGGGCACCACCCGGGGGTCGGCGGTGAACACCCCGTCCACGTCCTTGTAGACCTCGCAGGCAGCGTGCAGGTAGGCGGCCATCGCCACCGCGGTCACGTCGGACCCGCCCCGGCCCAGAGTGGTGATCTCCTTGTTGGAGGCGGAGACCCCCTGGAAGCCGGCCACAATCACCACGTGGCCCCGGTCCAGGTGCTCCTTGACCCGGAAAGCCCGCACGTCCTGTATCTCGGCCCGGCCGTGCACCGTGTCGGTGAGGATGCCGGCCTGGGACCCGGTGAGGCTCACCGCCTCCACCCCCAGGTCGCGTATCGCCATGGCCAGGAGAGCCATCGAGATGCGCTCCCCGGCGGTGAGCAGCATGTCCCGCTCGCGCGGGTGCTCGTTGGGGCTGATCTGCCGGCAGAGCTCGTCGAAGCGGTCGGTGGTCTGGCCCATGGCGGAGACCACCACCACCACGTCGTTCCCCGCCCGGCGGGTCTCCACCACCCGGCGGGCCACCGCCCGGATGTGTTCGACGTCTTCTACCGACGTTCCGCCGTACTTCTGGACGATGGCCGACATGGCGGCGTCGAGTGTACCGGTGGGTCCCTATAGTGCCCCGGCCATACCTGCCCGTGTCACCCTCGCCCTCGCGACCGCCGCCCTCCTCCTCGCTGCCTGCGGCGGCGAGGCCGCACCGACCACCACGGCCGCGCCCGGATCCATCTCCAGCGCTGCCTACCTGGCCTTCCGGGAGCAGCCCACTGCCTGCGGAGCCGAGGCACCCCCGGCTGCCACGGCCATGACCTTCACCGCTCCCGGCGACGCCGAAGTGGAAGGCCCGGTCCGGGTGATCCTGCACACTTCCTGCGGCCCCATCGTCCTCCGCCTCGACCCGGCGGCCGCCCCGGAGACGGTCAATGCCTTCGTCTTCCTGGCCCGGCAGGGCTACTTCAACGGCACCGTGTCGCACCGGGTCGTGCCCGGGTTCGTCTTCCAGGCCGGCGACCCTACCGCCACCGGCATGGGTAGTCCCGGCTACAACCTGCCCGACGAGTTCCCACCCGCCGACTTCTCCTACACCCGCGGGGTGGTGGCCATGGCCAACACGGGTGCTCCCGGCAGCGGGGGCAGCCAGTTCTTCATCGCCCTCGACGACATCGGCCTGCCCCCCGCCTACACCGTGTTCGGCGAGGTCGTCGAGGGCCTCGACGTGCTCGACCGCATCGCCTCGCTGCCCATGGGGCCCAACCCCTCCGACTCCCGGAACAGCCGGCCGTTGGAGACCGTGTACCTGGACCGGGTGGAAGTCGCCGGCGGCTGAGGTGCCCGTAGACCTCCACACTCACAGCACCTGCTCCGACGGATCCGATGACCCGGCCACCCTGGTCCGCCTGGCCCTGGCCGCCGGGCTGAGCGCCCTGGCCCTCACCGACCACGACACAATGGCGGGGATCCCCGAGGCCCGCGCCGCCGCAGCCGACACCCCGCTCGACCTGATCCCCGGCGTGGAGCTGTCGGTGGATTGGGAGGCGGGACCGGCCCACCTCCTCGCCTACTGCGTAGAGCCGGCCGCCGGCCCGCTGCCCGATCGCCTGGCCGAGATTCGAGCGGGGCGAGAGAATCGAAACCGGGAGATCCTCGATGCCCTGGCCCGCCTGGGGATGGAGGTGGATCCCGTCCAACTGCGCTCCGGGCCCGGGCTGGTGGGACGCCCCCACATCGCGGCGGCCCTGGTGCGAGCCGGTTACGTCGCCACCCCCGGCGACGCCTTCGACCTCTACCTGGGGCGGGGGCGCCCCGCCTACCGCCCGCGTCCGCGCCTCTCCGCTGCCGACGCCGTCCGGCTCGCCCACCGTTCCAACGGACTGGCGGTGCTGGCTCATCCCCACACCATCGCCGCCGACGCCGACGCCTACGCCGCCGCCCTCACTGCCTTCCGCGACCTGGGGGGGGACGGTATCGAGTGCTACTACCCCGACTACCCCGCCCGCCTGCGGAGACACCTGGCTGCGGTGACACGCCGCCTCGGCATGATCCCCACCGGCGGTTCCGACTATCACGGCAATCTCCGCCCCGGCCGCGCCCTGGGCATCGGCCCGGGCGACCTGGCCGTCCCCGACGAGACGGCGGCCGAGATTCGCCGGGCGGCCGGGCGCGCGGAAGGCTTCAGATAGGTCGCCGCCCGCCGATACCGATGTGGGATGACCAAGCATGAGGGCGAGGCCCGCCCGCCGCCGGCAGCGGGGGCCGCGCCTATCGACTATCCGGCCGTGCGCCCCCAGTGGCGCCTGGCCCGCGGCGCCCTCGGCTGTTTGCTCCTGTGCCTGGCCGGGGTCGGTCTGGCCGCCGGCATCCCGGGGGCCCTTGCCAAAGTCATAGCCGCCGGTCTGGTGCTTGCAACCGCCCTGGCCGATCCCAGAGCAGGGCCCCTCCGCTCGCTGGTGCCGGCGGCGCTGGCCCTGGGGGCCACTGCCGGCCTGGCCGGCGCATACACCACGGCGCTGGCCGGCCTGACCGCGTTCACCGTGACCGCCGCCGCCATGGTCCTGCCCGCCCGCCGGGTCGGCTACCCGGTCGCTGCCCTGGCGGCCGGGATCACCCTGCGACTGACCGTGATGGCTCCCCTCCCCTACGAGGACGCCGACCTGGCCGCACAGCTGTCCGCGGTGGAAGCAGCCGCCTACCTGTTGCTCGTGGCGCTCGTGGCCCTCACCGGGGCCCAGGCCATCCGGTCCGCCCGCCGGGGTCAAGCCGAGGCCATCGAGTCCGAGCGCCGGGCGGCCGCCATGAAGAATGAGTTCGTCTCCATGGTCAGCCATGAGTTGCGCACTCCCCTCACCAACATCTCGGGCTTCGCCATGGCCCTGCGGGACTCCTGGCGCAGCTTCGACCCGGCCGAAGTGGACGAGTTCCTGGGGGTCATCTGTGGCGAGTCGGAGCACCTGCGCCGGCTGGTGGACGACGTCCTGGTCGTCCCCCGCCTCGAAGCGGACCGCCTGCTCATCGAGCCAGCCGACTTTCCGCTGCGTCCCGCCGCCTTTCGCATCGCCGACCTGGTCTTCCCGTCGGGGGGCGACAAGTCGGCCTCGGTGACGGTGGGGGGGAGCGTGGTGGTGCACGCCGATCCCAACCGGGTCGAGCAGGTGCTGCGCAACCTGCTGGAGAACGCGGCCAACCACGGGGGCAGCCAGGTGTCGGTGGACGCCGCGGCTCGCGACGATGAGTGGCTGATCACCGTGTCGGACAACGGCCTCGGCCTTCCCCAGGAGGACCGCGACCGGGTGTTCGCCCCCTTCGAGCAAGGTACGCCGTCGTCCAGCCCCGGGGCCGGGCTCGGCCTCGGGCTGACGGTGAGCCGGGTCCTGGTGGAGGCCATGGGCGGGCGCATCTGGTACGAGCCCGGCTTCCCGACCGGTGCTCGCTTCTGCTTCACCTTGCCGGCCGCGTTGCAGCCGATTCCCTCCGCCGTCGGCGGATCCTGATAGCCGACCCTGCCGGGACCGGCCGCAGGGCACATCTGGCCCGACGGCCGCCGCGCGGACCCCGGTAGCCTACGGCCAACTCTCAGGAGGTCCTATGGGCTCGGTCATCTGCTCCGCCGTTCGCACTCCCCTCGGCCGCTACGGGGGCGCGCTTAGCTCCGTGACGGCGATGCACTTGGGCGGGGTCGCCATCGCCGCCGCCCTGGAGCGGGCCGGCCTGCCCCCCGACCGGGTAGATGAGGTCTACTTCGGGCATGTAATCCAGGCCGGCTGCGGGCAGATCACTTCGCGCCAGGCGGCCTTTCGCGCCGGCATCCCCATGACCGTCCCCTCGACCACCATCAACAAGGTCTGCCTCTCCGGCATGACGTCGATCGCCCTTGCCGACAAGGACATCCGCCTGGGCGAGGCCCGCCTCGTCGTCGCCGGGGGCATGGAGTCGATGAGCACCGTCCCCTACGCGGTGCCCAGCGCCCGCTGGGGCGCCCGCATGGGGCAGGTGCCGATGGTGGACCTGATGGAACACGACGGCCTCTTCTGCGCCTTCGACAACTGCTTGATGGGAGCCACTTCGGACCGCCGCAGCGCCGAACTGGGCATCACCCGGGAAGAGCAGGATGAGTGGTCGGTCATGAGCCATCAGCGAGCGGCGGCCGCCACCGACTCGGGCGCCTTCGCCGCCGAGATCGCGCCGGTACCGGTGCCCCAGCGCAAGGGCGATCCCTTGATGGTGACCGCCGACGACGGCATCCGCCCCGACTCCACCATGGAATCACTCGCCCGACTGCGCCCCGCCTTCGCCAAAGAGGGCACCATCACCGCCGGCAACGCCTCCCAGATCTCCGACGGCGCCGCCGCCCTGGTGGTAGCCGACCGGGCCGCAGCCCAGGAAGCGGGCCTGCCCGTGATCGCCGAGATCGTGGCCTACGGGCAGGCGGCCGGGCCGGACGCCACCCTGCACGAGCGGCCCGCCCAGGCTTTGCAGGCGGCCCTCGATCGGGCCGGCCTCACAATCGGCGATCTCACTCTTCTCGAAATGAACGAGGCCTTTGCCTCCGTGACCATCTGGTCGGCACGATTGATGGGGATCCCCAAGGAGAAGGTGAACGTGCACGGCGGAGCGGTCGCTCTCGGCCATCCCCTCGGTGCCACCGGGGCTCGCATCGTGGTCACCCTCATCAACGCTCTCCAGCGGGCCGGCGGCGGCCTCGGCGGCGCCGCCCTCTGCGGCGGCGGCGGGCAGGGCGACGCCCTCATCGTCAAGGTCCCGGCGTGAGCAGCCGCCGCCCCACCCGCAACCTGGCCCTCGAGCTGGCGCGGGTGACCGAGGCGGCTGCTCTCTCGGCCGCCCGCTGGCAGGGACGCGGCGACAAGGAGGCGGTGGACCGGGCGGCGGTCGACGCCATGCGAGCGATGCTGGCCACCCTCGACATCGACGGGGTGGTGGTCATCGGCGAGGGCGAAAAGGACCGCGCCCCGATGCTCTACAACGGGGAGCGCATCGGCAACGGGTCCCCTCCCCTGGTGGACGTGGCCGTGGATCCGGTGGACGGCACCCGCCTCACCGCTGAAGGCGGACCGGGGGCGGTCGCAGTCCTCGCCCTGGCCGAGCGGGGCGCCATGTACGCCCCGGGGCACCTGGTCTACATGGAGAAGATGGCGGTGGGCCCCGCGGCGGCGGGGTCCATCGACCTGGAAGCCCCGGTGGAGGAGAACCTGCGCCGGGTGGCCGCTGCCACCCGGCGACGGGTGGACGACCTGACGGCCATCATCCTGGACCGCCCGCGCAACCGGCCGCACGTGGAGGCAGCACGCCGTGCGGGAGCGCGCATTCGCCTCATCCGGGACGGCGACATCGACGCTGCCATCGCCGCGGCGGTGGAAGACAGCGGCATCGACATCCTGCTGGGCATCGGCGGGTCGCCGGAGGCGGTAATCGCCGCCTGCGCCCTCACCTGCCTGGGTGGGGAGATGCAGTGCCGTCTGTGGCCGCGCGACGACGCCGAACGGGCCTACGCCGCCGAGGCCGGCCTGGACCTGGAGCAGGTGCTGACCCTGGGAGACCTGGTACGGGGTGAGGAGATCTTCTTCGCGGCCACCGGCGTCACCGACGGCGAGTTGCTCGAAGGGGTGCACTACGTGCCCGGCGGGGCCTGGACCCACACCGTGGTGATGCGCGCCCTCACCGGCACCGTGCGCTACATCACCGCCCACCACCGCTTCGACCGGCTCTCCCGCATCTCCGACATCTACGGTGCGGGAGCAGCCGGGGCCCCTCCTCCCCCGGCGGGCCGGCGCCCCCCCACCCGGCCGCGCTGAGACCCCCGGGCTTACATCTCCTGGCGGCCCACCAGGGCCCGCCCCAGGGTCAGCTCGTCGGCGTAGTCCAGGTCGCCGCCCACCGGCAGGCCGCTGGCCAGGCGGGTGACCCGCACCCCCTCCGGTTTCAGCACCTTGGCCAAATAGAGGGCGGTGGTGTCCCCCTCGACGGTCGGGTTGGTGGCGATGATCACCTCGGTGACCCCCTCGCCGCGCACGCGCGCGAGCAGTTCCCCGAAGCGAAGGCGCTCGGGCCCGATGCCCTCGATGGGGGAGATGGCGCCGCCGAGGACGTGGTAGCGGCCCCGGAACTCCCGGGTCCGCTCGACTACCACTATGTCCTGGGCGCGTTCGACCACGCAGATGACGCTGGGGTCCCGGCGCAGATCGAGGCAGATCGAGCACTCGTCGCCGTCGGTCACGTTGAAGCAGCGCCGGCACATGCGCACCTGCTCCCGCATCTCGACGATGGCCCGGGAGAGCCGGCGGGCGTCCTCCTCCTCCACGGCCAGCAGGTGAAAGGCCAGGCGCTGGGCGCTCTTCCGCCCGATGCCGGGCAGCCGGGCGAGTTCATCGATCAGACGCTGCAGAGGAGGCTCGAACATCAGCTCAGCAACTCCCCGAGGTCCCCGAGGCCCAGGGCCCCCGGGTCCAGGCCGCCCAGATCCAGCCCCATCGAGGAGGCGGCCGCCTCCTGGGCCTGCCGCAGCGCCACGTTGACCGCCGCCACCACCAGATCGCCCACCATGTCCGGGTCGGGCGGGTCCAGCACCGACGGGTCCAGGCGCACCGACTCCAGCTCGCCGGTGCCGCTTACCACCGCGGTCACCATGCCACCGCCGGCGGTGCCGGTGAAGGTGGCCTCGGCCAGGGCGGCCCGCTGCTCGTCCATCCTGGCCCTCATGCCGGCGACCTGGCGCGCCAGCTGCTGCGGGGAGGGCATCCCCGCGCCGACGCGCCCACCGGGCGGAAAGCCGCCCGGGCCGCGATGGTGACCCTTCTTCGCCATGGAGGACAGGGTATCAGCGTGCCGGCGTCCGGCTGCGGCGCTTACTTGCCGGAGAACGGCCGCTTGCCGGGGCCCTTCTCCTTGTCGGAGACGACCTCGCCGCCCAGGATCTCGGTGACGACCGCGGCCGGGTCGACGGTGACCCCGCCGCTCACGCCGGGCTTGTCCTCTTCGGCCGGGATGTCGGCTGCCAGCGTCTCATCGAGCACCCTCTCCTCCCCGTTGCCGGCCCGGTAGGTCACCACCACCTCGCCGCCCAGCAGTCCGGCCGCGGCCGAAGACACAATTGCATCCAGCGACCGATCTTCGGCCAGATGGGCCAGGGAGAAGTGGAGGTGGGCGGGCACCTCCAGCACCAGCCGGTTGCCCTCCGCCGCAGCGGGCCGGCAGTCGCGCAGCATGGCGTGGCGGCGAGGACCGGCTTCCTTGCGCACCCGCTCCACGAGAGCGGGCCACACCTGCTCCACCATGGCCAGGTCCAGCACCGCGGGAGGACGCCGGCCGCCGGCCTGAGCTGCGGGGGATGTCGCGGCTCGCGGGCCGCCGGGCGGTCCGGCGGGCGCCTCCGGAACCGGTGCCGGCTCTCCAGAAGCCGCCGTCTTCCGGCCCCGCCGGGGAGGAGGGGCGGCGGGCGGCCCGGGGGCAGCCGGGCGGGCGCGCACCGGTGGCTCCTCGACTTGCCCGGGCGGCGGGGCCGCTTCCCCCAGCCGCCGAACCCGGTCCTCGACCCGGTCGAGCCGGGCCGCCAGCGAGGCCGCATCGATGGAGGTCTCGGGGCGCGCCAGCCGGAGCAAGGCCAACTCCACCACCAGGCGTTCCTCCCGGCCTTCCCGCAGGGCAACCAGCGCCTCCCCCAGCACCTCGACCGCCCGCAGCACCTCGGCGCCCTCCAACTGGCGAGCCTGCGCGCGCCACTCGGTCAGGACCTCGGCGGGCTCGTCGACGATCTCCTCCAGGTTGGGCGCGTAGCGGGCCAGGAACACCCCGCGGAAGAACTCGATGGCATCGGCCACAAAGCGCCGCAGGTCGGCCCCTTCGGCGGCGATGGAAGCGGCCAGCCCCAGGGCTCCGGGGGCGTCCTGGTCGGCCAGGGCCCGCGCCAGCCGGGTGAAGGTCTCACTGGGAGCCAGGCCCAGGGCCCGGGTCACTCCCCGGGCATCCACCTTGCCCGAGCCCAGTGCCGCTACCTGCTCGAGCAGGCCCAGGGCATCGCGCACCGATCCCCGGGCATGGCGCGCGATTAGGGAGAGGCCTTCCGGCGCCGTCTGGTACTGCTCGCGAGCTGCGATGTCGGCCAGGTAGGCAATCAAGGTCTCAGAGCCGATGGGGTGGAAATCGAAGCGCTGCGCCCGGCTGCGGATGGTGTCGGGCAGCTTGTAGGGCTCGGTGGTGGCCAGGACGAAGTAGGCGTGCTCGGGCGGTTCTTCGAGCGTCTTGAGCAGGGCGTTGGCCGCCGCTCGGGAGAGCATGTGGGCCTCGTCGAGGATGTACACCCGCCGGGCTCCCCCGGTGGAGGCCACCGTGCCCACGTTGGCTCGGATCTCACGGACGTCCTCCACCTTGTTGTGCGAGGCGGCGTCGAGCTCGATGACATCCAGGGAGGTACCCTCGGCAATCGCCAGGCAGGAGGAGCAGCGGTTGCAGGGTTCCCCGTCGGCCCCCAGGTCGGGGCAGTTGAGGACCTTGGCAATGATGCGAGCGGTGGTGGTCTTGCCCGTGCCCCGCGGGCCGGCAAAGAGGTAGGCGTGGACCAGCCGGCCCTGCTGCACCTCCCGGGCCAGAGTCAGCGTGACATGGTCCTGGCCGACCAGGTCGCCGAAGCGCTGCGGGCGGTACTTTCGATAGAGGGCCTGATACGCCACCGGGCGATCGTACCAAGGGGGCGTACCGGGAAGTAGCGGAAGGCGCCCTGGCGGAGAATGAAACCTCCCAGTGGCGCCTCCCAGGCTGTAATGGCTAATCGGACGACGGCTCCCACGACCAGAGGCACCGAGATGAGCGCACCGACCGGCATCGATGATTACCTGGCCGCCCTACCCCCCGACAAGCGCGACGCCCCGGAGCGGCTCCGCCTCATCATTAGCGCCGCCGTTCCCGAGGCGGTCGAGGTTCTCTACTACCGGATGCCCGCCTTCCGCCACCACGGGCAGGCCCTCGTCGCCTACGCGGCCTTCGGGGACCACTGCAGCTTGTTCCCCCTCAACCACCAGGTCATCGAGGCGCACGGCGCCGAGTTGCGCTCCTACGACACCTCCAAGGGGACGATTCGCTTCACCCCGGCCCGGCCCCTGCCCGCCCTCCTCGTCGAGCGGCTGGTGAGATCACGGCTGGCCGAGCTCGCCGGACGCCCGGGTCCCTGAGGTTCACCCCGGTGCCGAGGACGGCGCTCCTCCCGGCGAGGTAACGTCGCCCCCAGCGGAATCGGGACGGGTGATGGCAAGGCCCAGCTGGGACGACTACTTCCTGGGGCTGGTGGATCAGGTGGCCGCCCGCGCCACCTGCGACCGGGGCAAGAGCGGCTGCGTGGTGGTGCGCGACAAGCGAATCATCTGCACCGGCTACGTCGGGTCTCCCTCGGGCATGCCCCACTGCGACGACGTCGGCCACGAACTGCGTCAGATGATCGACGAGGACGGCACCGTCCGCCAACACTGCGTGCGCACCGTTCACGCCGAACAGAACGCCATCTGCCAGGCGGCCCGCTACGGGCTGGCGCTGGCCGGTACCACCCTGTACTGCTCCATGGAGCCCTGCCGGGTGTGCGCCATGCTCATCGCCTCCGCCGGCATCACCCGGGTGGTCGCCCGCCACCGCTACCACGCCGGGGAGGACACCCGTCATATCCTGTCCCAGGCCGGGGTCGAACTGGTCGTCATTGAGGACACGGTCGAGCGCTCCGACGATCAGTAGCCGCGGGCGGTAGGAAGAGCAACCCCCCACCCCAACCCTCCCCCGCCCCCGCGGGAACTGAGGAAACCCCCACCCCCGACCCTCCCCCGCTCCCGCGGGGGAGGGAGCGTTCAACCGACCACGATGTCGAGGGCCACGTCCAGGGCCGGGGCGCTGTGGGTCAGCCAGCCCAGCGAGAGCACGTCCACCCCGGTGGCCGCCACCGCCGCTGCGTTCTCCGGGCTGATGCCCCCCGACGCCTCAGTCACCGCCCGGCCTCCCACCAACTCCACCGCCTCGCGCATCTCCTCGAGAGTCATGTTGTCCAGGAGGATCACCTCGGCCCCGGCGGCCAGGGCCTCCTCCACCTGCGCCAGATCGGTTACCTCCACCTCGATCTTCACCAGATGTCCCACCCCTGCCCGGGCGCGCCGCACCGCCTCGGCCACCCCGCCGGCCGCCGCCAGGTGGTTGTCCTTGATGAGCACCGCGTCGTCGAGGCCGAAGCGGTGGTTGAATCCGCCCCCCACTCGCACCGCATACTTTTCCAGCAGACGCAAGCCGGGCGTGGTCTTGCGCGTGCAGGCCACCCTCGCCCCGGTCCCGGCCACCGAAGCCACCACCTCCCGGGTCAGCGTGGCAATGCCGCACAGGCGTCCGAGCAGGTTGAGGGCCACCCGCTCCGCCGACAGGATGGGGCGGGCAGGGCCGGAGATCACCGCCAGGACCGCCCCGGCGACCACGTCGTCGCCGTCTTCGGAACGGAAGTCGAACTGCACCAATGGGTCCAGCAGGGTGAAGGCCCGTGCGGCCACCGCCAGGCCGGCCACCCGGCCCGGCCGCCGGGCGATCAGGTGGGCCACCGCCGCGGCCTCAACCGGTACGACCGCCTCGGTGGTCTGGTCGCCGGCTCTCCCCAGGTCCTCGCGCAGGGCGGCGGCCACAATCGGCTCGTAGAGCAGAGGGGGCGGGGGCCGGAAGCCGCTCATGCGCTCTCCGCGGCGGTTGTGGCCCAGGCCGGGTCGGGCCCGGGGTAGTCGGAGCGGAAGTGGGCTCCCCGGCTCTCGGTCCTG
>CAZJRF010000051.1:0-13100 GCA_964548475.1 uncultured Acidimicrobiia bacterium
CGTCTCCCCAGGTTGTACCGGGTGAGGCAGAACCTGGAAGCCCTCAGCCCCCCATCAGGTCGACGCCGTAGCGGAACAGGTTCTCCGGGTCGTACTGCCGTTTCAGCCCCTGCAGGCGCCCGTAGCCCTCCGCAGTGAAGCCCGCCTTGGTCCGGGAGACCCTCTCCTCGCCTTCCAGGAAGTTCAGGTAGGCGCCCCCGGTGGCGTACGGGCGCAGCGACTCGTGCAGGCGGGCGAAGTGGGCGTGCAGGGCCTCCCGTGCCTCGGGGGTGGGGATGGCCGACACCGCCCCCAACAGCAGCGTGGCGTCACGGTTGCCGTAGGCGGCTTCGGACCCGCCTCGCGACACGGCACCACCCACGTGGCGGACCTCGGTGAGCGTCACCGGCGCCGGGACGGCCGCCGGAAAGGCCTGGTCGATAAGGATCCCGATGACTTCCTCGTTCAAGGTGCGGAGCCATTCGGTGCTGCCGCCGGCGGCCATCGGGTCTACGGGATCGTTGCTGATCATCGCCACCGCGCTGAAGGGCATCGGCCCGAACATGTCGAACTCGGGCGCCTTCCAGTCGCGCCAGAAGCGGAGCGTGTCTTCAGCGTCGGCCGCCGATTCGCGGTGGCAGCCCCGCACGATCGCGAACGACCGACCCCGCAGCGGCTCGGGGATCATCTTGAGCGGCGGGACGTTCATCAGTACCAAAGCCGAGGTGAGGTCGTCGGGAGCGGTCTCGATCCACTCGGCATAGCGAGAGGCCACCTCGGGAGCCAGTTCGGCCGGGTAGAAGAGGTTGCCCCCGTACACGGTCTCCACGGGGACCAGGCCGACTTCCATGGCGGTGATCACCCCCAGGCTGCCCGCCCCGCCTCCGCGCAGACCCCAGAAGAGATCCTCGTTCCTGGCGGTGCTCGCCCGGACCTGCCGGCCGCCGGCGGTGACCACCTCGAAGGATCGCACCCGGTCGACCGCCAGCCCGTGTCGGCGGGCCAGCCAGCCCAGGCCGCCCCCCAGCGTGTAGCCCACCGCCCCTACGTCGGGGGACGATCCGAGCAGCGGGGCGAGGCCCTCGGGGGCGGCCTTCTCCAGGACGACCTCCCAACGCGCCCCCGCCTCGATGCGGGCGGTGTGGGCGGCGGCATCCACCTGCACCTCGTCCATGGCGCCGGTCAGGAGCAGCAGCGCGCCGTCGGCGGGACGGGCGACCCCGTGGCCGGTGGCCTGGATCGCCACTCCCAGTCCGTGATCGGTGGCGAAGCCCACGGCCGCCGCCGCATCGGCGGCATCGGCCGCCTCGACGATGAGAGCCGGGTGCTGATCCACCGCCAGGTTCCAGGCCGCCCGCGCCCGGTCGTAACCGGCGTCGTCCGGGAAGATCACCGTTCCTGTGATCCGGGAGGTCAGATCCCGGCCGGCCTCCCGGATGATGTGCGTGTCTTGTGTCATGGCAACCGCCTTCTCTGCCGGTCCTTGGGAGGTCGGCGCTGGTCTGAGCCTGCAGGCCGCCGCCGGGGTGTGCCCGGCCGGCAGCCCTCAACAGGTCGGCCATCCTGTTACTGATCGTGCGGCTAGCGGAACCGGTTTCCGGTTTCGTTCGTTGGATCCCCGTCGGAGTCCGCCTGAGGAGGTGGTCGGGGCGTAGGCTTCGCCCCAACCTCTCCCACGGCAGGCGAGGCGCTGTGTCGGAAGCGGGAAGGAGATCCGCATGCGGGCCCGTGTCGTGATCTTCCTCGTCCTCGCGCTGCTCCTCGCCTCGTGCGGGGACGACGACGGGGCCTGGTACTCGAGCACCACCGGTGGAGTTACCACCAGTACCGGTGGGGTCACCACCACCGGGGAGTCCACCAGCACAACCGGAGGAGTCACCACCACTGCGGGTCCCGGCCAGTCGGGGTGGGTGCGCGTCCCCCACGACGAGGCGGTTCTGGGCGTCATCGACCCTTCCTGGATGTCGGCGGGGATGCGCGGGGTGACGGCCGGGGGCCCGGGTTTGGTGGCGGTCGGTTGGCGTTACCCCGACATCGACTACGACGTCCGCTCCGCGGCGTGGGCCTCGGTCGATGGGGGCACCTGGATACTGGGCACCGGCGACGAGGCCACCTTCGGCTACGAAGGCGGGGGCGCACTGGAGGCAGTGGCAGCCGGGCCGCTGGGCCTGGTGGCCGTGGGCCGGGTCTACAACGGCGCGGATTACGACGCGGTGGTGATCACCTCGCCGGACGGGTTGGCCTGGTCGCGAGTGGCGGACGACGGCTCGGGGTTCGGGGGCCCGGGCTGGCAAGGGATGCACGCGGTAGTGGCGGGCGGCCCGGGCTGGGTGGCGGTGGGCTACGACGACGTGGGAGAGGGCTACGAGGGGGACTGGATTGCGGCGGTGTGGACTTCACCCGATGGGGCCACCTGGACCAGGGTGCCCCACGAGGAGGCTCTCTTCGGCGGCATGAACGACCAGGAGATGTTCGGGGTACTAGCGGCCGGGCCCGGCCTGGTGGCGGTGGGGACGGACGACGACTCGCCGGCGGCCTGGGTGTCGGCCGACGGGCTGGCCTGGGAGAAGCTGCCGCCGGAGAGATTCTCGTCCGACCCGGCCTTCCGTGATGTGGGCATGGTCATGCGGGCGGTGGTGTCGGGGCCGCTGGGCCTGCTGGCCGTCGGATACCTGGAGTGGTACGTGGATCCCGACACCGAGGACGACAGAGACGCGGCCGTCTGGTTCTCACCGGACGGGCTCGACTGGACGCTCATATCTGAGGACGTGGGCACCTTCGGCGGGACGGGCAGCCAGGAGATGACGGCGATCACAGTGGTCGGGGATCTGTACGTCGCGGTGGGATGGGACAACGGGGGCGGCGACGCGGACGCCGCCGTGTGGACTCTGCTGGGGGAGAGCGAGTTCATCCGGGCGGGTGATGATTCTTTCGGCGGGCCGGACGACCAGCAGATGTTCGGGGTGGCGGCGATCGGCTCCCGAGTGGTGGCCGTGGGCCGGGACGATCGCAGTGCCGCCGTCTGGCTGCTGGCGGCGACGGGGTGACCGGGGAGAAGCGAGAGCACTGGTTCGCGCCTTGTTGCTGCCTCCCCGACCCTCCCCTGCCGGGTGGCGGCGGCAGGGAATAGTCGGCCATCTCTGCTCGGCGCCTGCACTGCCTGGTATCTGTCCGGCTCTTGCCGGGATAGATGATCCGTGACCCGGCCGGGCTGCCGACCGATCAGAGCGGGCACCTAATCCGGAGGCTATCCTATCTAGGAACTCTTCTTGTTAAGGGGTCTGGTGCCCGTTTCGCAATCCGAGGCCGCTCACCGGGTTGAGTCCATGGCGGAGGCCCTGCGCGAGTCCGGGCTTCGTCTGACGCACCAGCGCCTGCAGGTGGTGCGCGAGATCGCCGGCAGCGACGAGCACCCGGACGTGGAGACGATCTACCGCAGGGTGCGCCGGCGGGTCCCCACCATTTCCCTGGATACCGTCTACCGCTCGCTGGGTGCTCTCGCCGACCTGGGGCTGATCAGCCGGGTGACCGGAGTAGGGGGGCCCGTCCGGTACGACGCCAACCTGGAGCGACACCACCACTTCGTGTGCACCAGGTGCGGCTCGGTGCGTGACGTCGCCGACGGCCGCCTGGACGCCCTGCGGCCGGCGGCGGACATCGCGCTACCCGGCACCGTCGAGTCCGTGGAAGTCCAGTTCAGAGGCATCTGCTCCGAATGCCGGGTGCCCGATGTCGCACCGGCCGGGGGGAAGGGGTCCCACCGGCCGGCTTCTCGTGGAAATGGAACATCTCACCGAAAGGAGTGTCACCGATGAGTGACGACCAGAAGCTGACCACCGCCTTTGGGGCGCCGGTACCCGACAACCAGAACGTGGTGACGGCCGGGCCGCGCGGGCCCATGCTGCTGCAGGACGTCTGGTACCTGGAGAAGCTGGCCCACTTCGACCGCGAGGTCATCCCCGAGCGTCGGATGCACGCCAAGGGCTCGGGCGCTTTCGGGACCTTCACGGTGACCGGCGACATCACCCGCTATACCCGGGCCAAGGTCTTCTCCGAGGTCGGCAAGAAGACCGACCTGTTCGCCCGCTTCTCGACCGTGGCCGGCGAGCGGGGCGCTGCCGACGCCGAACGCGACATACGCGGCTTCGCGGTGAAGATGTACACGGAGGAAGGCAACTGGGACCTGGTGGGGAACAACACCCCGGTGTTCTTCTTCCGCGACCCGCTGAAGTTCCCCGACCTGAACCACGCCGTCAAGCGCGACCCGCGCACCAACCTGCGCAGCGCTCTCAACAACTGGGACTTCTGGACGCTGCTGCCCGAGGCGTTGCACCAGGTCACCATCGTGATGAGCGATCGGGGAATCCCTGCCAGCTACCGGCACATGCACGGCTTCGGCAGCCACACGTTCAGCCTCATCAATGCCGCCGGTGAGCGTCATTGGGTCAAGTTCCATTGGCGCTGCCAACAGGGCATCAAGAATCTGACCGATGCCGAGGCGGAGGAGCTAGTCGGTAAGGACCGCGAGAGCCACCAGCGGGACCTGTACGAGGCCATCGAACGCGGTGACTTCCCGAAGTGGACCCTCATGGTGCAGGTCATGCCCGAACCCGAGGCTGCCACCTACCAGTTCCACCCGTTCGACCTCACCAAGGTGTGGCGCAAGGGCGATTACCCCCTGCTCGAGGTCGGCGTGATGGAGCTGAACCGCAACCCGGAGAACTACTTCGCCGACGTTGAGCAGGCGGCGTTCAACCCGGCCAGCGTGGTGCCCGGCATCGGGTTCTCACCCGACAAGATGCTGCAGGGCCGGCTGTTCTCCTACGGCGACGCGCAGCGCTACCGGCTCGGAGTGAACCACCACCAGATCCCGGTGAACGCCCCCCGCTGCCCGGTGCACAACTTCCACCGTGACGGCGCCATGCGGGTGGACGGGAATGCGGGCAGCACCCTCCACTACGAGCCCAACAGCTTCGGCGAGTGGCAGGAGCAGCCGGAGTACGCCGAGCCGCCGCTGGCCCTGGAAGGGGCGGCCGACCGCTGGGACCACCGGGCCGACGACGACGACTACTTCACCCAGCCGGGCATGCTGTTCCGGCTGATGAGCCCCGAGCAGCAGCAGGTGTTGTTCGAAAACACGGCCCGCCACATGGAGGACATCCCCGAGCACATCAAGCTGCGCCACGTCGCCCACTGCCTGCAGGCCGACCCGGCCTACGGGGCCGGAATGGCGGCGGTGCTGGGCATCGACCTCAGCGAAGTGGAGCAGTAGAGAGAACTTCGCAAAAAGGGGAGCGCACCACCCGGCGGGAGGGGGCCTCCCCTCTCGCCTTATCCGGCGACCAGACTGGGGGAGTGTCCCGATCGGCATCGATGAGGAGCACCGTGATGGCGCGACGGCGGCAGAAGCCGCCCAGGTCGGCTGCCCGCTCCGCCATGGCGGGTGAGGTGTGGTAGCCGCCGGCCACACCGGGGTGGACGTCGGGGGCACCTTCACCGACGTGGTGGCCTGGGAGGGCGGGCTGCTGCGCACCGCCAAGGTGCTCACTACGCCCGACCAGAGCGAAGGGGTGATGGCCGGAGTTGCCGCGGCGGCGGGGAGCGGGGACCTGCTGCACGGCACCACCGCCGCCACCAATGCGCTGCTCGAGCGGGCGGGCGCCCGCACCGTGCTGGTGACCGACGCCGGGTTCGAAGACCTCCTGGAGATCGGCCGCCAGGACCGCCCCTCCCTGTACGACCTTTCGACTACCCGGCCGGTCCCGCTGGTGGAGCGGTCCCGGCGGGTGGGGATGAGCGGGCGGTCTGATCGGCAGGGGCAGCCCCTCGGTCCTGCCGACTCGGAGGAGGCGGCCGCCCGGGTGGCGGCCCTCTCCCCGGAGGCGGTGGCGGTGTGCCTTCTGTACTCCTTCCTCGACGGCGCCGCCGAGGAGCACCTGGCCGAGGCGCTGCACCGGCGTCTGCCGGGGGTGCCGGTGGGGCTCTCTTCGGTGGTGGCCCCGGAGTTCCGGGAGTACGAGAGGGCATCGACCACGGTCGTGAACTCCTACCTCACCCCGGTGGTGGCCGGCTACCTGGAAGCGCTGCAGGCGCGAGCGCGGGCGGCCGGGGTGGAGCGGGTGGCGGTGATGCGCAGCTCGGGCGGGTTGATGACTCTGGAGGAGGCGGCCGCCCTGCCTGCCGCCATCGTGCTCTCCGGGCCGGCGGGAGGGGTGGTGGCCGCCGCCGCCCTGGGAAGGGCCCTGGGCCACGATCACCTGATCTCCTTCGACATGGGAGGCACCTCCACCGACGTCTGCCGCATCGAGGGGGGCCGGCCCGGGGTGGCCTACGAGCGGGCCATCGACGGCTACCCCTGCCGCCTGCCGGCGGTGGCGGTGCACACCATCGGGGCGGGCGGGGGCAGCCTGGGGTGGGTGGATGCCGGTGGGGCACTGCGGGTAGGGCCGCGCAGCGCCGGGGCCGTGCCCGGGCCGGCCTGCTACGGCCGGGGAGGTTCGGCCGCCACTGTGACCGATGCCCACGTGGTGCTGGGGCGCCTGGACCCGTCGGCTCGCCTGGCCGGGACGCTCGCCGTCGATGCGCCGGCCGCGCGCGCCTCGGTGGAGCGCCTCGGCTCGCAAGTGGCGTTGCCGGGAGGGGAGGCCGCCCTGGGCATGGTGGCGGTGGTGGAAGCGCACATGCAACGGGCGTTGCGCCGGGTGTCGGTGGAGGAGGGAGCCGACCCCCGCCGGGCGGTGCTGGTGGCTTTCGGCGGAGCGGGGGGGCTGCACGCCTCGGCCCTGGCCCGCAGCCTGGAGATGGCCGGGCTGGTGGTACCGGCCCACGCCGGGGTGTTCTCCGCCCTGGGCCTGTTGCTGGCCCCGCCCCGGGTGGACGTCGCCCGCAGCGTGACCGTGGGTGACGGGGCCGCCCTCGACGCGGCTGTCGCCGGGGTGATGGTGCAGGCCGCCCAGTCGCTGGCCGCCGCCTCCCCGGGCGGCCGGCCGCAGGTGACCGCCTACGCCGACGCGCGCTACCGGGGCCAGTCCCATGAGACCTCCGTGCCTTACCGCCCCGGCGAGGGCTGGGAGCAGCTGGTTGCCCGTTTCCATCGCGCGCACCGGCAGCGCAACGGGTTCGACCGGCCGGGTGATCCCGTCGAGGTGGTGACGGTGCGAGCCGAAGCGGTGGGTCCGCCCGCGCTACGTTGGGAGGATCTGCCCTCTTCCCGGCCCGAGGGTGAGGCCGCCCGGGGCCATCGCGAGGTGCTGACCGCCGACGGGCCGGTGGAGGCGGCGGTGTGGTGGCGGCCGGCCCTGGCCCCCGGTCGCGAGGTGCTGGGGCCGGCGGTGGTGGAGGAGCCGGATGCCACCACCTGGCTGGGCCCCGGCGAGCGGGCGGCGGTCCACCCCAGCGGGGCCCTGGAGGTGTCGTGGTGACCGTCGACGCGGTGACCCTCGAGGTGGCCCGCAACCGCTTTGCGGCGGTGGCCGAGGAGATGGGGGCGGTATTGCGGCGCACGGCCTACTCCCCCAACATCAAAGAGCGGGCCGACTGCTCGGCCGCCGTCTTCGTGCCCTTCGGAGAGATGCTCGCCCAGGCCGAGCACATCCCGGTGCACCTGGGGTCGATGCCGGCCTCGGTGGCGGTGGTCATCGACCGCTTCGGTGAGGCTGTGGAACCGGGGGTGCAGTACGCCCTCAACGACCCTTTCCACGGAGGTACCCACCTGAACGACCTCACCCTGGTGCGCCCGGTGTTCCGGCGCCGCCGGCTGGTGGGATGGGTGGCCAACCGGGCCCACCACGCCGACGTGGGGGGAGCGGCGCCTGGGTCGATGCCCGTCGGCGCCACCCGCCTGGAGGAAGAGGGGCACCTGGTGGCTCCGATGGCCGCCGCCGCTGGCGGCGAGTGGCTGGCTGGTTTCCTGGATCCCCTGCTGGCGGCCACCCGCACTCCCGACGAACGGCGCGGGGATCTGTCGGCCCAGCTGGGGGCGAACGAAGCGGGCGCGCAACGCTTGGTGGAGGCCCTGGAGGCTTTCGGATCGGCCCGGGGCGCCACGGTGGCTGCCGCCTTGCTCGACTACGGGGAGGCCCGCATGCGGGCGGCACTCCGGGCCCTGCCCGAGGGCGAGTACCGCTTTGAAGACCTGCTGGAGTGGGGGGAAGCCGACCTGCCGATCCGGGTGACCCTGACCGTGGCCGGTGGGGAACTGGCGGCCAACTTCACCGGGACCTCTCCGCAGATTGAAGGGAACCTGAACGCGGTGGAGGCGGTGACCCGGTCCTGCCTGTACTACGCGGTGCGGGTGGCCACCGATCCCACCATCCCCGCCAACGGGGGCTGCTACCGGCCGCTGCGCCTGGTGGCTCCGGAGGGCACGCTGGTGGCCGCCCGGTCGCCGGCAGCGGTGGCGGCCGGGAACGTGGAGACCAGCCAGCGCATCGCGGATGTGCTGCTGGGGGCGCTGGCCGGGGCGGCCCCCGGCCGGGTGCCGGCCGCTTCGCAGGGGACCATGAACAACCTGCTGGTGGGGTCGGCGGGCACGGTCTTCTACGAGACGATCGGCGGGGGCGAGGGTGGTACCCCCCAGCGCCCGGGTCAGTCGGGCATCCACACCGGCATGACCAACACCCGGAACACACCCATCGAGTCGCTGGAGGCCCACTATCCCTTCCGGGTGGCGGCCACCGGCCTGCGCCGGGGCAGCGGCGGGCCGGGGCGTCACCCCGGTGGGGAGGGGATGGTGCGGGAGATCGAGTTCCTGGCCCCGGCTACCGTCTCCCTCATCGGCGAACGGCGTCGGCACCGGCCGTGGGGGCTGGCCGGCGGCGGTCCCGGGGCCTGCGGCGAGGACTGGCTGCTGCCGCAGTCGGGAGCGCCCGAGCGCCTGCCGGGGAAGGCGACCTTCGAGGCCCGGCCCGGCGACCGGCTGCGGATCCTCACGCCCGGCGGCGGCGGGTGGGGACTCCCTAGCCGGGGCAGACTGTGATCCCCCCTCCCGCCTCCGGCGGGAGGGGGCTAGGGGGAGGGCAAGAGGGCGCGGGCTACATGGTTCGCGGCTTTGCCCCCTCCGCTCGAGCCCTGCGGGCTCTCGCGCCCCCTCCCCCGCGGCAGCGGGGGAGGGCGGGGGGTGGGGGCGTCCGCAGCTTGCGCCGGGAGAGGCAGGAAAGGGGCGCGAGCCGGCTCTTGGCTGTCGTCCACCCCCAAAGCACTCCTGCATCTTCGGGCCGAGGCCCGGCAGGCGGGCCCGGCGGCGGGTAGGGTGGCCGCTCCCAGGGAGGTTGCCATGAAGAAGGCAGAACACTCCCCCGCCCGCCAGCTGACGGAGCTATGGGAGACCACCTGGTCCCAGGTTGTCGAGGGTCCGGTTGATGCACTGCACGATGTGGTGGCCCGGTTCGAAGAGGCGGCACCGGAGATTCTGGCCACCGCCGTGCAGGAGGGTGAAGAGCTGATCGTGCACGAATGGCACGAGCAGGCTCAATCGCAGCTGATGCAATACGACAGCCGGCAGCACATCTCGGGGGCCCCTGACGATCAAGAGACCAGGATGACCCAGTGCATCCAGGAAGCCGAGCGGCAGGGACTGGTCTACGGCAAGGTGGCGGCGTATGGAACTCCGGGTGATCCCTACACCTACGCGGCTTACGCCCACGACCATCCTGAGGATCCCGTGGCGGCTCAGTTGCTTCGTTGTCTAGCAGCCGTCGAGTCGGGCTCCCAAGCGGGACCCGAAGCTTTGGAGCAACGGAAGCAGGCGATCGGAGAGCTGTGGGGGGTGCTCGAGAGGGTATGGAGTGGCGGCTGGGAGCAGCCCCGGTGGAGGCCGTCGGAGGGCCAAGCCACGGTCCGCTGGCAGGGAAACCAGAGCTGCGTCATCGAAGGCGGGCTGGCCCTCCCCCCGTACTTCGATGCCCGCCGTTACGGGCCTGGCGGCTGTGATCTCGACGAGCCGCTGCTCCTGCTCAGCGGTGCGGCGCTGCAGATGCTTGAGGAGATCCTCCCCGCGATGGAGGCAGCGGCGGCTGCCGGGCGACCCCTCGTGGTGATCGCGCCTGCCGTCAGCGGACCCGCCCTGGAGGTGCTGTTGCTGAACCTCGACCGGGGGGCCCTCCGGTCGATGGTGGTGGAGACGGAGCGCTTGGGGGAGCGGGGGTCGCAACTGATCACGGTCTTGCCCGGGCTGGCGCGCCAGCCCGTCGTCGGTCGGCTGGTCCCCATTGGCCGCGTCTCGGCCACTCCGACCAGGGTGGAACTCCGGGCCTTGGTCGCCGAAGCAGCCGGTCGCGCCTGTTCCCTCTGCGGTTCAACTGCCCCGGTCGGAAACGACGGCCGCTGCGGTCCCTGCCGGGCCCTGGTCGCCGCCTCCCAGGCTGCCGGCGAGGCCACCGAGCAGGGCTGGGCGGTCGACCCTGACACGGTGGTCTCGTGGGATGACCTGGCCGGGCACGTCCCGGTGCTGGCCGGGTTGCTCCCCGCGGGGCAGATCGATCCGGCGCTGGAGGAGTTTCTCCGCCTGCTGGTCAAGTCGTGGGAAGAGGTGGTTCGCGTGGTGCAGGCGGTGGTCGAGGGCGGTGAGCCCCCGACACCGGAGATGATCCAGCAGATGAAGGTGCCCTTCGTGCAAGCGTTCGGGCCCTCCGGCGGCCTGGCCTACACAGGGGCCGCCTTCGGTGGGTTCGCCGCTGCCCATCCGGGGGCGTGGGGGCCTGATCCCGGACAGGAGCTTCGGCAGGGGACAAGGGACGCCGCTCGCGACGCCCTGGGCTCAGTACTGCCCGGCGGGGAGGGACTCGCATCCGCCATTGATGACTGGCTGGATCGCCTCGGCCTCAAGTCGGAGGAGCAGGGTGGGACCCGCTTCGATCCGGAGCAAGCTCGCTTCCAGATTTTCGGAGGGGGTCAGTGGTACTGCAAGTACTGCGGGAAGAGGCTTTCGGGGCTTGGGGAGATATGCACGTCGTGCGCGGCGGCGGGCCGGCCCCTCTGCAGGCACTGTGGTGCACGCCGCGAAGCGCACATCGGTCCGAAGCGTTTCTGCCCGGCTCACCCGAGAGCAGCCCGCTGAGCCGGTCGCTCGCGCGAGAGGCCAACTCAGTCCCACTCCACCCCGAAGTACTCCCGCATCTTCGGATCCAGGCCCGGGGGCGGTTCGAACAACTCCAACAGCACCCCGTCGGGGGCCTCCACCATGGCGTAGCGGCCGGTGCCGGTGTCCTTGATCGGGCGGGGCCGGAAGCCGGCCTGTTCCAACTCGGCAACGCAGGCGTCGAGGTCCTCCACGCACATGCCCAGGTGGTTGATGGGGCCGCGCTCGTTGGGCGGCTGGTCGTAGAAGTGCAGGGCGGCCCGGCCCACCCGCATGAACACGTTGCGGGCCCCGGCGAAGTCCAGGTCGGCCACCACCTCGCCGCCGAAGTGCTCGGTGTAGAAGCGAAGGGCGGCGTCCAGGTCGGCGCTCATCAGGTGGGCGTGGTGCAGGCTGCGCATTGAGCCGTTCCTCCCGGTATCTGTGGGGAGGCTATAGCCCCCTTGCCTACGGGTGCTGTGTCCCGGCCGGGGGGGGATGACCCACGAGCATTCCCACTTGCACCGGATCGCTCCGAGGTGGAGGGTGGTCATTGCCTCAGGCTCGCCGGGTCGTGGCCGGTTTAGAGCCGAGCCGCGGCTACCCGCTCAGCCAGGCGTCTTGCCACACCTCGTAGTCGATCATCAGCGTGTATCCGGGGTCTACCTCGCTGGGGTCGTCGGAGGTGAAGGTGACACCGGCTATGTACTGGCCGTCCTTCTGGACGTCGACGACGAATCCGGGCAGGTCGCAGCCGCTCTCCTCCTCGTCGGTGACCTCGAAGCCCAGGTCACGGAAGGCGGCCACGTAGAACTCGCAGATCTGCTGGTTGGTGCCGGTCGCGTTGAGCAGGTAGAGGTGTCCTCCGTAGGCCTCCGGGATCTCGTTCCAGATCTCGGCGCCGGGGAACACGGGGAAGCCGGCCGGCAGCGGGCGCACGGGCACGTACCGGTCGCCCGTGGCCGGCTCTGATTGGCCGGTGGTGGTGGTCTCGTCGACGGGGGCTCCGGTGTCGCCCGTTCCCGGGGCCTGGGTGGTGGCACCTTCATCGGGGACGGTAACGCCGGTGGTGTCGGCAGTTGTGGAGCCGCCGCAGGCTGCCAGGGCCAGGGCGGCGACGATCAACGCGGGGATAAGTGTGCCTCGTACTCTCACAGGGGTCCTCCTCCTGTCGATTGGGGGACGTAGCCACCGTGTCAGAGGAGGTGTGTCCGAGAAAGGGCCGAGGGGCCCTTTGGGAGTCCCTAATCCCTCGCTCGCCCGCAGGCGCGGTCGCGGGTTCGCCCTCCCGCCTCGGCCGGGAGGGGGTTGCGGGGAGGGCGGGGGGTGGGGGCTTCCTCAGATTCCCGTGGCGGCAGGAGGGGGTTGCGGGGAGGCCAAGAGGGAGCGACGGTGCCGTGGCTATCGGCTTCCCGGCGGCAGCACGTCGTAGCGGCGGTCCTCCCAGCGCATGAAGCCGGCAATGGCCCGGGTGGCCGCGTTGCGCAGCCGCCCTCGCGGCCAGGGGACCACCCGGCGGTCGACGAAGAACACCCGGGTGAGGTCGGTGTCCCGCTCCAGCACCAGGTCCCGCACGGTCTGGCCGTGCAGGTGGGTGAGCGACACGCCGTGGCCCACGCAGCCCAGGACGAAGACGTTATCGGGGGTGCCGGCGCGGCCGATCACCGGGAACAGGTCGACCGGGGCCGACACCGGGCCTCCCCAGGCGTGGGTGAAGCCGATGTCCTCGAGCGCCGGGAAGGTACGGCGCAGGTCCTCGCGCAGTGTCTCGAAGACCGCTTCGTTGAGGTCGTGGTCCATGCTGCCGTCCAGGCTGAGCCCCACGTCGCGGCCGCCCCAGACGATGCGGTCGTCGGCGGTCAGGCGGTAGTAGTGCACCAGGTCGCGGAAGTCCTCAACCCCTTCCCGGCCCGCCCAGCCGATCGCCCCGCGCTGAGCGTCGGTGAGCGGCTCCGTCATGACGATGTAGGTCCACACCGGGGCCTGCTTGCGCTCCAGCTGGACGAACTCATGCGACCAGGCGTTGGTGGCGAAGACCACCTTGCGGGCCCGCACCCGCCCGCCG
>CAZJRF010000052.1:0-13020 GCA_964548475.1 uncultured Acidimicrobiia bacterium
GAGGCGCTGGCCACCGGGGTGCCGACCATCGCCACCGGCTGTCCCTTCTGCTACATCATGCTGGACGACGGCGTGAAGGACCTGGGCCGGGACGAAGAAGTGACGGTCAAAGACGTCGCCATGATCCTGGCCGAGCGGGTCCTCGGCGCCTGAGGCACCTGCGGGTAGTAGAAGCCTCCATCATTTGGAGAGATCGGCCCGGCCGTATGGCCGGGCCGATCCGCGCGCCATCTGGGCTGGTTCGTGATTGGATGCCCCGGGCCGTCTGGCCGGGTGCCGGCCGGGGCCGGCGATTTCCGCGTCTCCTGTGGATAACTCGGCTACGGTGGCAGCCGGCCACAGGTGGAGGAGCGCTTGTCTACCGAGACCGCCTCATTCGGCACGGGGAAGCGGGAGGGACACGACTCCCGCCGCTTCTACGCCCGGCGTATGCTGCGCGCCGCCTCGCCGGGCCGGGTGGGTGAGCCCGTGGCACCGCCGGCCGAAGTACTCGACCGCCTTTTCTGCCACTCGTCGGAGACCATGGAGGAACTGCCCGAGGACTGCGTCTCGCTGATGGTCACCTCGCCCCCCTACAACGTGGGCAAGGAATACGACGTGGACCTGAGCCTGGAGGAGTACCTGGGGCTGCTGCGCCGGGTGCTCAGCGAGACCTATCGGGTGCTGGAGCCCGGCGGGCGGGCGGCGGTGAATGTGGCCAACCTGGGCCGCCGCCCCTACCTGGCACTGAACCACCGGGTGGCCGCCCTGTTCGAGGAGCTGGGTTTCCTGCTGCGGGGGGAGATCGTGTGGCAGAAGGCCCAGGGGGCGGCTGGCTCCTGCGCCTGGGGATCCTGGCGCTCGGCCCGGAACCCTACCCTGCGCGACGTCCACGAGTACGTGGTGGTGGCCAGTAAGGGGTCTTTTCGCCGCCAGCGCCTGGGGGAGGACACTATCTCCCGCCAGGACTTCCTGGACGCCACCGTCTCGGTGTGGAGCATCGCCCCCGCCTCGGCCCGCCGGATCGGCCACCCGGCGCCCTTCCCGGTGGAGCTGCCCCGGCGGCTCATCGAGCTGTACACCTTTCGCGGGGATCTGGTGATCGATCCCTTCATGGGCTCTGGTTCCACGGCGGTGGCCGCCGTGGAAACCGGGCGGCACTTTGTGGGCTACGAGACCGAGTCGGCCTACCTGGAGATCGCCCGGGCCCGGCTGGCCTCTCTGGGTGTGCAGGCCCCGGCCGGGCGGTGACGGCTCCCCCGGCGGCCCCCGGTGGCCGACGACTGCAGTAGGGTCAAGGGCTGTGGAGCCGGTCATTCGCCTGGAGGGCCTCACCAAGTTCTACGGCCGCCACCGCGGGGTGCTGGACCTCGACCTCGCGGTGTACCCGGGGGAGGTCTTCGGCTACCTGGGGCCCAACGGGGCGGGGAAGACCACCACCATCCGGCTACTGCTCGACCTGATCCGTCCCACCCGGGGACGGGCGGTGGTGCTGGGCGGCGACCCGCGCGCCGACGGGCTGCGGCTGCGGCGGGAGGTGGGCTACCTGGCCGGCGACCCCGCCCTCTACCGGAAGATGACCGGGCGGCAGTTGCTCACCTACCTGGGTCGTCTGCGGGGGATGAACGGGCTCGGGCCGGCCCGGCAGATCGCCGAGCGCCTGGAACTCGACCTGGAGCGCCCCATCGGCGACTTGTCGCGAGGAAACCGGCAGAAGGTGGCGCTGGTGCAGGCCCTGATGCACTCCCCCCGGCTGCTGTTCCTCGACGAGCCCACCGCCGGTCTGGACCCGCTGATGCAGCGGGAGTTCTATCGCCTGGTAGCCGAGGCGAAGCGGGAAGGGCGCACCGTGTTCCTCTCTTCCCACGTGCTGTCCGAGGTGGAGCGCATCGCCGACCGGGTGGGCATCGTGCGGGAAGGCCGCCTGGTGGTGGTCGAGGGCCTCGAGGAGCTGAAGGCCAAGGCTTTGCACCGCCTGGAGATCCACTTCGCCGGACCGGTACCGCGCGAGGAGTTCACCGCCCTGGCGGGCGTGCAGGACGTGGTGGTGGAGGACGGGGTGCTCGGCTGCACTGCGGTGGGTTCCATCGACGGGCTGGTGAAGGCCGCCGCCCGCTACGAGGTGACCAACGTGGTCAGCCACGAAGCCGACCTGGAGGAGCTCTTCCTGCGCTACTACGAGGGGGCCGGCGATGCTGCGTAGCGTCTTCGGGGCCGCCCTGTGGAGCCGCCGGCGCAACCTGGCCTGGTGGGTCGGCGGCTCGTTCGCCTACCTCCTGTTCCTGGGCAGCGCCTTCCCCACCCTCCGGGAAAACGCCGCCGACTTCGAGGAGATGTTCGAGAGCTACCCAGAAGCGCTGCGGGTGATGTTCAACATGGTCGAGGGGGTGTCGATGGGCACCGGGCCCGGCTTCCTGCACATGGAGCTCTTCTCTCTGGTGCTGCCCCTGCTGCTGATCATCTATGCGGCGGGATTCGGCGCACGGGCCATCGCCGGGGAGGAAGAGGAAGGGACCCTGGACCTGGTGCTCTCCGCTCCCATCACCCGGCGGCGGGTGCTGGCCGAGCAGTTCGGGGCCATGGCCGTCTCCACCTTCATGATCGGGCTCGTGACCTGGGCGGCCATCGTCCTCGCCGGGCTGGCCTTCGACATGGGCCTTTCCACGGGACGGGTGGCGGCGGCCACCTTCTCGGCGGTGCTCATCGCCCTCGTGTTCGGATCGCTTGCCCTGGCATTGGGGGCGGCCACCGGGCGACGAGGGCCGGCCCTCGGGGTGGCGGGGGCGGGTGCCCTGGCCGCGTATCTGATCTTCTCCCTGGCCGAGGTGCTCAGCTGGCTGGGCACGGTACAGAAGGCCTCCCCCTGGTACTACTACGCGGACTCGGCGCCTTTGCTCAACGGCCTGGAATGGGCCCACGCCGGCATCCTGGCGGCCGTCGCGGTGGGCCTGGTGGTGGCCGGGGGGATGGTGCTGGAGCGGCGCGACCTGGGCGTCTAGCTCAGCGCCGGCGACGGTGCACGAGCAGCAGGACGGCCGCGCATGGCCACGCCCAGGCCAGGTCGCCGGGACCTCCCGGCCCGGTGCGAGCCCTGGTTCGGCGGAGACGCAGCAGGCGATACTTGCCGGTGAGCTGGTCGAGGCGCTCGTCGGGGAGGCGAGGGCTCACACCGAAGAGGTGGGCGGCGAAGCCGCTGCCGACGAGCACCGCCCGCAGCAGACGCCGTCGGTCGGGGTGGTCGGTGACGTCCTCGGCTTCAGCCGTCCACCAGCCGTCGGGGAGCCAGACTTCGACCTCCGGCTTCGCCTTGATATTGCGGTACCAGTCGGCCCCCGGCCCGAACCCGGCGGTGACGTGCAGCTCTCCGTCGATCTCGGCGAAGTTGAGGGGCGTGCGCCGCGTCAAGCCGGTTCGTCGCCCGGTGTGAACCAGCACCAGGATGCGGCCGGTGACCGGTGGCCAGAACTGGATCCAGCGCCCGAGACCGAGGCGGAACATGAGCACCATGAACCGGTTGAAGTGGCGGAAACCGCGTCGGAGGCGTTCCTCAGCCTGCGCACTCGGCGTCATGCCATGCTCACCCGGGCAGTATGGCCTCCCCACCCGGGAGTTGCGAGCGGCGGCCCTTCCCCCCGGAAGTCCCTCATCCCTGGCTGGGGGAAGCGCAGGCGTCGGCGGTGATCACCCGCCCGGCGGCCACCGACCCCAGCAGGCCGGTCGGGAAGGGTTGCCGGACGGTGACGCACACCCGGTCGGTCTCGGCCCGGGCCGCCGCCGTCCGCCCGGGACGGGGCCGGGTGGCCAGGGCGGCCGCCACGGCCGCCTCCTCGGCCAGAGCCGGATCGAGGAGCAGCCGGCCCCGATAGGCCTCGGCGGGGTCGAGTGCAGCCGCGCCGGCTTCGGCCCCCGAATCGGCGGCGAAGGAGGCCTCCCGCCAGGCTGCTCCCACCCGGCCGACCTCTACGGCCAGCGCCACCGCCAGCGCCCCTCCGAACAGGAGCAGGGCGACGATGGGCAGAGTGGTCCCCCTATCCGTCAAGGTTGCTCCGATAGGGACTGATGGGCGCGACGGCCCGGCCCACCACCGGCCGGGAGAGGGCCCCGCCCGGACCGGCCAGGGCAACCTGCAGCCGCACCACGGTGGAGAGGCCGTCGCCGGTGAGGCCGGCGGAGATGCTCTCCGCCTCCGGGACGAGGGCCTCGGCTATGGCTCGGGCGAGGGCGGCATCGCCGTGGCGAGCGGCCCACGTGGCGGCGACGGCCGCCGCCTCGGTGGCTTTCTCCCCTGCGGCCTGGAGGCGACAGGCGGCCAGTGCTCCCTGCAACAGGAGGGCGGTGAGTAGGGCGGCCACCAGGGTGTCGACCAGCGCGCTGCCCCGGCTCACGGCGGCACGACCCGGGGGAAGGCGGCTTGCACGGCGATGGTGATCGGCATCCAGTCGGGGCCCGGGGGGAGCCATTGGAAGGAGGCAGCGGCGCGGGCTTCCTCGCCCTCCAGGGTGATATCCACTTGCAGGTCGCGGGCCCCGGGCAGGGCGGCGGCCAGATCGGTGGCGAGCCGAGCCCGCTCTACTCCGGGGTCGGCCCCCGGCCGGGCGGCCCGCCGGGCCCCGGCGCTCACCGCCGCCTCGGCGGTGTGGCGGGCGGTGGCGGCCGTCACGACCTGGACGATGAGAGCGAGGAGGAGAAAGGCGACCGCCAGGCCGGCCATCCCCTCTATCACCGCCGAGCCCCGGTCTAGGAGAAGAAGCCGGTGAGCTGGCTGGTGATGGCGGCCCATACGTCGCGGGCGGCGGTCCTCACCTGGGGCAGCAGGAAGGCGACCACGAGCACGGCGATGGCCGCCATGCCCAGCCACTCCACGGTGGTGACTCCCCGGTCGTCGCGGCGGCGAGCCGCCAGCCAGGAGAACAGTCGGAGCATGGGCTCCTCCTTTCATGGGGCAGGGGTGGACAGGGCGGAGAGCCCCGTCAGGGTCGGGTACATGAGGAAGAGGAGGGTGACCGGCACCATCAGGGCCAGGATGGGGCCGTAGGCGGCCAGGGCCCGGCGCCCGCCCTCGGCGGTGAGGTCGCGGGACAGAGCGGCGCGATAGTCCACGGCGAGTTCGGCGAGGGCGTCGGCCAGGCGTCCCCCGCTGCGGTGGGCGTGGCCGAGCAGGTCGTAGAGGCGCCCCGCCTCGGCGTGAGTGGTGCGCTCCGCGGCCAGGCGCAGGGCGTCGGGAAAACCGAGGCCTTTCCGATGGTCGGTGGCGACCGCCCCCAATTCGGCGGCGGCCACTCCGCGGGAGGCGGCCGCGAACTGCTCCACTGCCCCACCCACCGAGGCGCCGGCCAGCACCGACAGGGCCAGGGTGTCGGCCACGGTGGGGAGCTCCCGCCGCAAGTGGAGGGCCCGGGCCTGGGCCGCCCGGCGGTGTCGGAGGCGGCGCACGAGCAGCCCTGCCGCGGCGCCCAGAGCTGGCAGGGAAAGGGTGGCGCCGGGAGTGGCCTCCACGAACAGATTGCCCGAGGCCAGTAGCCAGCCGGCCGCAGCCCCGGCGCCCGCCGCTCCGAGGCGGGAAATGGCAGCGCCTGTGAGACGGATTCTGCGCGAGGAGGGCCGGGGCGCGGCAGCGGCCGATGCATCGGGCGCCAGGTAGGCGGCAAGATGGTCGCCCACCGCCGGGCGGCGCCCGGCGGTGCCGAGCAGGAAGGCGGCAGCCGCGGCGAGTAGGGAGGCCAGGAGGCTCACGTGAACACCCTCGGCATGCGGGAGAGCCGGGCCGCCCGGCGCGACAGCCAGAAGCCGAGGAGGGTGGCGGCGAGCCCCACCAGCACCACCCCCGTGCCGGTTGAGGTCGAATAGGCAGCGGCGGCCTGCGGGTTGGTGGCGGTGGTCAGCAGGAGCAGCGACCAGGGGGCGGCCAGGGCCACCCCGGCAGTGAGACGTTGCTCGGTGAGGGCTGCCTCGTGGGCGCGCCGCAGGCGCAGCTCGTCGGCCACGGAAGAAGCCAGTCCGGCCAGCACCGCACCCACCCGTTCACCGCCGATGCCGGCGGCCGCGGCCAGGGCGGTGAGCACCCGGTCGGCCAGCGGGTCGGCCCAGTCGGCCCGGACCGCAGCGAGGGTGGCAGCGAAGGGGCGCCCGGCCGCCCGGTCCTCGGACAGGCGCCGGCCCAGGACGGCCAGATGCTCTCCGGCACCGGCAGCCGCGACGGTGGTGGCCTCCGGCAGCGCCTCTCCCGCCGAGAGCCGGCCCCGCAGCACGGCCAGGAAGTCGGGCCAGCGGGCGGCCGCCTCCTCGAGCCTGCGTCGCCGGCGAGCGGCGGAGACCAGCGGGGGAGTGCCCAGACCGGCGCATCCGGCTACCGCCACCATGGCTGCGCTGCCGCCGAGGCCGATGGCCGCCAGGCTGCCGAGGGCGCCGGTGAGCAGGCCGGCGGCGATCACCCGGGGGCGGGGCAGGGCCGGGCCCGGCCGCCCCGCACCGGGGAGAGGCAGACCCGCCAGGGACCAGACGGCGGCTCCGGCGGCGAGAGCGGCCAGGCCCCTCACCGGGGGGCTCCGGCGACGGCGGCAGGTCGGCCCCGGCCACGGCCCGACCCGCCGGGGGCCCAGAGGGTCTCGGTGGTGAAGACCCCGGCCTCCAGCTGGGAAGGAACGGCGACTATCTCCTCGAGCCGTCGCCCGGTGGGAGTACGGCGCAGGAACACCACCAGGTCGGCCACCGCCGCCACCGCCCGCCGGACGAAGGAGACCGCCACGTTCTCGCCGGCCAGCATGCAGTATCCCACCAGCTTCTCCAGGGCATCCCGTGCCGAGTTGGCGTGGAGGGTGGCCATCCCCGAGCAGCCGGCGTTGAGGGCGAGCACCAGGTCGAGGGCCTCCGGTCCGCGCACCTCGCCCACCACCAGGCGGTCGGGTCGCTGGCGCAGCGCCTCCCGCACCAGGTCCCGCAGGGTGATGGCCCCGCCCCCGTCCAGGCCGGCCGGTCGGGTCTGCATCTGGGTCATGTCCGGCAGGTCTGCCTGGACTTCGAAGACCTCCTCGCAGGTGACCACCCGCCGTTCGGGAGGGACTTCGGCCAGCAGGCAGTTGACCAGTGTGGTCTTGCCGGCACCGGGGGCCCCGGCCACCAGGATGGTCCGGTCGTCGTGCACTGCGGTGCGCAGCAGGGCGGCGGCCGGCCCGGTCAGGGTGCCGAGATCCACCAGCCGTCCCAGGTCGGCGGCCCGCAGCACGAACTTCCGGATCTGGATGTTGAGCCGATCGGGATGGGTGACCGGTGGGCCGGTGATGTGGACCCGGCTGCCGTCGGGGAGCTGGGCCGACACGATGGGGTCGGCCAGGTCCAGGCGGCGCCCGGTGCCCGCGAGGAGCTGGTCGGCAATGCGGCGCACCTGCTCGGCGGTGGTGACCTCGGGGAGCAGGTTCTTGATCCCGTCGCGGACCACGAACGTCCGGCGCCCGCCCAGGACGATGATCTCCTCCACTTCGGGGTCGGCCAGAAGAGGGGTGAGGAACCCGAAGCGGTCCTGGCTCATGGGGACGGCTCCAGGCGGCGCAGGGCGCGGCGCAGGCCGCGAGCCGGAGGCCGGGCGGCACGCGCCGCCGCAGCTATCGCCTCTCGCACCGGCACCAGCGCGGCCGGTTCGAGGCCGATCCAGCGCCGGGCGGCGGCCGCGAGATGGTCCCCCTGCCGGGGAGACACCCGGTTGAGTACCAGGGCGGGCTGAGGGCCGGCCCACTCGGCCGCAAGCCGGGCGGCCCGCACCAGTCCGGCCGGGGAAGCGTCGGCCACGAGGACGGCCCGGTCGGCCGCCTTCACGAGAGTGTCACCGGGGCGCCGCGCCCCGGCGTCGGCTACTACCAGGTCTGCCTGGCAGCAGGCGGCGGAGGCCACGTCGTCGACCAGGTGGGAGGGCGGGGCGCCCTCGGCCCGCCGGGTGGAACCCACCACCAGGGCCAGGGGGCCGTAGGAGGTAACGGCCGTCGCCGGCAGGGCTCCCGTCTGGTGCACCGCTTCGGCGGCATCGATCAGGTCGGGGCGAGGGGGTCGCCCGAGGCGGACGGCCAGACAGGGAGCGTCCAGGTCGAGGTCGAGCAGCAGAGTGCGGTGCCGGGCGGCCCACGACCAGGCGAGGGCGAGGGCCACTTCGGTGCAGCCCGGGCCTCCCGGCGGGCCGGTGACCACCACCATCGGGGCGGTAGGGGTTGTCGCGGCTGGTCCGGCTGCCGGCTGCAGTAGCCGGATGGCCCGGATCACCGCTCCGGGCAGCGTGTCGTCGGCCAGCACCTCGTCGGCGCCTGCGGCGATGAGGCGCCGACGGGCGGGATGGTCGCCGCAGGGGAAGATGCCTACCACCCGCAGCCCCCGGCGGCGCCAGGCGGCAATGCGGGCCGGGGTCACCCAGGTCGTCTCGGCGCCGGCCACCACCACGTCGAGGCGCTCGGCCTCCTCTTCAACTTCCTCGGGGCGGTAGGCACGCAGCACCATGCGAACCTCGGCCGTGTCGCGGGCCAGGGCCACCAGGGCGCTTTCCCACTCGCGAGCGGACAGCACGGTGGCCACCCGGGGAGTCATCGCGATACTCGCACCAGGTCGATCTCTCCCTCGTGCCGGGCACTCACCAGGGCGGCGGCCAGGGCACTGTCCACCGCCAGCAGCAGGTCGATTCGTTCGCTGCCGGCGATTCCGCCCGGGGCCGGACCGGCGGCGACCACGTAGAGATCTTCGGCTACGAGCCGGGCCACCGGCGTCTCCCCCGGGGCGTCGGCGGTCACGTACACGTCTACCAGGTCCCCGGCCTGCAGCTCGCCGAGCACTGCCCGGTCCCTTGTCAGAGAGAGAGCGAGCACATCGGGGTAGGTGCGGCGCTCGGGGGGGCGCAGCAGCGAGGGCAGCAGAGGCTCCCCCTTCGCCAGTGGGGCGGCCAGGGACCAGTCGGCCAGTCCGTCGGTGGAGTCGGCCCCCACCAGGCCGGTCGCGTCGGGCACGTGCCGCACTACGACCGGGAGGCCCGTCAGCTCCACCCCGGCGGGGAGGGGCCCCCCGGCCACCAGCACGGCCACCGACGGATCGGGCCGGGTGAGCATCAAGACCAGGCCCCCGGCCGCTGCCGCTGCCAGCAGACCCAGCAGCAGGCGCCGGTCGAGGTGAAGAGGGCCGTGGCCTGCCTTCATGGCGCCACCTCCAGCGCCACCACGTGAGCGAAGGCCACCACCCGCCGCCCGTCGTCGCCCTCCAGTTCGGCGTGATCCACCCCGACGGCGGAGACCGTCCCCTGGTAGCAATGCCCGTCGTCTGCCCACACCAGGGCCGGGTCGGCCCGGTCCTCAAGATCGAGGAAAAGGTCGCGCAGGGTGCGGCGCCGGCGTGAGGCGGAGCGGGCGGCGCTTTGCTCGGCGTCGAGAGTCTCGTCCATCTGCTGCCGCAGGCGCCGGCCCAGGGCGGCCAGGTCGGGATGGTCCAGCGTCTACCCCTTGCTGCGCCGCCGGGGAGACGGGCCCGGGCGGGCCCGGCGGCACCGTCTAGGTATCAGGCGGGGGAGACGGCCTCAAGGGGTCTGTCGAGTCGATATTTCGCGAGCCGGGGTCACTCGGGGAGGTCGCAGGCGCCCCTCCCGGGGGCCTGGCCGCGATAGGTCTCGATGAACTCGCGCAGGCCGTCGTCGACAGCCTCGTAGTCCTTGCGACGTTCCCAGGCGGTGGCCAGGATCCCCTCGGTGACGGCCGGAGTGGGGCTGACCACCAGGTGCGACTCGTACTCGCCCGCCAGGTCGGCCAGGGCGTCGGCAGCGTCCGCGTCGCCGACCGCGTGCCACAGGATCACCGCCCCGTTGTGCAGATCGCTGTAGGCCAGGGCTCCCGAGGAGATGGGCTGGCCGAGGACGCCGCAGACCGGGTCGGGCAGGGTGTCGGCGTCGATCTCGTCCGGCAACTCGTAGCCGAGGTCGGTGACGATGGCCGGGGTGCCGATCATCTCGGCCCCGGGAACCTCACGCTGGGGTCGGAAGAGGAACAAAGCGGCGGCCACCACTCCCACCCCGACCAGCGCGGGCACCCCCACCCGCCGGGCCGTTTTCACGATCTTCTTGCGCCGGGCAATGGCCTGCTCGGCGCGGCGGCGCTCTTCGGCAGCCTGGCGGCGGGCTTCCTCGCGCCGGGCGGCGGCCTCGCGCCGGGCCGGGTCCGATCGGGGGCGTTGCTTCTTCTTGGGCTTCGCTTGGGCCATGGCGCCTTCAGTGTAAGGCCCGGCACGACCCTTGCTCCCGGCGGCCTATCCCCATACCCTGCAGGCATGGAGAGGATCACGGTGGACCTGGGCAAGGAGTGGCTGTCGGTGGCCGACATCTGCGAGTACATGGATGTCTCCACCTTCGTGGTCACCCGGGTGCTGCGCTCGGGCGAGTTGCCCGCGGTCAAGTTCGGCCGGGAGTGGCGGGTAGCCCGCGGCGATTTCGAAGACTGGCTGAACGACCAGCGCCGGGAGGCAGTGGCCCGCGCTCCGCGCCCCGCGGGTTGAGGAGCGGCCGTCACCGGCAGGGCGGGGCAAACGGCATCGTGGGCCGGCTATCGGCGCCGGGTCAGTCGAGGCGGCGGCTGACCTGGGCAACGGTCTCCTTGGCGTCGCCGAGCAGCAGCAGCGTCTTTGGGTCGTCGTAGAGAGGGTTCTCCACGCCCGAGTAGCCGGGCCGGTCGTCGAGGTTGAACACGATCACCCGGCGGGCCTCGTGAGCCAGCAGGATGGGCATGCCCGAGATGGGGGTGCCGGTGGTGGTGACCGCGGCCGGGTTCACTACGTCGCAGGCCCCGACCACCAGGGCAAAGTCGGTGTCCCGGAGCCGGTCGTTCACCTGGTCCATCTCGTACAGCGTGTCCGGATCGACATCCGCCTCGGCCAGCAGCACGTGCATGTGCCCCGGCATGCGCCCCGCCACGGGATGGACGGCGAAGCGCACGTCGGCCCCTCGGCGAGCCAGGCGGTCGGCCAGGCCCACCACCTCGAACTGGGCGTGGGCCAGGGCCATGCCGTAGCCGGGGATGATCACCACGCTGCCCGCCTCCTGCAGCAGGTCGGCGGCGTAACCGTAGGGGTCCTCAGGAGAGAGGCGGGCGGGCGGCGCCGGGCTCTCGGCCGCCTCCGCGGCGCCGGCGGCATCTCCGTCGTTAACTCCCGGCCAAGCCGCGGCCGGGGCGGCGGCCGCCTTGAGTCCGGTGAAGACGTTCAGCAGGGGCCGGTTCATGGCGCGGCACATGACCATGGTCAGGATCGAGCCGGAGGCCGCCACCGTCGCCCCGCAGGCGATGAGCAGACGGTTCTGGATGACCACCCCCACCAGGGCGGCGGCGAAGCCGGCCGTGGCATTCAGGAAGGAGATGAGCACGGGCATGTCGGCCCCGCCGATGCGCACCGCGAACACCACCCCGAGCGCGACGGCGAGGACTCCCATCACGACCAGGAACAGGTGGAGGGGCAGGTCGGTGACCGCACCCAGCGCCGCCGCTCCCCCCAGTGAGAGGATCGCGAGGGTGGCGAGGAGGAAGTTGTGGTGGGGCAGCACGCGCGGGGTTCCCTTGACCCGGCCGGCCAGCTTTCCGGCGGCCACCATGCTGGCGCTGAACGTGCCTGCCCCGATCAACAGGCCCAGCAGGCCCGAGACACGGCCGATCACCGGCAGCAGCTCGGGGCCGCGGGCCAGCTCCACATAGGACACCAGGGCGGCCGCCACCCCGCCGCAGCCGTGCTGGAAGGCCACCATGGCCGGGATCTGCACCATGTCCACCCGCAGGGCGACGGCCCAGCCGAGCAGGCCGCCGGCGGCGAAAGCCACCGCGACCAGGGCGATGGCGGAGATCGGGTCCCGCCAGAGGGCGATGCCGGTGGCGGCGGCGATGGCCAGGGCCCCGGTCAGGTTGCCCCGGCGGGCCGAGTCTCGCGCCCGGAACTGCCATATGCCGGCGGTGAGGAGCACGACGACGGCGACGTCGATGGCCAGACGGGTCCAGTCGGCCATCAGCGGCTCTCCCCGGCGGGCCCGGCGGGTCCGGCCGTCCGCTTACGGAAGAGCCGCACTATGCGATCGGTGATGGCGAAGCCGCCGATCAGGTTGAAGGCGGCTCCGGCGAGGGCGATGCCCCCCAGCGTCTTCTCCAGGGCGGTGGTCGGGGTGGAGAACAGGAGCAGCGCTCCCAGCAGGGTCACCGCCGAGATGGCGTTGGTCATCGACATCAGCGGGGTGTGCAGCATCTGCGGGATGCGGGAGATGATCAGGTAGCCCACCCCGAAGGAGAACGCGAAGAAACCAAGCATCAACAGCAGGTCGGCCATGTCGTCTCCCTAGATCTCCCCCATGGCCTTGCGGGCACCGTGATGGACGATGGCCCCGTCGTGGGTGACCAGGGCCGACCGCATGATCTCATCACTCAGGTCGGGCTCGCCCGGGCCGGCGGGGAACAGGGTCTGGATGAAGTGCACCATGTTGGTGGCGTAAAGCCAGCTGGCATCCACCGGCAGCGACCCGGGGATGTTCATCCGCCCGCTGATGAGCACCCCGTGTGTGACCTTGTCCTCCCCGGGCTCGGTGAGGGCGCAGTTGCCGCCCTGGTCGACGGCAACGTCGACGATGACCGAGCCGGGCTTCATGGCGGCCACCATCTCCGCGGTGATCAGCACCGGGGCCTCCTCACCGGGGACCAGGGCGCTCGTCACCACCACGTCGGCCTCGGCCACCAGGGGAGCAAGAGCCAGGCGCTCCTTCTCCAGCCACTCCGGGGGCAAGGCCCGGGCGTACCCGGTCGCCTCCTCGAGGGCGATCTCCGCGGGTACCTCGAACTCGGCCACCTTGGCTCCCAGGCTCTCCGCCCCCGAACAGGCGGCAGGGTTGATGTCCATCGCCTTGAGGGAAGCGCCGAGCCGCTTGGCGGTGGCGATCGCCTGCAGGCCCACCACCCCCGCCCCGATGATGAGGAACTTGGCAGGTTTCAGGGTGCCGATGGCGGTGCCGATCATGGGGATGATGCGGGGGAAGCGGTAGGCGGCCATGATCACCGCCTTATA
>CAZJRF010000053.1:0-12815 GCA_964548475.1 uncultured Acidimicrobiia bacterium
GGTGATGTGGGGGATCACCTGTACGGTGTCACCGAGGAAGTCGCCGTGGCGCTCCTTCTGAATGACGGCCAGGTACACCGAGCCCGTGGTGACGTTGGAGTCCCGCCGCAGGTTGATGCCCGTAAAGCGCTCGTAGTGCCCGATGTCCAGGTCGGTCTCCCCCCCGTCGTCGGTGACGAACACCTCCCCGGGCGGGAAGGGATTCATGGTCCCCGGATCGACGTGGATGTAGGGGTCGATCTTCTGGTTGACCACTTGCAGGCCGCGCGCTCGCAGCAGGCGGCCCAGGGAGGCGGCGGTGATCCCCTTCCCGAGGCTGGAAACCACCCCGCCGGTGACGAACACGTACTTGGTCAATCCCGCCTGGTCCCCGGTCGGCTGGGGCATCGTACCACCGGCCCGGTCAGCCTCCGGAAGACGGGCGCCGGGCCGCCCGGCGGGTGTCGGCCGCCTCGAGAAGCTCCGCGGCGTGACTGCGGCCCCGCTCGCTGGCGGGAAAGCCCGCGAGCATGCGGGTGAGTTCCTCCAGCCTATCAGCGCCCTCCACCGGGCGCACCAGAGCGCGGCTGCCCTGCCGCTCCACTACCAGGTGTGTATCGGCGAAGGCGGCCACCTGGGGCAAGTGGGTCACCACCAGGATCTGGCGCCCGTCCGCCAACGCGGCCAGCTTCTCGCCCATGGCCAGGGCCGTCGCTCCCCCGATGCCGGCGTCGATCTCATCGAAGGCCACCACCGGAGCCTCCCCCGCTCCGGCGGCCAGGTGGACCGCCAGCACCAGGCGGCTCAACTCACCGCCGCTGGCCACCCGCCCGACCGGGCCGGCCTCCAGCGACGCGTCGGAGGAGAACAGCAGCTCGACTCGGTCGGCTCCGGCCGGCCCGGGTGGTGCCGGCGTGACCGGGAGACGGAGCACGGGCGAGCGAAACCCGAGGTCCCGCAGATGACGCCGCGCCACGCGGGCGAGACGGTCCCCGGCGGCGGCGTGCGCGCCGGCCAGGGCGTTCCCCACCGCGACCAGGGCGGCCTCGGCGCCCGCCGCGTCGGCCTCAAGGGAGTCGGCCCGGGTGAGGAGCCCGGTCAGGCGATCGGCCCGGCCTTGTGCCTCGGCGCGGAAGGCAACAACCTCCTCGAGCGTGTCGCCGTACTTGCGCTTGAGGTCGGAGAGGGCGGCCAGCCGCTGACGGGCAGTATCGAGTGCAGCCGGATCCTGGTCCGCTTCGTCGCGGCGCCGCCGGAGGTCGTCGGCCAGGTCGGCGGCCTCGGCGGCCAGGCCGGCGGCGCGTTGGGCAGGCTCGACCAGCGACGGGTCGAAGGCCGCCACCCGTTGGAGGGCGGCGGCCAGGCCCCGCAGCGCGTCGCCCACGCCGCCGTCGTCGCTGAGTGAGGCATGTCCCTCTGCCAGCGCCTGGGCGATATCGGCGGCGTGATAGAGCCGCTCGACCTCGGCGGAGAGGGCGAGGTCCTCGCCGGGCACCGGGCTTACGGCGGCGATCTCGCGGGCCTGATAGAGCGCGAGGTCGAGATCTCGTTCCAAAGCGCGGCGATCGCCCCCGAGGGCCGCCTGGTCGGCTCGCAGGCCGCGCAGCCGCTCCCACGCGGCCGCGTAGTCCTCTCTGGCTCGGCGGCCGGATCCGTCGAGAGCGGAGTCGATGATCGCCCGCAGCGCCGTGTCGCGGCTGAGGGCCAGGTGCTCATGCTGGGCCACGATCTCTACCGCGGCTGCCAGCCGCTCCTCGAGCACCCGCCGGGGAACCATGGACCCGTCGAGGTAGGCACGTGAGCCGCCCGGCCCGAGGCGTCGCGCGACCACCACCTCCTCCGCCCCCAGTCGGAAGCGCCCTTCGATCCGGGCCTCCGGACCGCCCGGACCGACCCGATCACGCCGGGCGGGGTCGCCGCGCAGCAGCCGGAGTGCTCCCAGCAGGAGGGTCTTGCCGGCTCCGGTCTCACCGGTCACCGCCACCAGGCCGCGCCCGGGGCAAACGCGGGCGTGGGCAATGAGACCGAGGTTTTCGACCGCCAGCTCGTCAAGCATCGTGCAGACGGAACTTCTCTCGCACCGATACGGCGAAGTTGCGGGGCCACAGCTCCACGAATCGCGCCGGGCGCTCTCCTCGCGCGATCAGAACCTCGCCGCCGGGAGGGAGGACGGTGAGAGTACGGCCGTCCACATTGACTCGGGCTGGGCGGTCGTCGTCCACCGAGAGGCGCAGCCGCTGGTCGGCCCGGAGGACGATGGGCCGCCCGAACAGGTTGTGGGGAGCGACCGCGGTGATCACCAGAGCCTCCAGTTGTGGGTCCACCAGAGGCCCACCGGCCGAGAAGGTGTAAGCCGTGGAGCCCGTCGGGGTGGCCACCACCACGCCGTCGGCGCGGTAGGAGACCAGGTGCTCGGCCTCGACCTGTACGGAGATCTTGACCACGTGCTGGCTCACCGCCTTCTCGACCACCACATCGTTGATGCCCACCGCCGCGGGCTTTCCGGCGACCTGGGCCGTCAAGGTCATCCGGTGGGACTCCACCCACCCGCCCGCGGCGAGGGCGGCGAGGGCTTCGTCGAGGCGGTCGGGTTCCACTCCGGTCAGGAAGCCGAGATGCCCCGCGTTAAACCCGAGGACGGGCAGATCGGCGGCGAGGCCCACCCGCACGGCCTCAAGCACCGTGCCGTCGCCCCCTACGGCCACCACCACGTCGGCCTCGACGGGGCGCCCGGGAAGGCGCACCGAGGTCCCCGGGACGCGCGCGGCGTCGGCGGGCTGAGCCGAGACCCGGATTCCTCGCCGTGCCGCCCGGGCGGTCAGGTCGGCGGCCAGTTCGGCCGCTCTCTCGCGATCAGGGTGAAGGACCAGGGCAAGCTTCATGACGTCACCGCCCCGTCGATCGCGTCCGCGGGGAGGCCGTCGGCCGCCCCGAGGCGGCCGTGCAGGAAGAACTCGCGATTGCCGGAGGCGCCGGTGATGGGCGAACGACAGACGGCGAGCGGGCCGATGCCGGCTTCCTGCAGGGCCCGCGCCACGTGCCGGATGGCCGCCGCGTGCAGATGCAGGCTGGTGACCAGGCCGCCGCGGCCCACCTTGTCCCGGCCGACCTCGAACTGCGGTTTCACGAGGACAACGTAGTCGGTGTGCGGGCGCCCGCAAGCAGCCAGGTTGGCCGCCAGCAGGGACACGGAGATGAAAGACACATCGACGGTGGCCAGGTCGAAGGGTGCTCCCAGGGCGGCGGGGTCGGCCGTGCGGAAGTTGGTCCGATCGAACACAACGACATGGGGATCGGAGCGGATCCTCCAATCGAGTTGACCGTACCCGACATCCACGGCAGTCACTGCGGCCGCCCCGCCGGTGAGCAGCACGTCGGTGAAACCGCCGGTAGAGGCGCCTACATCGAGGCAGCGGCACCCGGCCGGATCCAGCCGGAAGGCAGCCAGGGCACCGGCCAGCTTGATGCCGCCGCGGCCGGCCCACCGTCGACCCTCGCCCGCCAGAGCGACCGGGACCTCCTCATCCACCAGGGTGGCCGCCCGGTGGGCGGGCAGGCCCCGCACCAGCACCCGTCCCTCGCCGATGGCTCGCTGCGCGGCCGTCCGGCTGGGCAAGAGCCCGCGCCGCACCAACTCCAGGTCGAGCCGGCGGCGCGTCAGTGCTCGGCCCCGGGGTCGAGCCCGTGGGCCAGCACCCGGGCCACGGCCTCGGCCAGGTCGGGAGCGTCGGCGGGGTCGGCGGCGTCGAGCTCGTGGAGAAGGGAGTCGATGCGCGTAGAATCCATAACGCCATTATCCCTCCGCGCGGCGACAGGAAGCGGATTTGCTACCCCTTCGCGACGTCAATCCAACCCGGGCACGGCCGATCATCACCTGGGCCGTCATCGTGGGCTGCGCGGTGGTCTTCTTCGCTCTCCAGCCGCCGAGCGGGTCCCAGGAGGAAATCGAGTTCCTCTACGAGCGCGCCGCCATCGCCTGCGAGCTCACCACCGGCACCCCGCTGGACCTGGACGAGATCAACGGGGAGTTCTGCCTGGACGAGCCCGGGGATCCCTACTTCTCGGACAAGAACATATGGCTGGCCGCCGGAGTGTCGATGTTCCTGCACGGGGGCATCGCCCACCTTCTCTTCAACATGTGGAGCCTGTGGATCTTCGGCAACAACGTCGAAGAGGCATTCGGGCCGCTCGCCTACCTCCTCTTCTACGGAGCGTCGGGGGTGGCTGCCACCGCCGGGTTCGTCTGGGCCAATCCCGACACGACCGTGCCGCTGGTGGGGGCGAGCGGGGCGATTGCCGGGGTGATGGGCGCCTACCTGGTGCTCTTCCCACGCCACCTGGTGTTGACGCTGGTCGTCTTTTGGGTCGTGGCCGTTCCGGCGGTTGTCTTCCTGGGGATCTGGTTCGTCAGCCAGTTCCTCTTCGTCGACGCCGCGGCGGGGATTGCCTGGGAGGCGCACGTGGCCGGGTTCCTCTTCGGGGTGCTGGTGGCCCTGCCGCTTCGGCGGAGGCTGCTGGCCAACACCCTGAACCCCGATCCGCGGGTCCGAATGGTCTCGGCGGCGCGCTGACAGGCCGGCAGAGCCCCGATCTCAGGCGGGAAGATGGGCCGGGAGGTCGGCCAGGCTGGCCAGAACCAGGTCGGGGCGGAGATCCGCGGGCACTTCGTCGACGGCGCCCACCACGCCGGTGAGGACGAGCACCGTCGTCCATCCTTCGTCTTGCCCCAGCGCGAGGTCAGTCTCCGGGCGATCACCGACGACCCAGGTAGGTCCGGCGCCCAGGCGACGGCGGACGGCCTCCCGCATGGGGCGGTGCGGCTTCCCCACGACTTCCGCGCGACGGCCGGTGGCAGTCTCCAGGGCCGCCACGATTGCCCCGCCCCCTGGCCAGAGGCCCGTCTCAGTCGGATAAGTGGGGTCCCGATTGCAGGCCACGAACCGAGCCCCCCGGAGCACAGCCGAGGAGGCAGCGCGGAGATGGTCGTAGGTGAGCCGCCGGTCGAGCCCCACCACCACGGTGCGCGCGCGGCCGGGGTCGTCGGTCAGGGGCAGCCCGTGCAGCGACAGAGTCGCTCCCAGGCCTTCTTCGCCGACCACCAGGATCGGTGTGTCGGCGGGTGTCAGGATCTCCGCCGCGGCCATGGCCGAGGTGACGACCTGTGAGGCGTCGGCCGGATACCCGGCGACGGCCGTGATGTGTGCCGCTACAGCCTCGGGGGTGCGGATGGGAGCATTGGTGGCGAAGACCAGCAGGTACCCCCGCCGTTCGATCTCCGCCAGCGATTCCCCGGCACCCGGCAGGGCGGTGTCGGCCAGGTACACCACCCCGTCGAGATCACAGACCACATTGCCGGGGGTTCCTCCGGGAGGCCGCGGCGGGCGGGTCATCCAGAGACCCCCGATGTGCCCGGGCCCCGGCCGCCCCCTTCCCGCGAGGCTGCGGGGCTCACACGCAATCCCGGCAGAGGTTCCTCCGCTTGTCCGCCAACTGGGTGATCCGCTTGACCAGGAAGCACCCACTGCACACGAACTCGTCCTCACCCACCGCGGTCGGCCCCAGCTCGAGCTCGATGGCCTCGCGCCGCAGCTGCCGCAGTTCCTCGACCTCGTCCACGGGCAGCGACTCGGCAGCCTCATCCTCGGTCAACATGTCGAGCTCTTCGGCCTCAAGCTCGTCGAGGGCTTCCTCGTCGCTGTCCTCCTCCTCTCCCTCCTCCTTCTCCTCTCCCTCCCCCTCCTCGTAGGACTCCTCCTCGAAGGCTTCCTCTTTCTCTTCCTCTTCCTCCTCGTCGTCTTCGACGACGCTGAAGTCGGGCTCGGCCTCCTCCTCGACCTCGTCGATGTCCTGTTCGGGCCAGCCCTCTTCCTGGGGCTCTTCGTCGTCGAAGTCGTCCTCAGGTGACCGGGTTCGGGGGGGAACCATGCGACTCCTCTGCCAGGGCGGGCGGGAGTATAGGGGGCGGCGGCAGCCGCCGGGGGCTCAAACCTTGAGCAGGAGGGCCCCCGGTTCCAAACGCACCGTGACCGGCGTCTCCCCCAGGTAATCGCCGTCCACCTCGATGGGCCAGGGCCGCTCGGTGACGACGGTGGCCTCGCCGGAGCGGAAGCGGTGGACCAGCCGGTGGGCCAGGTGGCGTCCCCGGGTGACCTTGGGGAGCAGGCCCAGGGCACTGGTCTTCGGACCGGTGAACACCTGCACGTCGAGGAGGCCGTCACTCGGTGAGGCGCGCGGCGCGACGTTCATGTCGAAGCCGAAGTACTGCCCGTTGGCGATGACCACCGTGTTGGCACGCCCGGAGAAGGTGCGGCGGTCCATTTCGACGGTGAGCCGGGTGGTGTGGAACAGGGGGAGGGTGACCCAGAAGGCAGCCTTGTATCGGAAGCGGCCGAGCCGCCGTGTGGGCCCCTCTGCCGTGCGCACGGTGGCGGCTATTACCCCGACATCGAGCACATTGAGAAACCGGCGAATTCCCCAGGCGCCCTCGGCTACCCCCACGTCGATGGGAAGAGCGCTCTCCCCCGTCAGGTGGTCGGCCGCTTCCTCCAAAACCTGGGAGAAGCGGAAAGTACGCACGAAGTCACAACCCGACCCCGCCGGCAGCACGCCGAGAGTGGGCGGTGCGGGCCACCGGTGGCTGAGGATGGCGTCGGCCACCAGGCTCATGGTCCCGTCGCCACCGGCCGCGATGAACCGGGTCGCGCCGGCAGCAACCCCCACGGCGACCAGTTCTCGGAGGTGATCGGCCGACTCTGAAACGTGCACCTGGGCCGACAGCCCGCGAGCCTCCAGCGAACGGCAGACCCGCTCCTCCCAGGGCTGGCGGGTGCCCGCCGACGGGTTGACCACCACCCACCAGTTCATACTGCTCCTGCCGCTGACACGACGCCTCGGTCGACGGCGGTCAGAGCCTCGTGTAGCAGGGGGCCGAGATGAGGCGCGGCATCCCGGATCTGCCGCAGCAGGTCGATCAGCTGGCGGCAGTTGCGGACGAAGTCCCCCACCTGCGCTCCTTCTTCCCCAAACAAGTCTTCCAGCCCGGCGCCGTCGGCCCAACGGTAGGCGATCGGAACCAGGCCTGCCTCCGGCAGTCGGGTGGGCGGCAGCCCGGCCGCCTGCTCCTCGGCGGCCAGGGCGGCCGCGAGATCGGCGATGCGCTCTGCCCGCTGCTTCAGACAAGGAGTGGGCCAGGTGACGGCGTCCTCGGGAGCGCGGGGCTCATAGGTGAACAGGGTGGCCAGCGCGGCCGTCTCGGCGGCGCCCAGGCCGTCGAAGAAGCCACGCTCGAGAGACTCGGCGAGTAGCAGGTCGAGTTCGTTGTAGATGAATCGCAGGCGCTGGCCGGCCGGGGTCAGCTGCCAGCCGCGCGCATAACCCCGGCGCTCCAGCAGGGCGGCGATGGCGCGTAGGCGAGGCACCATGCCTGCGGCGCGGGAACGCCGCTGCGCGCGGAGTGCCTGCAGACGGGCCTGCCGGCGGCGAGCCGACCGGGCAGCAGTTACATGCGCGGCCGGGTCGGGGCAGGAGCGAACGCCGGCCGGAGGGGACTCTCCGGCCGGATAGGCCGGCCGCGGAACGGCCCCTGCCGGCTCCCACCGGCGCAGAAGAGCGGCCACCTCGCGGCGATACTCCGGCTCGCGAGGCCGGTAGGGCTCGGGCAGCTGGAGGCGGCCCACCACCGCTACCGCGGCCGGGAGTTTCTCCGGTGCCAGCCTGTGCAAGCCGGCGTCGGCCGCAATGGTCAGCAGCCGCGGGCGCCGGCCGTACCCGCGGGCGACTATCACCTCGCGCAGCTCCCCTCCGTCTGCGCGCGGCCAGGCCAGGACATCCCCGGCCGCAGTGGACGAGACGAACGCGGTCATGATGTGGTCGTGCCCGGCCGGCGGCTCCTCGCCCAGGTCCTGCACGTCTCCCCACTCGCAGCGGGCCGCTGCGCGATCGGCGGCGAGCCGTTCCTCCTCCCGGTGGATCATCGCCTCCAGATCTGCCGCCTGCCGCTCATCGTGGAACTGGGCAAAGGACGCGTTGAGCAGGCGCTCGGCCTCCGATTGCGGATGGGCGGCCATGAGGTTGGCGGCCATGTTGTAGGTGGGCCGGAAGCTCGACCGCAGCGGGTGGGCCCCCGCCGCGGCGATGGCGGCGACCCGCTCGAAGGGCAAGTACGGTGAGTGCAATACCACTGCGGTCCCCTGCCGATCGATCCCCCGCCGCCCGGCCCGGCCGGTGAGTTGGGTGTAGTCCCCCGGCTGGAGCAGCTCGTGTTGCTCGCCTCCGAACTTGTACAAGCTCTCCAGCACGACCGATCGGGCCGGCATGTTGATACCGAGCGACAGGGTCTCGGTAGCGAACACCAGGCGGACCAGGCCGGCGGCGAACAGGTGCTCGACCGTCTCCTTGAACGCCGGCACCAGCCCGGCGTGGTGGGGCGCGACTCCGGCCTCCAGGTTCCCGAGCCAGCGCCCATAGCCGAGAACTCCCAGATCGGCGGGCGAAAGGTGTGCGGTGTGCCCTTCGGCGAAGCGGCGGATGTCGGCGGCCTCGTCGCGGCTGGTGAGCCGAAGACCCCGCTCCACGACCTGGGCGGCGGCCGCCCCGCAACCGGCTCGGGAGAATATGAAGTAGATGGCGGGCAGGAGCCCCTCGCGCCGAAGTAAGCGGCAAGTCTCGGTGCGGCGGGGAGCCGCGTAACGCGCGGCACCGTCGGGTCGGCGCAGCATGGACGCCAGACGTGGGTTGGGCTGCCGCTTGTCTCCGTCTTCAAATACCGGGAGCAGACGGAGCCGGCCGTCCTCCCAACGGTCGCGGAGCAGGTACTGGGAGGCGAGCGGCACAGGTCGTTCGTGTTCGACCACCAGAGTGGTCGGGCCCCGGCGCGACTCCACCCACGCGGCAAACTCGGCTCCGTTGGCAACCGTGGCCGATAGGCACACCAGCCGGATGGCCCGGTCGAGATGGATGATGATCTCCTCCCACACCGGGCCTCGGGTCCTGTCCTGCAGGTAGTGAACTTCGTCGAGAACTACCGTCCCCACGTCGGCCAGGTCGGGGCTGCCCGCGTACATCATGTTGCGCAGCACTTCGGTGGTCATCACCACCACCCGTGCACGACCGTTGATGGAGTTGTCCCCGGTCAGGAGTCCCACCGCATCCGCCCCATGTTGCGAGCGGAAGTCCCCGTACTTCTGGTTGGAGAGAGCCTTGAGCGGGGTGGTGTACAGGACCCGCTCGGCGCGCCGCCCCGCCCGCGCAATGGCCGCCTCGGCCACCACCGTCTTGCCCGACCCCGTCGGTGCCGACACCACCACCGTCTCTCCCCGGTCGATGGCCTCCGCTGCTTCAAGTTGGAACCGATCCGGCGGGAAGGGAAGCCCCAGGAGGTACGCGACGGCACTCATTGGTCAAAGTGCCGGCCGGCACAGGCCGGGGGTATCGGGGGCAGAAGGCCCGGGAGCACGCGGCCATCGTAGAGAGCCCAGGAGGCCCCCGGCGCGAGGGGCGGGCGACCCAAAGGCCGCCCGCCGTCCCCTTGTCATGGCGCCCAGCGCTAAGGGATCAGGTGCTCCTGCCAGTTGTCCCGATCGAGCCGGGTGAGGAACTCACGGATCTCCCCTTCGGTAATTGGGGCGGTGCTGTCGATCACCTCGTACGGCACTCCGGTGGCCAGCAGGATGCTGACCACGCGGTGGCTGGCGGGCCGTTCCCGCATCTCCTCGCAATGCGGGCAGCGGAAGTGGTAGGTCCCCGTTCCCCGGCAGGCAGCCAGCCGCAGCGACAGGTCGGCCGGGGCCAGTTCCACGTCCCCGCAGAGGGGGCAAGAGGTGCGAATGGTCGTCATCGCCTGTTTTCTCCAGGGCAGGCTTCCGGAGGTCCTGACGGCGTTATCGGAGCAACCTGCCGGGGACTGAATGACCATTGCCGGGATAGTCACCGGCGCTCAGTTTGCCTGGTAGCGCCGGTTGATACGGCGGCGCAGGTCGGCGACGGCGGTCTGCACCTCGGGGCCTTGGAGCAATTCGGCGTCGCCGGCGAGGCGCACCAGCAGGCGGGCGGTGATGGCCGGGTCGGCCGCGCTGAACCTGATCACCATGCTGGTCGGGTCCCGGGACAGGATCTCCACCGGGTAGTACTCGGCGACCCAGGCGGCACGTTGGCCGAGCCAGATGACCGCCGACACGTCGTCTGCAGCCGGGGCGTAGCGCACTTCCGCAGGGGGCACGGAAGCTGGCGGGGTGAACGGCTCCTCCGTGGCGCAAGCCTCCCGGATGCGATCGACCCGGAAGACGCGCTCAGCTTCCGCCAGGCGGCACCAGGCGCTCAGGTACCAGTTGCCCAGGGAGGAGAACACCCGCCACGGCTCTACCCGGCGGTGAGTGGTCCTCCCGCCCGCCAGCGAGGTGTAGGTGATCTCCACCACCCGTCGGGCGGCGGCGGCGTCGGCCAGGAGAGACACCACCCCGGGCGGCGTGGGAAGATCGACCGCGAGGGTGTCTGCGTCGGGGACGACCACCGCCTGCAGCTTGGCCACCGCCGACACCAGGGCCTCGGGAGCGGTGCCTGCCGAGATGAGCGCCATCCCCGACGCCAGCAGGAGCAGGGCCTCCGGCGGGCTCAGGCGGAGCGGCCGGGCGAAGTAATCCGCCAGGTCCACCACCACCTCATCTCCGTCGATGTAGGCCACCATCAGGTCGCCGGGGCCATAGCCGGGGAGACCACAAACGAAGACTAGGTTCAGGTCGCGGGCCAGCTCCGCTCTGGTGTACCGGAAGCGCCGGCAGACCTCGGAGACGCTGGCTCCCGGGTGGGCGATCACCCAGGGGAGCATGCCCAGGATGCGAGCAAGACGGTCGGTGGTGCGGGTGGAGGTCATGGCGGTCCCACGTGAGCCAGGAATTGTCGGCGCAATTCCGGCGGGCTCAGGATCTCGGCCGCGTCTTCGAAGCCGATCATCCAGCCGATGAACGCTTGCGTGGAGGCCACGGGCAACCGGGCCGTCAGGGAACCGTCGCGTTCCTCGGTCACAGAGGCCTCGGGGCCCAGTTGGCGCCGCGCCCACCAGGCGATCTCGGGATCGAAGCGGACGGTGACCTCCACCTCGGCTGCACCCGTCTCCCAGGGGGTGGCGGGCACCGCGTCGGCAGCGCGAAAGCCGGGCGGCCGGCTGAAAGCAGCCGCCCGGGAGCCGATTTGGAGGTCGCTGAGGCGATCCACCCGGAACGTCCGCGCCGTCGTCTCACCTGCCGGGGCTCCTACGAGGTACCAATGGCCGCGCCGGTGGACCAGGCCGTAGGGCCGCAGGCGGCGCTTCTTGCCCTGATAGGAGAACGAGATCTCCCGCGCCTCGGTGACCGCTGCGAACAGCGTGGGCAGGTCGGGAGCGACCGTCCCCAGGTCGGCCCCCACGGGGTCGGCGGAGCCGGCGGGGGGGGCGCCCCCCAGCTTGAACAGAGCTGCCGGCTCGGCGGCCAAGCCGCCGATGCGCACCACCTGTGCCGCCAGCCATAGGGCGGCTAGCTCTTCATCGGTCAGGCCCGGGTCGGCCAGGGCATACTCGTCCCGGGGGACCACGTAGCCCTGTTCCACCTCCCAGCGGTCTGTGAAGGCCAGGCGAAGCGGGATCCCCAGCCGGCGCAGGAGATCCTTGTCGCGCTCGAAGGTGCGCCGAAACGCCTCGTCTCCCTCCTGCTCGTATCCCGCCACCGTACGGCGAATCTCACCGGCGGTCACCGGCCGGCTTGCGGTGAGCAGGAAGGCCAGCAGGTTAAGGATGCGCTCGATCACCCGCTGCATCTCCCCCGACTGTATCGGCCCCCGGCCCTCCGGGAAAGGCACCGGCCCCGGCCCGGCCGCTAGAGGCCGGCGATGAGCTGCTCTACTCGCTCGTCGAATGCCCGGAAAGGATCCTTCAAGAGGATCGTCCGCTGGGCCTGGTCGTTCAGCTTGAGATGCACCCAATCCACGGTGAAGTCGCGTTGGAGGGCCTTGGCTGCCCTGATGAACTCGCCTCGCAGCCGGGCCCGGGTGGTCTGGGGCGGGTTGAGGAGCGCCCGGCTTACGTCCTGGTCGGTGACGACCCGATCCATCATTCCCCGCCGCTCCAGCATGTAGTAGAGGCCGCGCTCGCGCGTCACGTCGTGATAGGTCAGGTCGAGCAGAGAGATGCGCGGGTCCCCGAGCTCGAGATGCCGGTGGGCCCGGTATTGCTCGATCAGGTGGTACTTGGCCACCCAATCGCACTCGCGGCGCAGCGAGAGGGGGTCTTTCTCCAGGCCGGTGAGAAGGTGCTCCCACATCTCCACCGCCGCCTGGACCTGTGGGGAGAAGGGGTGCGAGCGCGAATAGCGGAGCACCCGCTCCAGGTATTCCCACTGGATGTCGAGGGCGGAGAGCTCTCTCCCGTTGGCCAGGCGAACCCGCCGCCGGCAGGTCGGGTCGTGGCTGATCTCACGCAACGCCCGAACGGGGTTCTCCAGCGACAGGTCGCGGAAGAGCACGTGCTCCTCGAGCATCTGCAGCAGGGCGAGGGTGCTACCCACCTTCGCGTAGGTCGCGTACTCGCTCATGTTCGAGTCGCCGGCGATGACGTGGAGGCGCCTGTAACGCTCGGCATCGGCGTGCGGCTCATCCCGGGTGTTGATGATCGGGCGGCTGCGCGTGGTAGCCGAGGAAACTCCCTCCCAGATGTGCTCGGCGCGCTGGGCGAGGCAGAACACCGGGCCCCGGGCAGTGTTCAGCACCTTGCCTGCCCCGCCGAACACCTGGCGGCTGACCAGGAAGGGGATCAGCGTGTCGAGGATGTGCTGGAAGTCCCCCTGCCTTGCCACCAGGTAGTTCTCGTG
>CAZJRF010000054.1:0-12400 GCA_964548475.1 uncultured Acidimicrobiia bacterium
GGCGGCCATTGTGGACCAGGTGGCCCTCCCCACCGCCCGGCCGGTGCGCCGCACGGCCAGAGCGCGCGGGGGTGGGTCGTGTCTGTGGGCAAGGGGCATTCCTGCCCCCTGCCATCTGTCACTGCGCCCTGCTACGTTGTGCATTGAGCGCGGCGGCAGATGTGCCCTGGTTCCTCGCTCTCAGTCTGATCGCTTACCCGGCGGCTCCCTGGTGTCCGCCGGTTCGGCCCCCGGTGGCGGGGGAGGTGGTGCGATCGTTCGAGCCGGTGGGGTCCTATGCCGGGCACTGGGGAATCGACCTGGCCGCTCCCGCAGGAGCCGCGGTGGCGGCGGTGAGCGGCGGGGTGGTGACCTTTGCCGGCTCGGTGGCCGGGCGTCTGAGCGTCACCGTGCACCACGGGGGGGAGGTGCGCACTTCCTACTCCTACCTGTCGTCCGTGGCGGTGAGCGTCGGGGAGCCGGTGACGGCGGGGACCATCCTGGGGACGTCGGGGGTCGATCACGGCCTCGAAGCGGTCCACCTCTCCCTGCGGGTGGGCGACGTGTACGTGGATCCCTTGCGGTGGCTGGATTGCCGGCTGACTCCCCCCGCCGGGGCGGGGCGCCTGCTGCCGGTGCTCTCGCCCTATCCTTCGGGTCGTGCGCCGCGGCATCCTGGGCGGTACCTTCGACCCACCGCATCTTGCCCACCTGGTGGCCGGCGAGGCCGCCTACCGCGAGGTGGGCCTCGATGTGATCACCTTCCTCCCCGCCGGCCGGCCGTGGCAGAAAGCCGGCCGGGAGGTGAGCGCGGCCCCCCATCGCTGGGAGATGACCCGCCGGGCGGTCGAAGGCATTCCTTACTTCGAAGCCGACCGGCGCGAGGTGGCCCGGGACGGCTGGACTTACACCGCCGACACCCTTGAGACCTTCCCGGCCGAGGAGGAGCTGGTGCTGATCCTGGGTGCGGACGCCGCCGCCGGGCTGCCCACGTGGCAGCGCCCGGACGCAGTGCTCCGGCGGGCCGGGCTGGCCGTCATGGGCCGGCCGGGCGTGGAGCGCGCCGCAGTCGACGCGGCGGCGGGTGTCGTGCACTGGCTGCATGCCCCGCTCCTGGATATCAGCGGCACCCTGCTGCGGGCCCGGCATCGGGCCGGCCGCTCCATCCGTTTCCTGGTACGTGACGGCGTGCTGGCTTACATCGAATCGGCCGGCCTCTACCGGGAGGACTGAGGGCGGCGGGACAAAGGACGGGCGCCCCGGAGCGCAGCCGCTGGCTGGCCGGGCCCCGTCGCGCCGGCCCGAACCGACCTTCCTAGTTGCGGTACCGGACCCCGGTATTATCAGCCCAACGACATCCCGGCCGGGGAGGCGTAGGCCCTGCATCCCGAAACGACGAATGCGGCGCAGACGGCGGCCGCCGCCATCGACGACAAGAAGGGTCTCGGGGTCCTGCTCCTCGATATGTCCGGACTGCTGGTGATCACCGACGTGTTTGTGATTGCCTCCGGCACTTCTGGAAGGCACGTGCTCACTCTGGCCGAGGTGGTGGAGGAGCGCCTCCGGGATCTGGGGCGGCGTCCGTTGCGCCGGGAGGGCCTCGAGTCGGCCGCGTGGGTGCTGCTCGACTACGGCGACGTGGTGGTCCACCTCTTCGACGAGGCCACCCGTCGCTACTACGACCTGGAGCGGCTGTGGGCAGATGCCCCCCGCACCGAGTTCAAGCCGGCGGCTGCCGGCGGCTGAAGGCTTCGCTTTGCCGTGGGGTGGCGGGGGACCGTTGAGGCTCACCCACCCCGGCTGATACAATGCCGCCCGCACTGGGGCTGTAGCTCAGTTGGCAGAGCGCTTGCATGGCATGCAAGAGGCCAGGGGTTCAAATCCCCTCAGCTCCACCGGCGCGCCCTCCGGGCGCGCCTTTCCGCGCTCCGACGCTCCGGGAGCCGGGCTCAGGCAGCGTCCGGTGGGATGCCGGCCAGCCGCCGGGCCAGCGATTTCTTGGCCTCCAGATCGACCTGCCGGCGGATGACCACCCGCTGCGCCTGGGGTGAACCCGCCCCGTGCAGCGACTCGGTCAGGTATCCGACCGCATTGCGGCCCAGGGTCATGTTCTCGATGAGTCGCAGGACGCGCAGGCGATGCTCGGTGGGCACATCTGCCCGGCCCCGCAGGTACTTGTCGAGCAGCGGCCCTACCTCGGGGTGCCGCCAGTCCTGCTCGGAGGGCAGGGTGACCACGTTCCCGCCGGCCAGGTCCTGAGCGAGGCGTCCCATCTCGTAGGGGAAGCGGGTGACGTTCTGCTTGCACACGTTGGCCAGGAGCACGTCGGGTTCCCAGTTGCCGGCGGTTGTCTGGTGCCCTTCGTAGGAGGCGGCGATGCCGGCGGCGTAGATCGTCTCATTGAGATGGGCCATCTCGACCAGCTTGTCGCGGATGTGAGAAGCGTTGGGCACCCCGTTGTAGTCGGCCACCAGGGCGGCGGCTCCGATGAGGACATCGCCCACCCCGGCCTTGCAGACGTATGAGCGGCGGTGGTAGGCGGTGAAGCGCTCGACCAGGTCGCCCGCGTGCTCGAACTCCCCATCCATGAACACGTGCTCGTAGGGGACGAACACCTCGTCGAAGATCACCAGCGCCTCCTGGCCGGCGAAGCGGGCGTTCCCGACGTCGAGGTCGCCCTCCAGGCTGCGGGAGTCGCACGACTGGCGCCCGTACACAAAGGTGAGCCCCGGGGCGGTGACCGGGAGGGCACAGACCACTGCGTAATCTTTTTCCGTCTCGGCCAGGCGTTGGCCAGGCATCACCAGCAGCCAGTGGGAGTTGATCGCCCCGGTCTGGTGGGCCTTGGCTCCGCTGATGAAGACCCCGTGCTCGTCGCGCCGCACCACGCGGACGAAGAGGTCGGGGTCGACCTGCCCGGCCGGCCCCTTGCTCCGGTCGCCCTTGACGTCGGTCATCGCCCCGCCGATGACCAGGTTCAGGCGCTGCATCTCGGCCACCCAGGCCCGGAAGCGCGGGTGGTACCCGGTGCCGTGTGCGGCATCGATGTCGAAAGTGATGGAGAACACCGAGTTGATTCCGTCCATCCCCACGCAGCGCTGGAAGCAGGTGCCGGTGACCTGCCCAAGGCGCCGCTGCATCTTCCCCTGCGCGACCAGGTCGGCGGCGCTGCCGGTCACATGGAGGAACCGATTGACTCGTTCTCCCGCCAGGTTCGATTGGGCGGTGGCCAGGTCGAGGTCCTGAGGACTTGCGTCGTAGGTGGCCGCCATCGCGTTCATGGAGGGCCGGATCACCGGGTGGTCCACCGGCTCGGCCACCCGTTCCCCAAACAGGTAGACGGACAGATTGCGGCCGCGCAGGCTCTCGATGTACTCGGCGCCTGTGCGGATGGGCTGGGGGTGGGAGACTCCGGATGCAGGCATCGACGGCCCTCCGTGTCGAATGGCGGTTCTGGGACAGACTACCCCGGGGCGACGGGCCGCTTTAGCGCCCGGTCGGAGCAGCCGTCCCCGGAGCGGGGCCGGTGCTGTCCCGAACGATGATCTCGCCGGCCAGCAGCGACGGGCGGGATTCGACCGGCTCGCCGGCCATGAGCGACCGCATCATGCTCCAGGCGAGCGCCCCCAGTTCGATGCGGGGGACGCGCACGGTGGTCAACGAGGGGTAGGCATAGCGGGAGAAGTGGACGTCGTCGAACCCGACCACCGAGATCTCCTCGGGGACCCGGCGCCCGAGCTCCATCAGGCGAGTGAGCGCTCCCATGGCGGTGAAATCGTTGGTCGCGAGAAGTGCTGTCGGTTTGTGCTCCAGCGCCGCGTCGACGGCCGCGTAGCCGTGATCGAGGAAGGGCCCGGCCGGCACCACCAACGGGTCGAGTCCGAAGGCGGCGGCGTCCAGGACCGCCTGGCGCCGGCGGCCGCTGGCCCAGGAATCGGGGCGGCCGGCCAGGAAGGCCACCCGGCGGTGCCCCAGGCCTTGCACCAGGCGACAGAGGGCCAGCATCGACGAGTAGATGTCATAGGCCACCGCGGGCGGCTGGTCGCCGACGGGCACCCGGTTCAAACAGAGGAGGCGCGAATGCCCGGCGGCCAGTCGCACCAGGTCCTCCTCGGGCATCCGGGGGGCGCAGAGGATGACCCCGTCGACGTGCGTGTAGAGGGAGGCGGCCAGCTCGGCCTCGTAGTCGGGCCGATCGTCCGACTCGAGCACCAGCATGTGGTAGTCGTCCTGGCGGGCCCCCACCCCGATCGCCTTGATCAGCTCGTGGAAATAGGGGCTGCTCAACTGGGGGACGAGGACCCCGACCATCCCGGTCTCCCCGGTGGCCAGGCCCTGGGCGATCCGGCTGGGCTGGTAGCCGAGCTGCTCGGCGGCGGCCCTCACCCGTTTGACGAGTTCCGGTGAGACCGACCCTCGCTCGCCGATCACCCGGGAGACGGTGGCAATGGAGACGCCGGCCTCCCGGGCCACGTCGGTGATGGTCGCCCTGGCTCGTTCCACCATCGTCTTCCCCCGGCTTGTTCCCCCGGCTTGCCGGGTCTCCCAGCCCGGAGGAGCGATACTGTACCAGCCTCGATTGGCGCCAGTTCCGAGTAATTTCGCTCAGGTAGCGAGGGTGTTCATGGGCCGCCCACCGGCGCCCCTGCCCCGAGGACGTGGGCGGGACGGTGTCACACGGGCCGGGCCGCCCCTTCCGGGGGTCCGATACCCCGGTGGTACGCTGCCGCACTCCTCCCGGGAAGTCTGGTGACCAGATACGACCATCGCGCCATCGAGAGCAAGTGGCAGCGCCGCTGGACAGAGCAGGGGACCTTCCGGGTGCCCAACCCCGGCGAGGCCGGCTTCGACGCCTCGCACCCCAAGCTCTACGTGCTGGATATGTTCCCCTACCCCTCGGGGGAGGGCCTGCACGTAGGGCACCCGCTCGGCTACATCGCCACCGACATCTACTCCCGGTTCCAGCGCATGCGGGGTCACAACATCCTGCACCCGATGGGCTTCGACGCCTTCGGGCTCCCCGCCGAGCAGTACGCGGTGGAGACCGGGGTCCACCCGCGCGTCACCACCGAGAGCAACATCGCCAACTTCGAGCGGCAGCTGCGGGCCTTCGGGCTCTCCTACGACTGGGACCGGCGCCTGGCCACCACCGACCCCGGATACGTGCGCTGGACCCAATGGATCTTCCTGCGCATGTTCGAGTCGTGGTTTGATCCGGATCGGGGGCGGGCCCGTCCCATCTCCGAGCTGGAGGCGGCCCTGGCGGCCGGGGAGCGCCTGGCCGACGGGCGGGCGTGGGAGGCCCTGGAGGAGGCGGAGCGGCGGTCCTACCTGGACGGCCACCGCCTTGCCTACCTGGACGAGGTGTCGGTCAACTGGTGCCCGGGCCTGGGGACGGTGCTGGCCAACGAGGAGGTCACCCGGGAGGGTCGCTCCGAGCGGGGCGACTTCCCCGTGTTCCGGCGGCCTCTGCGCCAGTGGATGCTGCGCATCACCGCCTATGCCGAGCGCCTCCTGGCCGACCTCGACCTGGTGGACTGGCCCGACTCGATCAAGGCGATGCAGCGCAACTGGATCGGACGCAGCGAAGGGGCCCTGGTTCGCTTCCCCGTCGCCGGCCGGGACGATGTCATCGAGGTGTTCACCACCCGCCCCGACACCCTGTTCGGTGCCACCTACATGGTGGTTGCCCCCGAGCACCCGCTGGTGGAGGCGATCGTCCCCAGGGCCTGGCCGGCCGGCACCCCGCCGTCCTGGACGGGGGGAGCAGCCACTCCCGGAGAGGCGGTGGCCGCCTATCGGCGTGAGGTGGAGGGCCGTTCCGAATTGGAGCGCCAGGCCGAATCCCGCGAGAAGACCGGGGTGTTCGTGGGACGCTTCGCCGTCAACCCGGTGAACGGCGCCGAGATCCCCGTGTTCACCGCCGACTACGTGCTCATGGGCTACGGGACCGGGGCGATCATGGCGGTCCCCGCCGAGGACGAGCGCGACTGGGAGTACGCCGAGACGTTCGGGCTGCCCATCGTGCGCACGGTGCAGCCCCCCGAAGGCTGGGAGGGCAAGGCCTACACCGGCGACGGGCCCGCCGTCAACAGCGAGTTCCTCGACGGGCTTCGAGTGGAGGAAGCCAAGCCGGCCATGACGGCCTGGCTGGAGGAGCGCGCCGTGGGGACCGGGGCGACCACCTACAAGCTGCGGGACTGGCTGTTCAGCCGGCAGCGCTACTGGGGTGAGCCGATCCCCATCCTGCACGGCCCCGACGGCGAGCTGCGCCCCCTGTCCGACGAGGGACTGCCGCTGCTGCTGCCCGAGATCGAGGACTACCGCCCGCGGACTGACCTGCGCGAGGATGCCGAGCCGGAGCCGGCCCTGGGCCGTGCTCCCGAGCAGTGGAAGACGGTCGCCATCGACGGAGTCGACTACCAGCGCGAGCTGAACACGATGCCGCAGTGGGCCGGCTCCTGCTGGTACTACCTGCGCTTCTGTGACCCCCACAACGACGACGCCCTGGTGGGCCGGGAGGCGGAGCGCTACTGGATGGGCGAGCGGGGGGTGGACCTGTACGTGGGCGGCGTGGAGCACGCGGTGCTCCACCTGCTGTACGCCCGCTTTTGGCACAAGGTGCTCTACGACTTGGGCCACGTCTCCACGCCGGAGCCTTTCGGGCGGCTCTTCAACCAGGGCTATATCCTGGCCGATGCCTTCCAGGACGAGCGCGGCGTCTACGTCCCCGCCGACGAAGTGGTGGAGGAAGACGGGGTATTCCGGTACCGGGGAGGGCCGGTCACACGCAGCCACGGGAAGATGGGGAAGTCGCTGAAGAACTCGGTCAACCCCGAGGAAGTGTTCACCGAGTATGGGGTGGACACGCTGCGCCTGTACGAGATGTTCATGGGCCCGCTGGACACCTCCAAGCCCTGGACCACGCGGGATATCGTTGGGGTCCACCGATTCATCCTTCGCCTGTGGCGCACCCTGATCGATCCCGACTCCGGGGAGCCGACGGTGAGTGAAAAGGAGCCCGGGTCGGAGCTGGCTGCTCTCACCCACCGCACGGTGGCCGCGGTCACGGCCGACCTCGAGGCGTTGCGCTTCAACACGGCGGTGGCCCGCTTCTTCGAGCTGAACAACGCCCTGGTGGGAGAGGCGCAGGTGCCCCGGGCGGTGGCCGAGACCTTCGTCCGGATGCTGGCCCCCTTCGCGCCCCACGTCTGTGAGGAGCTGTGGGAGCGGCTGGGCCATGCGGAGTCGGTGGCCCTTGCCCCCTGGCCCGGCTTCGATCCGGCCCTGATGGCCGAAGACACGGTGACGCTGGTGGTGCAGGTCAACGGCAAGGTGCGCGATCGCCTCTCCGTGCCGGCCGACATATCGGGGGAGGAGGCCCAGGCGCGGGCGCTGGCTTCGGAGAAGGTGAAGCCCTACCTGAAGGGGGCCCCGCCGACGCGGGTGGTGGTGCGGCCCCCGGGGCTGGTCAACATCGTCGCGCCGTGAGCGGGCCGGGCGCGACCGGGGGCGGTTGGACGCCCGGCGAGCCCTCCTTCCCCGGGCGGGGGGGCCTCTGGCGAGTGCAGCATGCGGTCCTCGCCTTTGCGGCGGGCCTGTTCGCGTCGCTGCTGGCCGCCCTGGCGGTGGCGGGCGGCGGCATCACCTCGTTCGAGGCCTTCGCGGTGGTCGGCCCTGCCCAGTCGCTGGCGACCATCGGCGTGGTGGCGTGGCTGGCCCGGATCCCGCCACCCGGGCGGGAGCCTCTGGGCCTGCGCTTCGTGCCCTCTGATGGCTGGGGCCTGCTGGGCGGGGCCGGGTTGCAGATCGCCCTGTCCTGGGTCCTCTCCTGGGTGGTCGTGATCTTCTTCCACGGGGAGGCCCCGGTGCAGGATGTCGTACGGGTGGCCGACGAGGCGGCGGGGCCGGGGACCCGGGTGGTGGTGGTGGCGACCGTCGTGTTCATCGTGCCCCTGGCCGAGGAACTGCTCTTCCGGGGGGTCTTGCTGCGGGCGCTCGCCCGACGCTTTGCAAGCCGGGTGGTGGTGGTGATTTCGGCGGCGGCCTTCGCCGTCGCCCATCTGCTCGACCCGAATGCGGTGCTCGCCGTCCCGGCTCTGTTCGTGATGGGCCTGGTGCTGGGCCGCCTGGTGCTGGTCAGCGGACGCCTGGGTGGGGCGGTGGCCGTCCACGCCGGCTTCAACCTGCTGTCGGTGCTGTTCCTCTTCCTGGGCTGAAAGGGGGACCGGCCGGCAAGGGTCTTCCCCCGGCGGTCCGGGCGTGGTAGGTGGGAGCCGCCGATTGGGGAGGCTGCCGTCGTCGAGCGCTCCAGGTGGATCGCTGCCGGCCTGGTGCTGGCGGCTGCGGCCGCGGCCGGCCTCTGGTACGCGGGGCGGGTACCCGACCCGCCCCCGGTATTGGTCGACCCCGGCGGTGGGCCGGGCCGGGCGATCACGGTGCACGTGGCCGGGGCCGTCCGTTCGCCCGGGGTAGTGGAAGTGGCGGCGGGTTCCCGGGTGGGCAGCGCCATTGCTGCCGCGGGAGGAGCCCTGCCGGAGGCAGATCTGACCCGGGTGAACCTGGCGGCTCCTCTCTCCGACGGGCAGCAGCTGGTGGTGCCGGCGATCTCGGAGGAGGGGCCGGGGGCGGCCGCCGGGGACGGAAGGGTGCACATCAACCTGGCCGGGGTGACGGAGTTGGAGACGCTGCCGGGGGTGGGGCCGGTGCTGGCCGCCCGCATCATCGCCCACCGGGAGGAGAACGGGCCCTTTGCTGTGGTGGAGGACTTGCTGGATGTGCCCGGCATTGGTGAGGCCAAGCTGTCCGCCCTGCGGGAGGCGGTGCTGCTGCCCTGACGGAGCGCCCCGCCCGCCGGCCCGGGCGTCTCCGGCTGCCGTCGGGGCCGGGGGCAGCCGCCTGTGGGGCGGCGATGGCGGCCTGGGGCGGCGCCGCGGTGGGGGCTCGCTCCCTCGCCGCCGGTCTGCTGCTGGCCGGGGTTGTTGGCGGGGGAGCGGCGCGCTGGCGCCGGGGCGCCTGGCCGGTGGCCGCGGCCGTGGTGGTGGCGGCCGTCGTCTCGGGGTTCCTCGCCACCGGGCGGCAGGGGGCGACCCTGGAGGCAGAGCTCCCCCGGGGGAGGGTGATGCTGGCCGGGGTGGCAGCCGACGATCCCTCGGCGGGAGGCCGGGGGCGGTCGTTCACCTTCCGGCCCACCCATCTGCAAATCGATGGGCGCTGGCAGGTCTGGGAGGGCCCGCGCCTGGCGGTATCCGGCCCCGGGGCCGGCATTGCGGCCGGCGAGAGGGTCCTGGTGAGCGGCACCCTCAACCCGGCTTCCTTCCACACGCGTTCGGGGGTGGTGGCCGGGCGCCTCACTGCTCGCTCGGTGGAGCGTCTCGGCCCCGCCTCCGACCCCCTGTTCGCCGTGGGGAACCTGCTGCGGCGACGGGTGCTGCACGGTGTGGCCCGGTTCGAGAACCGTCCGGCCGCGGCCCTGCTGCTCGGCTTCCTCATCGGGGAGGTGGGCGGGTTGCCCGATGCCGACGCGGAGGCCCTGCGCCTGGCCGGGCTCAGCCACTTCGTGGCGGTGTCGGGCAGCAACGTGGCGCTTTTCCTTGCCGCCTGGTGGCTGGCCTCGGGGCCGCTGGGTTGGGGCCCCCGGCGGCGTGCTCTGCTGGGGCTGGTGGGCTTGGCGGTGTTCGTGGTGGTGACACGCTGGGAGCCGTCGGTGGTGCGGGCGGCGACCATGGCCGGGCTGGTTCTCGGGGGGAGGCTGGCCGGGATGGCCGTCGACGGATGGACGGCACTGGGCGGAGCCGTCACCCTGCTGTTGGTGGCCTCCGGGGACCTGGCCGGGGAGCCCGGGTTCCAACTGTCGGTGGCCGCCACCGCCGGCGTCTTGGCCGGCAGCGGGCTGTTGGCCGGACGACGGCCCCGTTGGGCCTGGACGGCGTTGGGGGCCACCGTCTCCGCCCAGGCGGCGGTGGCTCCGCTGCTGCTGTTCCATTTTGGGGCGGTCCCCCTGTTCGCCCCCCTCACCAATGTGGTGTCGGCGCCGTTGGTGGCCTTCTCCACGTCGGCGGGCGGGATAGGGGTCTTGAGCGGAGCGACGCCGGTCACCGGAGTCGGGCTGCTGGCCGCGGAGGTAGTGCTGGGGGTGGCTCGCTTCGCGCGGGACCTCCCCCAGCTGGGGTGGAGCGGCGTGCTGGCCGCGGGTGCCGCCGGGGGGCTGGCCCTGCTGCCCCGCCTGCGGCCCCTGGTGGCACTGGGCGGCGTGCTGGCCATCGGCGCGGCCACGGTTCTGCCGGCGCAGCTGCCCGCCCACCCGGAGGCGATCTTCCTGGATGTGGGCCAGGGAGACGCGGCGCTTCTGCGGGGCCCGGCGGGCGAGGTGGTGCTGGTGGACGGCGGCCCGGAGCCGGCGCTGCTGCGACAGGCTCTGCTTGCCAGGGGGGTCGAGCGGATCGACCTGCTGATCATCAGCCACGGCCACGCCGATCACGCTGCAGGCCTGGCCGGCCTTCCCCAGTGGGCGACCGTGGGGCGCCTGTGGCACTCGGGCGACGGGGGGGAGGCGCTGGCGGCCGTCCTGGAGGAGATGCGGGCGGCCGGGGTGACGGTGGAGGTGCCCGCCGCGGGTTGGGAAGCAGAGGTGGGCTCTTTCCACATCGAGGTCCTGGGGCCCCGGCGCCGCTATGCGTCCCTCAACGACGGCTCTCTGGTGCTGGCGGTGCGGGCGGGCGGGGTCTTGCTGTTGCTGCCCGGGGACATAGAGGCCATCGCGCAGGCCGATCTCGGCCCGGTGCGGGCCGATGTGCTGAAGGTGCCTCATCAGGGAGCGGCGACCAGCGACCTGGACTGGCTGACGGACTGTGCCCCTCGGGTGGCAGTGATCAGCGTCGGTCCCAACCAGTTCGGCCATCCTGCCCCGGAGGTGGTGTCCACCCTGGAGGCAGCGGGGGCGGCGGTGCATCGCACCGATCGGGAAGGGGACGTGACGGTGGTGCTGGGGCCCGGATGACGGATCGTGGGCCGGGCGGCGGCGGGTGTCACCCGGGAGCGCTACGGTGATCCCATGCCCGCCGCTGTCTTCCTGGTGGCCGGTGCCGGCGACGCGGGCCCCGGCGATCGCGATGAGATGCTGCGCCGCGGGCAGGCGACTCTCCAGGAGGCCGGTGTGGACGGCATCGACCGGTTCGACGTGCCTGCCCGGGGGGTCTCCACCGACGAGGGCGAGGGCGTCCTGCGGCCCGAGGTGGCCGCCCTGGTGCCGGCCCTGCAGAGCGGGTCGCTGTTCGGCGGGCGGCGGGGATGCCTGGTGGTCGATGCCCAGAACCTGCTCAAGGGAGAAGCCGACGTGATCTCTCAGTTGATCGTCGACCTCAACGGGGGCACGGCGGTGGTGTGCTTCGTGTCGGCCGGCGCCTTGCCCGCGCCGCTGGCGCGGGTGGTGGACCAGGTGGGTGAGCGGGTCACGGTGAAGAAACTGCGCGAGCGTGATGCCGCCGAATGGCTGAGCGGAGCCGCCCGGCGGCGGCGGGTGAGCCTGACCCCGGGGGCGGCGGCGGCCCTGGTGCAGCGTTTCGGGTCGGATATCGCCTCACTGGGGCAGGCGCTGGATCAGCTCTCCATGGCCGAGGGGCCCATCGATGAAGCGGACGTGATTTCCCGTTTCCGTAACCGCCCCGATGAGCCGATGTGGCACTACGCCGATGCGGTGGGGGAGGGCGACGTAGGATCTGCCCTGCGGCGCCTCGCCGATTTCCTGACCCACGGCCACCCTCTGCAGCTGCTGGCCTTCCTCGAGAGCGACCTGCGCCGGCGGGCGCTGGCGGCGGCTGCGCCCGACCAGGCCACTTTCGCCGAGTGGGCGGGGGGGAGCATGGCCCAGTTCCCGTTGCAGAAGGCCTGGCGGTCGCGGGGCCGGGCATCGCCGGAGCGGCTGCGCCGGGCACTCGACGCCCTGGCCCGGGCCGATCTGCATCTGAAGTCGATGCCCGAGGCCACCCATCGGCTCACCATGGAGCGGCTGACGGTGGCGTTGTGCCAGTGGTACGGGGGCCGGGGAGTGCGGCGGGCCTGAAGGGCCCGCTTCAGGCGCCGAAGGGGCGCACGGCCACCACTTCGACGCTGAACCTGCCGCCGGGGGCCTGGTAGTCCACCCGGTCGCCGGGATGGGCCCCGAGCAGGGCCCGGCCCAACGGGCCCGAAGGGCTGGCCAGCTGGCACCCGGGGACCCGGTTCTCCGGGGTGGCGACCAGGTACTCGGTCTCCTGGCCGTCTTCCCGCACGGTGACCAGCGAGCCGACCTCGACCACTTCGGTGCTCACCGAGGCACGCACTTCCGCGGTCTTGAGCACGTGGCGAATGCGGCGGATGCGGGCCTCCATAAGGCCCTGCTCGTCCTTGGCCGCTTCGTAGTCGGCGTTCTCGCTGATGTCGC
>CAZJRF010000055.1:0-12292 GCA_964548475.1 uncultured Acidimicrobiia bacterium
CTAAGGGGGAAGTCCCCAGCGAGCGCAGCGAGCGAGGGGAGGGGGGTGCTGGGAAGCAGCCCAACCCATCTGACCTGGGCGACGCACCCCCTCCGTCCCGAGCCTGCGGCCCGGTCCACCTCCCCCTGAGGGGGAGGTGGATCCTCAGGTGGATCGCGCCGTTCGGCCCTCCCCAGCCTCTACTCGGCTACCACGCGGTAGACGTCGTCGCCGGGGCGGGCCTTGCCGGCGACCTTGATGCCGACCAGGTCACCCTTGCGGACGACTTCCTTCTGCTCGTGCTCGATCTGCATCGAGCCGACCGTCTCGGTGAAGTCGGTCAGGTGGCCCACCACGTGGATGGTGTCACCCACCTTCAGTTCGCCTTCGGCCATCTCGATGGCGATCACGCCCGCCTTGTTGAAGAAGTGGGTGACGGAACCCACCAGTTGCTCGGACACGGGTTCCTCCCTGTGCCTGTGAAGGCTTCATTCTGCCGCATATCTACCGGCGCCGGGTGAAAGCCGGGCTCCGGCGCCTATCCTGCATACTCCGACGATCGAGGGAGCACCCGATGATCGCCATTCTCGGGGCCGGCCACGCCGGCCGTGCCATGGCCGGTGACCTTTCCCTGCGCGGTGCGCCGGTTGCCCTCTGGAACCGCACCGCGGCCAACATCGCCGCCCTGCGTGCCCGGGGCGGGGTGGAGGTAGAGGGGGAGGTGAACGGCTTCGGCCGGGTGCGCCTCATCACCGACGACCTGGAGGAGGCCCTGGCCGAATCGCGCCTGATCATCGTCAACGTGCCGGCCTTTGCCCACCGCGAGATGGCCGAGCGGTGCGCTCCGTACCTGCAGGACGGCCAGATGGTGGTGCTCAACCCGGGCCGGACCTTCGGGGCCCTCGAGTTCCGGCGGGCCTTGACGGCTGCAGAGTGCATGGCCGACGTGGTGGTGGCCGAGGCGGCCACCAACCTGATGACCGCCCGCTCCACCGGGCCGGCCGAGTCACACATCGCCCGCATCAAGCACGCGGTGCCGGTGGCCGCCCTCCGCCCGGCGCGCACCGCCGGGGTGGTGGCCGCTCTCAACGAGTGGTACCCGCAGTTCACCGAGGCTTCCAGCACGCTGGAGACGTCGTTCTCCAACGTGGGGGCGGTGGTCCACCCGGCCATCACGTTGCTGAACGCCGCTCGTATCGAGAACGACCAGGGCGATTTCGAGTTCTACTGGGACGGGATCAGCCCCTCCATGACCGGGGTGCTCGAGGCGGTGGATCGGGAGCGCAAGGCGGTGGCCGCCCTGCTGGGGGTGGAGGTGCAGAGCCTCATGGAGTGGCTGGCCAGCGCCTACCGGGCCACCGGCAGTGACCTGTTCGAGGCGGTGCGGGCCAACGAGGGGTATCGGGGCATCACCGCTCCCTCCACCCTGGAGCACCGCTACATCCTGGAGGATGTGCCAATGAGCCTGGTGCCGATCGCCTCGGCAGGAAGGGCCTTTGGCCTGAACACCCGGGCCATCGAGGCCCTCATCCTGTTTGCCGGCCTCATGATGGACACCAACTTCTGGACCCGGGGACGGACGCTGGAAAGCCTGGGCCTCGACGGCCTCAGCCCGGGCGAGATTCGCCGCATCGCCGAGATGGGGGGCTGAGTGGGCGAAGCTCCCCTGGTGGTCGGCGCCGCCCTGGGCGACTGCGTGCACACCGCCGGAGTGCTCAACTTCCTGGCCGCCGCCCGGCGGGCCGGTTACCGCACCGAGTTCCTGGGGCCGGCCGTGCCGGTGGAGCGGGTGGTGGAGGCCGCCGCCCGGCAGCCCGATCTGCTCGCTCTCTCCTACCGCCTCACCCCGGAGGCGGCGGAGCGCCTCTTCGCCCAGCTGAAGGAGGGCCTGGCCGCCGCCGGCCGGCCGGGGCAGCGGCTGGTGTTCGGGGGGACGCCGGTGGTGGCCGAGGTGGCTGCCCGCGTCGGCCTGTTCGAGGCGGTGTTCGGCGCTGTCGACGGGCCCACCGTGGAGGAGTACCTGTCGGGGGAGGCGGGCGACCGGGGAGAGAGGGAATGGGCCCAGTCGCTGGTGGAGCGGCGGGAGCAACTGGCCCCCCGGCCCCTGCTGCGCCACCACTTCGGCCGGCCCGAACTGGAGGCCACGGTAGAGGGGATCGGGCAGATTGCCGCCGCCGGGGTCCTCGATGTCGTCTCCCTGGGGCCCGACCAGAACTTCCAGGAGCACTTCTTCCACCCCGAGCGCATGGACCCGGCCCAGGACGGGGCGGGCGGAGTACCGGTGCGCAGTGCCGACGACCTGCGCCGCCTCTATGCCGCCACCCGGCAGGGCAACCGCCCCCTTATGCGCTGCTATTCGGGCACCAACGACCAGGTGGCCCTGGCCGAGGTGCTGACCGAGACCATTCACAACGCCTGGTGTGCGGTTCCCGTCTTCTGGTACTCGGAACTGGATGGGCGCTCGGTGCGACCGCTGGAGGCCGCCATAGTCGAACAGGGGGAGCTGGTCGCCTGGTGCGCCTCCCACGGTGTGGCGGTGGAGCGCAACGACCAGAACCAGTGGGGGCTGCGGCACGCCTCAGACGTGGTGCAGGTGGCTGCCGCCGCCCTGGCCGCCGGGCTGAGCGCCCGGGCGGGGGTCACCACCTACATCGTGCAGATGATGCTCAACAACCCGCCGGGGATCTCCCCGGCCATGGATGTCGCCAAGATGTCGGCCATGGACGCGCTGGTGCGGGAGCAGGTGGGGGAGGGGGTGACCGTCCTCCGGCAGCTGCGGGGCGGCCTGTTCTCCCTTCCCTTGGATCCCGACCGGGCCCGGGGACAGCTGGCCTCGGCCACCCGCACCGCCATGCTGGTCGCGCCCGACATCCTGCACGTGGTCGGCTACACCGAGGCGCACCACGCCATCGAGGCCGGGGAGCTGGTGTCCAGCTGCCACTTGGTCCACCAGGTCATCGACGATGCCCTCCTCGGCCTTCCCGACCCCCTATCCGACCCGGCGGTGGCGGCTCGGCGGGCTCATCTGTTGGCCGAGGCCTCCTGCTTGCTGGAGGCCGTCGAGGAGCGCTTCCCCGGCGCGTCGGCGGGGGACCCCGGCGCCCTGGCCGGGGCCGTCCGCTCCGGGTATCTCGACGCTCCCTACCTGGCCGGCAGCGGGGTGGCGCCCGGTGTCACCATGACCGTGGTGGACGGGGGCTGCGACGCGGTGGATCCGGCCACCGGGCGTCTTCTCTCCGAGGCGGAGCGCCTGGCCGGGCTCGAGTAGGGAGACGGCCGCCGGCTCGGCAGCGGTCCGGCCGCCGCCGAAGATCAGCCCGCCCGGTCGCCCGGGTCCTGGTTCTTGTCGACGCGCAGCTCGGCCCGGGTCTCCGGGGTGCCGAAGGCGGCAATGATGCGGCCTTCCAGGGTCCGGACCTCGTCGATGAAGGCCTCCGGGCTGGCCAGGTGCAGCACGTGCACGAACAACTCGCCCTCCTTCACCTCCAGCGCGATGGTCCCCGGGGTGAAGGAGATCGAGTTCATCAGGAGTGTGACCTCCGTGGCGGTGCGCACCTGCAGCGGCACCCGAATCACTGCGATGCGCAGACGCGAGGTAGGGGAGACCACCGCCCGGGCCACCTGCCAGGTGGAGACCACGATCTCCCGGCCCAGGTGGAGGGCCCAGCGCAAGGCGGCGATGGGGTGCAGCACCCCCTGCGGCCAGCGGGGCCGGAAGTCCGGGAGCAGCAGAGCCAGCGTGGCCCCCAACGCGACGGCCCCCAGAGCCACTCCCGGCTCGGCCACGCCCCACAGGGCCACCCACACCGCCGTCGCCCATACCGCCAACAGCCACCACGACCCGGGCCGGTCGTCGAAGGCCGGCTCATCCGGTGCCTTCCCCGCCAGGTCGTCGCGGCCCACAATGACACCCTCCGCGCCGGGGTCGTGATAGGCGCTGCCTCCCAGCAGGGTGGTGGCCACCGGGCCCGACAGGAACAGAAGGAGCATTACCAGCACCAGCAGCGCGGTGTCTCCGGCTCCTTCCACCGCCAGCACCGCCGCCGCGGTGATCAGGATCACTCCCACCGTCGCCGCCTTGGCGGCGGCGTGCATCCTGGTGAGCACATCGGGGAACCTGACCAGGCCCACCGCCGCCAGCAGCGACAGCAGGGCTCCGCCCATCAGCAGCACCCCGACGGTCGCGTTCCTCATCTCCGCGTCCCCGTCTCGATGGTCCGGGCCACCACCACGGTGCCGGCGAAAGCGATCAACACGATCACCACCAGCAGCGGCACCAGGGTGAAGTCGCCGGTGTGCACCACCAGCACTCCGAGGGCGGCGGCTCCCTGGAAAAGCAGGGTGTCGAGGGAAATCATGCGGTCGGCCAGTCCCGGCCCGCGCAGCAGGCGCAGAGTAGTGAGCAGGGCGGAGATCCCTAGCAGGGAGAGAGCGACAGTGGTCAGTGTGTGCATGGTCAACCTCCCAGCACCGCGATGCGGTAGGTATCGGCGGCCAGCAGGTCGGCGGCAGCCCGGCCCGCCAGGTCCACCAGGGGCTGGGCCACAACGGCGATGAGCAGGCTGACCACCACCAGGGCGGCGGTGGCGGCGAGGGTGGTGACGGCCGGGCGCCGCCCAGGTCCGGGGCAGGGCGCTCCCCAGAAGGCCCCGGCCCAGATCTTGGCCATAGAGAACAGTGTGAGCACGCTGGCGGCCAGCGAGACGGCCACCACCGGCCCCTGGCCGGCGGCAAAGCCGGCCTGCACCAGGGCCAGCTTCCCGACGAATCCGGAGAAGGGCGGCAGGCCGGCCAGGCTCAGGGCGGCCGGCAGATAGAGGAGTGCCATCACCGGGTAGCGGTGCAGCACCCCGCTCACCTTGCCCAGGGCGCCGGTGCCGGACGCCTCCTCCACCAGGCCCCCGACCAGGAACAGGACCGTCTTCACCACAATCTGGTGCACCAGGAAGACGATGGCGGCAGCGATGCCGGCCACGGTGAAGAAACCCAGGCCCATCACCATGTACCCGATCTGGCTGACGATGTGGAAGGAGAGGATGCGGCGGATGTCGCTCTGGGCGATGGCGCCGAGTACCCCCACCACCATGGTGATCCCGGCCACCACCAGCATCACCGTGGACGGCCCGTCGCCGGGGAACAGCAGCACCTGGGTGCGGATCATGGCGTACACCCCCACCTTGGTGAACAGGCCGGCGAAGATGGCGGTCACGGGGGTGGGGGCGGTCGGGTAGGAGTCGGGCAGCCAGAAGAACAACGGGAAGATGGCCGCCTTGATGCCGAAGACCATGAAGAGCAACCAGCCCAGGCCGCGGCGGGTGGCGGCGGGGACCTCACCCATCCGGCCGGCCAGGTCGGCCAGGTTCACGCTGCCGGCAGCGGCGTAGATGAGGGCCACCGTGGCCAGGAAGAGGGCGGAGGCGGTGAGGCTGACCACCACGTAGGTGAGGGTGGCCCGGACCTGCTCCGGCCCCGCCCGGGCGGTGATCAGCACGTAGCTGGCGATGAACATCACCTCGAAGGCCACGAACAGGGTGAACAGGTCGCCGGTGAGCAGGGCCAGGGAGACCCCGGCGGCCAGCACCTGGTAGACGGCGTGGAAGTGGGGCACAGTGGTGTCGCCCTGGTGCTGGCCCACCGCGTAGGCAAGCACGCCGAAGAGCACGGTGGCGGCCACCGCCAGGATCAGGGCGGACAGACGGTCGGCGACCAGGGCGATGCCCAGCGGGGGTGGCCAGCCGCCGAGGGCCACCGCCACCGGGCCTTCCCTATCCACGGTCACCACCAGCGCCAGGGCCACGGCCAGCGACCCCCCGCCGGCGGCCAGGCCGAACAGGCGCTGCAGTCGGATCTGCCGCCGGGCCAGCAGGCAGAGGGCCGCCCCGCCCAGGGGCACCACCACCGGCAGGGTGGCCAGGACGGTCACTTCCCTGCCTTCCCCAACCGGGCGATGCGGCGGTCCTCCAGGTCGTCCTCCACCGCGTCGGAGCGGGTGAGGACCCAGCTGCGCCAGGCCAGGGCAAGGAGGAAGGCGGTCACCCCGAAGGTGATGACGATGGCGGTGAGCACCAGCGCCTGGGGCAGGGGGTCCGAGTAGGCGGCGGCTCCCTCGGTGATGATCGGTGCCGCACCGGGCCGCCCGCCCGAGCCCAGCAGCAGCAGGTTGGCTCCATGGGCGATCAGGCCCAGCCCGATCACGATGCGGGTCAGCAGGCGCTGCAGCAGCAGGTAGGTGCCGGCGGCGAAGAGGGCTCCTGCACAGAGAGCGACCGCCAGGCTCACGGCTGCTCCTCCCGGGCCAGCCGCCGCAGCACCAGGGCCACCAGGCCGACCACCACCAGGTACACCCCGAGGTCGAAGGCCAGCGCGGTGTTCAGCTTCACGTTTCCCAGCACCGGGGCCTCGATGGTGGCCTGCAACGCGTCGAGGAAGGCCTTCCCGGCGAACAGGCCGGCGATGCCCGCGGCCAGCGCCAGGGACAGGCCCATGCCCAGGATCAGGACCGGGTGGGCGGGCACCAGCCGGGCCACGCCGTCCTCCCCCCGGGCGAGGAAGCTGATCAGCAGCGCCGTCCCGGCTACCAGCCCCCCGACAAAGCCGCCGCCGGGGGCGTTGTGGCCCACCACCAGCAGGTACACCGAGACAAGCACCAGGGTGGGCACCATGGTGCGGGCACCGGTGTCGAGCACCACCGAGGGGCGCAGCTTCATGGGCCGTCCTCCTCCCGGCGGACCGTCCTCAGCCCGGTCACCAGCCCGGCCACCCCGAGCGCCGCGGTGGCAAGCACGGTGATCTCGCCCAGCGTGTCGAGGGCGCGGAAGTCGGTGAGGATGACGTTGACCACATTGCGCCCGCCCGCCCCGGGGACCGCCGCCTCCAGGTAGCCGGCCGAGACCCGATCTCCGGTTCCGCCGCCCACCGCCAGCGCCGCCCAGGTGATGAAGCCCCCGACCGCCAGAGCCACCCCCACGCGCAGCCCGCGCCAGAGGGGAAGCAGCGTCTCATCGAAGCGACGGGGGAGGCGGGTGAGGACGAAGGCGAACATGGCCACCGTCAGGGTCTCGATGAGCAGCTGGGTGAGGGCCAGGTCGGGGGCGCCGTACAGCACGAACAGGCCGGCCACGCCGTAGCCGACCGCCCCCATCAGCAGCACCGCCGCCAGGCGCCGCCGGGTGGCAGCCGCGGCGATCGCAGCCGTCACCGCCAGGGCGCCGAGGGCCGCCTCGGCCGGCCGGTGGACGAGCGGGAGGTTGAGAACGGCGCCTCCCGAGGCCAGCCAGGTCACCGCCGGCAGGCCCAGGGTGGCTATCAGGATCACCCCCAGATACATGGGCAGCGAACCGGACTGCAACTTGCCGGTGAGCCCATCGGCCAGGTGGTTGAGGGTGGCGATCGAGCGACGGTACAGGCCGTCGGAGCTGGGCACCCGGACGGCTCGCAGCAGGCGCTCCCAGGCCGCCTGGAGGTGGGCCGTGCGGGTGCGCCCGAGGTGGATCAACAGGCCCACTAGCAGGGAACCGGCCGACACGGCCAGAGCCGGCTTCAGCCCGGGCCACAGCACCAGGTAGCCGGGGGTTCCGGCCGCCGCCTTGAGGAGCGGATCGACCAGCCCCGGCGCGATCCCCAGCACCAGCGACCCGAGAGTCAGCAAGGCTATGGGCCCCCAGAGGCCGGGGGAGGGGGAGTGGACCTGCTCACCGATCGGCCGGGCATCGGGGGCGAGGCGCTTGACGGCGAAGGCTCCCCAGAGAAAGCGCAGCGCGTAAGCACTGGTAAGGGCAGAGGCCAGGCCGGCCACCACTAACACCGGCCAGGTGCCGTCGCCGATGATCTCGGCGAAGGCCGCCTCCTTGGCCACGAAGCCCAGCAGCGGGGGCACCGCGGCCTTGGAAGCGGCGGCCACCGTGGCCAGCCCCAGCAGCCAGGGAAGACGGCGGCCCAACCCGGAGAGCACCCGCAGGTCGCGGGTGCCGGTGAGGTGGTCGATGGTCCCCACCACCAGGAAGAGGGCCGACTTGTACAGAGCGTGGGCCACCAGCACCGCCAGGGCGGCGTGCACCAGCCCCAGCCCGAGCAGGGCGGTCATGAAGCCGAGCTGGCTGACCGTGCCGAAGGCCAGCAGCAGCTTCAGATCCACCTGCCGCAGCGCCCGCCAGGCCCCCAGCACCATGGTCACCAGGCCCACTGTGGTGATGAGGGGCATCCAGATGGGGTCGGCGGAGAATGCGGGCGAGAGACGGGCCAGGAGGAAGATCCCCGCCTTCACCATCGTCGCCGAGTGCAGGTAGGCGCTGGCCGGGGTGGGAGCCGCCATTGCCGCCGGCAGCCAGGCGTGGAATGGGGCCTGGGCCGACTTGGTGAAGGCTCCCAGCAACACCAGTAGCAGGGCCCAGGTGGCCGCCGGCCCCCCGGGCGGGTCGGCGAGCAGGGCGGCCAGGGAGGTGGTGCTCGCCTGCTGGGAGAGCAGCACGAAGCCGGCCAGCATGGCTAGGCCCCCTGTGGACGTGGTGAGCACCGCCTGCAGGGCGGCGGCCCGGGCACTTCCCTTGTCGTCGGAGAAGCCGATCAGCAGGTAGGAGGCGACGGTAGTGACCTCCCAGAAGACGAACAGGCCGAACAGGTTGTCGGCGGCGGCGATGCCCACCATCCCCCCCGCGAAGCCCACCAGGTAGGCGAGGAACCGGGGCAGGTGGGTGGTGGAGGGCAGGTAGGCCAGCGAGTAGAGGGCGACCAGGGTGCCGATGCCGGTGGCGACCACCGCCAGCACCAGCCCGAGGGCGTCGAGGCGCAAGTCGAGGCTCACCCCCAGCCCGGGGATCCAGGGCAGGGGCAGTTCGATCAACTCTCCGCTGCTGAGCCGCCCCGCCGTGGCCGCCGCCCAGACGGTGAAGCCCAACAAGGGAAGGAGAGCGACGACGGTGGCCGCCCGGCGGGCCCGGGCCGGCATTCCTACCAGCACCGCGGCGGCGGCGAAGTGGCCGGCCAGCAGCAGGCCCAGCGTCATTGCCGGCCGCCCGGGTCGCCGGGCCCGGATCGCACGCCGGGGCGGAAGCCGCAGAGCCGCATAGGTGAGCGGAAAGATAGACCACCGGCCCGCCGGTTCCCGGCCCGGGTACTCCCGGGGGGAGGGTCCGCGGTCCCGCTAAGCTGTCGGTCGGAAGGCTCCACGCGCGGCCGGCCGGGCCCCGGCCGGGATTTGTCGTGGTGGCACGCGTCCGGTACTCTTCCTCCCCGGCCCTTTGGGGTCCTTTTGGTGTGTTTAGAAGCCGACGATGTGGCGCGGTCGAGCTGCCGTCGTCGGGCCCCCCGGATCCACCGATGCGTGGCCGGGTGCGCCCGGCCGGTTCGACCGGGAAAGTGGACGCGGTGAAGGTTCGCCCTTCGGTCAAGAAGATGTGCGAGAAGTGCCGGATCATCCGGCGGGACGGCCGCGTCTGGGTTATCTGTTCCAACCCGCGGCACAAGCAGCGACAGGGGTGAAATAGATGGCGCGTATAGCAGGTGTCGACCTGCCCCGGGACAAGCGAGTCGAGATCGGATTGACCTACATCTTTGGCATGGGCCTGCCCCGGGCCCAGGAGACCTGCGACATCCTGGGCATCAGCCGCGACACGCACATTCGCGACCTCACCGACGATGAAGTGGCCCGCATCCGGCAGTACATCGACGCCAACTTCCGGGTGGAGGGCGACCTGCGCCGCGAGGTGTCCCAGAACGTCAAGCGCAAGGTGGAGATCGGCACCTACCAGGGTATCCGCCACCGGCGCGGCCTCCCCGTCCGCGGCCAGCGCACCCACACGAATGCCCGGACCAGGAAGGGTCCCCGCCAGGCAATTGCCGGCAAGAAGAAGGTTCGGAAGCACTGACGCCCGCGGAGGTATAGGTGGCTGAGAAAAAGCGGACCCGGCGGCGGGAGCGGAGGAACATCCTCCACGGGCAGGCGCACATCACTGCCTCGTTCAACAACACCATCATCAACATCACCGATCTGGAGGGGAACACCCTGGTGTGGACCTCCGGCGGGACGGTCGGCTTCAAGGGCTCCCGCAAGTCCACCCCTTACGCCGCTCAGGTGGCCGCCGAGCAGGCCGCCCGGCGCGCCGGCGAGTTCGGGATGCGCAAGGTGGACGTCGTGGTGCGCGGTTCCGGCTCTGGCCGGGAGACGGCCATCCGCACCCTGCAGACCATGGGCATGGAGGTGACCGGGATCCGGGACATCACCCCCATCCCCCACAACGGCGTCCGCCCCAAGAAGCGGCGGGGAAGGGGTTAAGGCGTGGCTCGGTACACCGGTTCGGTCTGCAAGTTGTGCCGTCGCGAGCGCACCAAGCTTTTCCTCAAGGGCGTGCGCTGCGAGTCGTCCAAGTGCGCCATCGAGCACAAGCCCTATCCGCCCGGTGAGCACGGGCGGGGCCGGGTGCGCGACACCCAGTACCTGATCCAGTTGCGGGAGAAGCAGAGGGCCCGCCGCATCTACGGGGTGCTCGAGAAGCAGTTCCACGGCTACTACCTGAAGGCGGCCCGGCAGCGGGGCATCACCGGTGAGAACCTGCTGCGCATCCTCGAGAGCCGTCTCGACAACGTGATCTACCGGGCTTGCTTCGGCGAGTCGCGAGCCCAGGCCCGCCAACTGGTCTCCCACGGCCATTTCCGGGTCAACGGCCGCCGGGCCGACATCCCGTCGTACCGGCTGCGCCCGGGCGACGAGATCACCATGAGGGATGCCAGCCGCGACCTCCTGGTCGTGCAGCACTCCCTCGACACCGCCGGTGGCCGGCCCAAGCCCGATTGGCTCGAGGTCGACCCGGCAGAGAAGCGGATCGTGGTCCACAGCCTGCCCAACCGGGTCCAGATCGACACCCAGGTCCAGGAGCAGCTAATCGTCGAGTTGTACTCGAAGTAGGGGGAGATCAGTGCTGATCGTCCAGCGTCCCCAGATCGAGGAAGTCCAGGTCTCCGAGATTCGCTCCCGGTTCGTCGTCGAACCGCTCGAGCCCGGTTTCGGCTACACCCTGGGCAATACCTTGCGCCGCACCCTGCTATCCCGTATCCCGGGAGCGGCCATCACCACCGTGCGCATCGAAGGGGTGCAGCACGAGTTCTCCACCGTCGAAGGAGTGGTGGAGGACGTCGTGGACATCCTGCTCAACCTGAAGCAGGTCGTGCTGCGCATCGATTCCCCCGAGCCGCAGCTCACTCTGTACCTGTCCGCTAAGGGCAAGGGAGAAGTCACTGCCGGTGACATCAAGTGCCCGGCGGGCGTAGAGGTGGTCAACGGTGACCTGCACCTCGCCACCATGTCGTCCTCGGCCCGGCTGGAGATCGAGATGACCGCCGAACGCGGGGTGGGTTACCGGTCGTCGGAGCGCAACGCCCGCGGCGACACCATCGGGATCATCCCCGTCGATTCCATCTTCTCGCCGGTGCGCCGCGTGTCGTACACCGTCGAGAGCACCCAGGTCGGCCAGATGACCAACTTCGACCGGCTGGTGCTCGACCTGCAGACCAACGGGGCGGTGACCCCGGGGGAGGCGATGTCGTCGGCCGGCAAGACCCTGGGAGAGCTCATGGGCCTTTTCGCCGGGGTGGGGGAGGGCGTCGGCCTGGAGCTCGGCGACGTGATCTCCGCCGAGGCTTCCTCGCCGGACCTCGACCTGCCCATCGAGGCACTCGACCTGTCGGAGCGCCCCCGCAACTGCCTGCGCCGGGCGCAGATTGCCACCGTCGGCGAGCTGGTGACCCGGACGGAGGAGGATCTGCTCAACATCACCAACTTCGGCCAGAAGAGCCTGGAGGAAGTGGTGGCCAAGCTCGACGAGATGGGCCTGTCGCTGCGCTCACCGCGCGACGAGGAGGTGCCCGCCTGATGCCCAAGCCCAAGAAGGGCCCACGGCTGGGGGGCAGCCCCGCCCATCACAACCTCATGCTGCGCAACCTGGCCCAGGAGTTGTTGTGGGAGGGGCGCATCACCACCACCGTCACCCGGGCCAAGTTGGTCCGCCCGCTTGCCGAGCGGCTCATCAGCAAGGCCCGCGTCGGCACGGTGCACGCCCGCCGCCAGGTGCTTGCCGAGATCGAGAACCGGGAAGTAGTGACGAGGCTTTTCGAAGAGGTGGCGCCCCGCTACGCCGGCCGGCCCGGCGGCTACACCCGCATCGTGCGCCTCGGCCCCCGGCGGGGCGACGGCGCCGAGATGGCGGTAATCGAACTCATCTAGGGTGCTCCCCCCCTCAGGGGGGAGTCCCGAGCGAGCGCAGCGAGTGGGGGGGGTGTGTTTTCCTCCCCGAACCCGTTCACGGTGGATAACGCACCCCTT
>CAZJRF010000056.1:0-7144 GCA_964548475.1 uncultured Acidimicrobiia bacterium
AGGCGCGGATCCGCTGGGCACAAGTGACCGGGTCACCAGCAACAGCGAAGGTGTCTATCCAATCGGGGTGCACCGCGTGCAGGCGAGCGACCGAACCGTCGGCCGCAGCCGCCATCGCCTCCTCCCCCAGGCCCGAGTAGCGGACCACGGGACGGAACACCTCCTTGGCCAACAGGCCGGCCAGCGGAACCTCGATCGCCCGGTACGCCTCCTCTCGGGTAACCGCCACGGAGAGGAAGGTGAGCACGGTGACCCGATGCCCGGCCAGATCTCCCCTGCGGCCCTCGGCTATCCGCGCCGCCGCCCACTCCACGTAGGCCGGGCCGGACCCCACCGACAGGACCGTGCCGTCCCCCACCTCCCCAGCCAGACGCAGCATGCGGGGACCCACAGCACCCAGGTGGATCGGCATAGCAGCGGGGTAGGCCAGGGCGAACCCGCCCCCTTTGCCGGCCAGTCGTCCACCGTGGAGAAGGGCCCGCACCGTGGTGACACACTCCCGGACCGAGGCCAGAGGTGACTCCGGAAGCCAGCCGATGACCCCGAGGGATGCTGGTTCCCCCAGGCCGATTCCGGCGATCAGCCTGCTGGGATATGCCCGTCCGAGCGCAGCCAGCTCCATCGCTAGGAGCACCGGGGCCCGAACGGCTGCAGAAAGCACCCCAAGGCCGATGGTGACCCGGCGGGTAGCTCCCAGAGCCAGGGCGAGAGCAGCGATGCCCCCGCTGTCGAAGAAGTCCTCCCCGAGCCAGATCTCGTCGAACCCGGCCTCTTCGGCAGCGGCCGCCTGCGCGGCTATCTCCTCGGGCGGGCAGTAGAGCGACAGACCTAGGACCGGGATCGCCACGCCACGGACTCTACGTGGCTCAAGAGGACGGAGCCGCCCAGGCAAGAGGGGTCCGGTTGTCCCCGGCCCAGGGCCGGCCCACCGGGGGACAAGGCAGCTGGGTGCGCCAGGGTTCAGGAATGTTCCCTGAGGAATCCTCGGTCATGTCTCGCGGTCACAGTCTCCGCCGCTGTGGGTAGTCCGGGCACCCGGCGCCCGCTAGGTCAGCGCGACCGCAAGAGCGGCGATGTCGCTGTCGTCGTTATAGGGGGCCAGGGACACCCGGAGCCGGCCTCCGCGGGCGCTGCACACGATCCCTTCGTCTCGTAGCCGCCTCAGCACTCCGCCGGACGGCTCACCCGGATGTGCCAGTGAGACGATGTGCGGTGCGGCGGCGGGGTTCCCGCGGTGGTGGAAGGGCCGCCAGCCCCGGTCCTCGACCGCGTCGAGCAACAGGTCACGGAGTCGCGTCGCGTGGCGCTCGATGCTGTCCAGTCCCGTCGCCAGGAGCTGATCCACTGCTGTCGTCAGTCCGACCACGGAGACGTAGCTCATCGTTGACTGGGTGAACCGGCGGGCATCCTCGGCCAGCAGCATCCGCGTGGCGTCGAACGCGAAAGGACGGGGAGCGCCCATCCACCCCGGCAGCGGCGGGGTCTGGACGACAACGCCGGGGGCGAGCGCCCCGATCGCCACTCCGCCATGGCCGCCGAGCCACTTGTAGCCGCTGGACACAACCAGGTCGGCGTGCCAAGTTCCCGCATCGGAGCACATCGCACCGGCCCCCTGGGTCGCGTCCAGGACAAGCCTGACGCCAGCCTCCTCCGTGGCTGCTCGCAGTCGGGGGACATCGATCACTGTTCCCGTCGCGTACTGGACCCACCCGACGGCAACCACCGATGTGCAGTTGTCGATCCGGGCGACCAGGTCAGCCGTCAGGTCGGACTCGGGGTGGTCCTCGACGAACTCGATGAGGCACTCGCCGCGCCCGGCCAGGCGCAGCCAGGGGCGCGTGATCGCGGGGAAGTCCGAGGCCACGGCGATCACCTTCGACCCCCGCGCCGGGGACAGCAAGAAGGGAGCTTGGCCGAGCAGTTCGCTCGCGCTGGAGAGGATGGCGATCCGGGAGCCTTCCACCGTCAACAGCCGGGCCGCTCGCTCCCGAAGGCGGTCAAGGAAGGCCACCTCCTCCTCGTCGGACATGTGGACATTGCCGTGGCGCGCGACACGGTCGAGCAAGTCGTGCATGGCTTCGATAGCGGGATTACCGATCAGGCCCAGTGAAGCCTGGTTGAGATAGACGATCTCCTGCAGGGTCGGATAGTCGGTGCGGTCGATCAGCGAAGAAACCATCGAAGAACCTGCACGCGTAGCGCGGCGCGCGAGGGTACATGCTGCCAGAATCCGCTACGCCGCTCAGCGTCGGAGCGGGCAGCGGGGGCGCCGCACCACGGCCACGAGAAGCCGGGGAGCGGGGTCGTTGCCCAGCGACCTTCTGCGAGGCTCTCGAGCCTGAACGGAAAACGAACAACCGTCTGATCGCCGGTGAAGTCTGCGCCAGGGTCCCCGAAAGGGCTGCTCACGTCACCCTCGCCTGGGCCAGGGTGCATGAATGTCCCTAGAGCGGTGGGGCCTGCCGCTTCGAACATGCTGTCGAGTCCTATGCCCCGGCAGCACCCTCTGGCAACTCCCTTGGAGGCCCCCGATCGCCAGTTGCCGTCCGAAGCCCGATTCCACACTCGCGGCGTCGAATCGTCAGAGGCAGAAACCATCCGGCGCCCGTCTCGGCGGGCTGGCCGGTAGGGTGAGCCGCCCCGGCGGTGGGAGGCGCCCGCGGCCGGGCCGTCTAGATCGACGACCCTCCCCCGCAGTTCTCCAAGACTTCCCCTGTCCGGCAGGCATTCGTCCTGGCTTCCCCGTTGAGGCGGTCGGTTTCTGCGGGAAGGCGCCCTGTCCTGATCGGCTGAGGATCAGAGGATGGACCCTGCCTCGCAGGCAACCTTGGTCTCCCCGTCGCAGTTGTCGGTGCCGGGCCCCCCGTCCAGACGATCGATCCCCGCCTCGCCGACCAGATCGTCGTCTCCGGGTCCACCCCGGAGGCGATCATCCCCCTCCCCACCGTAGGCTTTGTCATTGCCGAGGCCTCCCAGCAGGCGGTCTCTCCCCCCGTTTCCGTACAGCCGGTCGTTGCCCCCCTTACCGCACAGGCGATTGGGGCGATCGTCACCGTACAGATGATCGATCCCCTGGGTGCCGAACACCTTCTCCACACTGACCAGCGAACCCGTATCGACGAAGCCGTTCCCCAGGGTATTCAACGACCGCAACGAACCGACGCCGGGGGGAGTGGCCAATGCCACCCAGACGGTCGTCCAGCCGTAGGGCCACGGCGGAACCTCGCGCAGGTCGAGCAGGTCCCGGCCGGCCCCCCCGTCCACCAGGTAGTCGTCGCCTTCCTGCACCTGCCGCAGAACGATCTGATCCCGGCCCGCCCCCCCGTAGAGGCTGCCCTTCCCCCCCATGCCAGCGTCTAGCAGATCGTGGCCCTGGCCCCCCCAAATGGTGTCGGCATGGTCCGAACCGAAGAGACGGTCATCTCCGGCGTTCCCTCGCATCCGGTCGCTGCCGCTACCTCCAAAGATCAGGTCGTCCCCGTCACCGCCGCAGACACTGTCCGGCCCTCCGAGGCCGTAGATCACATCATCACCGCCCAACCCGGCGATCACATCAGCACCATCAGTGCCGTAGAGCGAGTCCGGACCCGCCGTCCCCACGATGGTCGCCGGCTTCCCGTCACACCACACCACCCCTGACGCCTCCGGGGCCGCCACCACCGGCAGCACCGCCACCGCCACCAGCACCCCTAGCAGCCCTAGTCCTACACGCATCCTCATCACCAGCCCGCTCTCCAACTCGACAACCGGCCCATTGGGGCCTCACCCCACCGTACACGCCGGCCACCGATCCGGCGGCGCTGGCCGCCGCGCCGTTCCCAGCAGCAGGCGGACGATGGGAGAACGGCCGTACATCCGGCCCACCTCGTGGATGAGGTCCCCCTACTTGGCATGGCGCAGGTGGACGCCGCTGGCTGCCGGGCGACTAGGAATTCCTCATCATCAACCTGCCCGACCGGCCCCGATACGCCCCCTCTCCGCTCGTTCAGGCAGGGGGTGGACGGCTCTTGGGATAGCCAGGTCAGGGGGTTGGTGGGGATGGTGCCGGTGGGGCTTGGGAGGGGACGGGGGTGGTGTGCTGAAGGACCTGGGCTTCGTCGAGGTAGCCGAGTAGGCGGTAGTGGTGGTCGTAGACGGGGATGTTCCCTCGCTGGGAGGGGCCGAGCAGGTAGTCGCCGGGGGGGAGGGGCTCGCGAACGAGTTCGTACCCGCCGCCCGGGGACCGCCGGTCCAGGCGAAGGCCGGCGTCGGTGCGGACGTAGCGGAGGGGTCCGGTGCTGGTGACGGGGACGGGCCCGCGGGGGTAGCTGGGGCTGGGGGGTGGCCCGGAGGTGAGCTGCTCGGTGCGGACCCAGCCGGTGACCCCGTCCTCGCCCTGCACCAGGGTCCAGGGGCCGGAGACCACCCGGGCCAGGTAGAGGTTGCCGGGCTGGATCCGCCCGATCGCACGGTGATGGGAGTCGACCACGTCGATGAGGCGGGTGGCGTGCACCGGGTCCCGGCCCCGTTCGTGGGGGGGGAGATCAGACCCGGTGGGACGACCGTCCGGGTCCCGTTCGGCCAGCACGGTGTGCTGGACAGCCGTATAGGCGAAAGCCCGGATCTGGCCGGGAGTGGCATCTGCCTCGGGGTCACTGAGGCTGCGCAGAGCGACGTCGACCCCCTGCTCCTGCCAGGGGGCCAAACCGAAACCCTCCCGGTGCCTCTCCCCGAAGTCCCGGTGACGCCGTCGCGCCGACAACGCCAACGCCACCGCCATCCCCACCCCGACGAGGGGGACCAGCGCCAACACCACGAGCAGGAAGTTGCGGGCCGCCGAGGTCGATCCACCCTCCCCGGTCGCCACCAGATCGAGGATGTCCACCGGCGGCGCCCCCAGCGACGGGTCCAGCCAGGGAGGCAGCCCGAACACCGACCCTGTTTCTGAGGTCGTCTCCCCCAACTCGGTCGGAGCCCCGGTTTCGTCGCTCTCACCAGGGACGGAGGATGTCGTGCTTCCCTCTTCCTCGTCGCCGGGGGGTGACGCCTCCGGCTCCAACGTGGTTACGGGGGAGTAGTCGGCCGGGTCTTTCAGGTCGAGGCGGGTGACCACCACGTAGGACGCCTCCCCATCCATGTCGGGGGCGATCACCGTTCCCTCGTAGGCTTCTGCTCCGGCAGCCACTTGCCCCGGTCCGAGATACTCGATGGTCGCATCGAACTCGGCGATGTCGGCCGCGGCATCGGTCTGCCCGTCGAACACGACCGCTACGTAGAACAACCCCGGCCCGGACCGGAGCGTGGCGATACGGTCGACTCCCTGCTCCTGACGGGTGCTGTAGGTACCCACTTCGTAAGGGATAGGCGAACCGTGCACCAGCGAAGCGTTCAGGTAGTACAGGTCCTGCACGATGGCCAGAGCCACACTCACCCTCGAATCCACCCAGGTCACAGTCACACGAGCCGCAACCCTCGGAACAGATGGAGCGGCCGGCTCATCCTCCTGGGCGACGGCCCCCCTCACGGCAGGAGGCATCACCAGCAGCACCACCAGCAATCCCACTTCGGTGATCAGCAGCCACCAGCGCATCCCCATCTCCCACCCGTCGCACGGCCAGCCTACACCCCCCTACCCGGCGGCAGCCCGCCCCCACCTCCGACATCCCTGCTGGTCGGACAGGGCGTGCGGGTCCCCGACGCCGGCCCAGGCGGCCAGTCTGCCGCTTAGTCCCTGCAGCCTCCACCCGATTCAGACCCGGCCCAGCACTCCGAGCGCTGTCCAGGGGCACCAGTATTGGCAATCACCCAGTGTGCTCTCCTATTCATCACGACCCTGGGTGTGCTGACGGCCAGGTGGGCAGGCGCTACCTCACCCGGTGCAGCATGCAGGGTGGAAGTAGCTGCCTCCTTAACCTGGAAGTAGCGTGCCAAAGTGGGCGCGTAGCCCCAGGTCAGACCCTTCTGTGAAGGCCTTACCAGGAGGCCTTCACGAAAGTGGAGGCCTCCTGTTCACGAAAGCCGGTCTGGGCTGTCCTGGTGGGGGGCTTCGGGCCGGGTTGGCGTGGGAGAGGGCACACGGAGTCGCGGAGGTGAGCACGCGGAGGGCGGTATCGTCGCCGAGGGTGAGGGAGAGGCGCGACGGTTCTGGGATCAATGGAGGTAGCCCGTGGTGAGATTCGAGTTTCCCAGGCAGCGTCGGCGACGCAAGGCGCGGGAGGCGCCCTTCCCCGAATCATGGCGGGCTTTGCTCACCGAACGGGTGGCCCATTGGTGTTTCCTCGATGACGAGGAGAGGGCGCGGCTGGAGGATCTCATCAAGGTGTTCCTGGTCGACAAGGAGTTCGAGGGCGCCGGCGGCCTGGAGGTGGCCGAAGACGTCAAGGTCACCATCGCCGCCCAGGCCTGCTTGCTGCTCCTGGGTCTCGACCGCGACTACTACCGGGATGTGCACAGCATCATCGTGTACCCCTCCACGGTCGTGCGGCGCGGGGTGCATGGTTCGGCGATTCTGCCCGGTGCGGTCACCGAGGCCCCGGTGCACCTTCTGGGCGAGGCTCGGCTCCACGGCCCCGTGCTGATCGTCTGGGACCAGGCCCTGGCCCAAGCGCGGCATCCGGAGCGGGGCCACAACGTCGTCTACCACGAGTTCGCCCACAAGATCGACATGGTCGACGGCTCGGCTGACGGCACCCCTCCCCAGTTGGACCGATCCTCCCACCGGCGGGCGGTGGAGGTCCTTACCAGAGAGTTGGAGGTGCTGCGGAAGCGGGCCGCCGAGGGAAGGCCGACCCTCCTCGACACCTACGGGGCAGTCAACGCGGCGGAGTTCTTCGCCGTGGCCACCGAGTACTTCTTCGACCTGCCGATCCCCCTCCAGCAGCAGCACCCCGAGCTCTACAGGGTGCTGGCGGCGTTTTACCGCCAGGACCCGGCCGCCCGGGTGCGCCGGTGCCGGCCGGGGACGCTCTAGCCTGCATCGCAGCCCGCTCAACTACCCGGCCGCGACCGTCGGGGGACGTACTTCAGCCAAGGCGCGCTATACGAAATCGGGTCTGCTATGAGCCTGTTCAAGATCACAACATATGCAGACGAGTTCTTTGCCGTGCTCGAAGGCAGGCCGGTGCCGACGCCGTAAAAGAGCGGCAGAAGCACGCGCGACTGGTGC
>CAZJRF010000056.1:7154-12087 GCA_964548475.1 uncultured Acidimicrobiia bacterium
TGGAGGGGGCAGGCCCCCCGGTGGTGTGGGACGCCGTCGGCCCAGCTGCGGCCGATCTCATTGATTGGACTGAGACCGCTCTTGGCGCCGCCGGCAGGTGCGCGGTGGGGCCGTCCTCGGCGGCCGGGCGCTCTCTGGGTCACCAACCTCGGCGGGCACGATGATGAAGGGCAGCCGCGACGCCGAGGTGTGCTTGGGCGGCAGGGGGTCCGAGGGGTACGGTGAGAACCTGGCGGGAACGGCCGAGACATGAGGGGAGGGTGATCCCATGGGTGCGGGACTACTGGCGGTAGGGGTGGATGGGTCGGAAGGGTCTTCCACGGCGTTGCTCTGGGCTATCGAGACGGCCCGGTCGCTCGGGTCGTCGGTGAGCGCCGTCTTCGGCTACTCGCCGTGGGCGGGGATGCTGTTCGCCGTGCCGCCCTTCGATGCCGACGGCGTCCGAGAACTCTTCCGGAGCCGGTTCCGGGAGGAATGGTGCGCCCCGCTGTTGGAGTCGGATGTCCAGCACGAGCGGCGGTTCGTCCTCGATGATCCTGCCAGCGCCCTGCTCGGGGTGGCCGGGAAGGAGCACGCCGCCCTGATTGCCCTGGGGGCGCACGGCCACAGCCGTTGGTCGCCCCATGTGCTGGGGAGCGTGACCGCCAAGGTGCTCCACCACAGCGAGTGGCCGGTGGCGGTAGTGCCCCACCCGCCGTCCGATCTCCCGGCTTCCGGACGGATCGTGGTGGGCGTCGACGGCTCCGCCGGGTCGCGTGGCGCGCTTGAGTGGGCTGCCGAACAGGCCGCCGCCCTCGGAAAGCAGGTGCGGGCGGTCTGCGTGACCCCATTCCAGTTGTGGCACGAGCACCCCGCCTTCGTGACGCCGGGAGGTGAGGCGATCACCGATGAAGCCATGGGGCTGCGGGCCCTGAGCGATGAGGTGGCAGCTGCATCGGGGGTGCCCATCGAGGCCGCGTTGGTGGCGGGGGACCCAGCCGACACGCTGCTGGGTCTGACCGGGGAGTGGGATCTGCTGGTGCTCGGCTCCCGGGGGCACTCCTCGGTGGGGGACGTGGTGTTCGGCTCGGTGGGCCGGGCGTGTGCCACCCGGGCGACACGGCCGGTGGTCATCGTCCCCGGCGCTGGGTCCTGATGGCAAGGCTGCCGGTCTGATGACCGGGGAGCGTGCTTCCTCACGCGGGCCGCTCTCGACGGCGCCCTTTGCTCGCGGGGAGCGGAAGGCCCTGGGGACCTGGAGTGTGGTCGCCATCGGGGTCGGCGGAATGGTGGGGGGCGGCATCTTCGCGGTGCTGGGCTTGGCGGTCCAACTCTCCGGTGGGGCGACGCCTCTGGCTTTCGGCCTGGCCGGCGTGGTGGCGTTGGTCACCGCCGCCTCCTACGCCGGTCTCTCGAAGCGCTTCCCCAGCCGGGGGGGCACGGTGGTGTTTCTCAATCGGGCGTTCGGGCGGGGGATGGCGGCGGGATCACTCAACGTGCTGCTCTGGCTCAGCTATGTGGTCATGCTGGCCCTGTACGCCTCCGCCTTCGGGAGCTATGGGGCGCGCTTCTTCCCAGAGGGTGCCCAGGCGGTGGCCCGGCACCTCCTGGCCAGCGGGGTGCTGGTCGGCCTCACCGTGCTCAACTTCGCCTCCGCCGACGTGGTGGGCCGGGCCGAGCGTTGGGTGGTGGCCATCAAGATCGTCATCCTGGCGGTGTTCATTGGTGTCGGCCTGTTCTCCATCGACCCGGGCCGTCTCGCCTTCTCGGCGTGGCCGGGGCCGCTCACCCTGGTCGGAGGCGGGATGGTGATCTTTGTCGCCTACGAGGGCTTTGAGCTCATCGCCAACGCCGCCGAAGACGTTCGTGATCCGAGGGCCACGCTGCCCACCGCCTACTTCGCCAGCGTTGGGTTCGTGGTGGTGCTTTACTTGCTGATTGCCATCGTGACGGTGGGATCGCTGGCCCCGGCCGATATCCGGAGTCAGGCGGACTATGCCCTGGCGGCCGCAGCCCGCCCCTCGCTGGGCGCACTGGGCTTCACCATGATCGGCATCGCCGCCCTGCTGTCGACGACGTCGGCGATCAACGCCACCCTCTACGGGTCGGCTCGCCTCAGCTGGGCCGTCGCTCGCTCCGGGGAGCTCCCCGAGCAACTCGCCCGCAAGGCCTGGAACCGGCCCGTGGAGGGCCTGGTGATCACCGCGGTCGCCAGCCTGGCGCTGGTGAACGCCTTCGACGTGGCTCGGATCTCCACCATGGGCAGTGCCGGGTTCCTGGTGGTGTTCGGTGCGGTGAATCTGGCCGCGTGGCGGCTCAGCGGGAACCGTCTGGTGGGCGGGCTGGGAGCGGCCGGGTGCCTGGCCGCCCTGGCCGCGCTCTGCGCGGTGACGCTCGACCGCTCGCCGGGGGATCTGGTCGTCCTCGCTGTGCTGATCGGGTCGGCACTGGCCATTGAATGGGGCTATCGGCGGGCCACCGGGAGGGAGTTGCGGCTGGCGAACGACGGGGAGGAGAACGCCACCGCGGAGTGAGCCGTCGCGGGGACCCCTGCCGTCGTCACCGCTTCGAGAGCACGGCGGGCGCCCGGACTTCGGCATGCGGCTCGCCGAGCCGCGAGAATGGCCGGATGGACCCCGGGGTCGAGCTTGTGGAGTCGTATCTGCGGCTCAACGGCTACGCCACCCTGGCCGAGTTCCAGATCCATCGGCGGCTGCCCGACGGCAGTTACGAGGCGCTGACCGACGTCGATGTGGTAGGGATTCGCTTCCCCGGCGAGGTCTACGCCGCCGATCCCCTCGACAGTCCGAATCCGCACTTCCTGCTCATCGAGGACGATCAACTCCGCCTGATTGAGGACACCATCGATGTGATCCTCGGCGAGGTGAAACAGGGCGAGGCGGTGTTCAACCCGGGCCTGAAGCGCCGGGAGACCCTGGACACCGTGCTGCAGCGGTTCGGTTGGCTGTACGGGCAGCCGCTACCGGAGGTGGTTACCGATCTGCGGCGGCGGGGTCTCTCGGTGGCGCCCTCCCGGGGCGGAGGGCAGATACGGACCCGCCTGGTGGCGTTCGGGCGCAGCAGCACCAACGACTTGCACACCATGTCGCTGCGGCACATCTTCACGGTGATGGTGTCGTTCATGGAGCGCCTGGACCCGGTGATCCGGCCCGACGCCTATTCGGACCCGGTGACCGCCACCCTCCGGCTCCTGGTCAAGCTGGGGTTTGAGGTGCAGAGTCCGCCCGAGGGGTAGAGGGGAGATACGGCAGCCGACGGGGAGGTTGGTGAGCATGCAGGGCCTTGCAGAGGAGGAACGGTCGGCGCCCACCGCGCAGGAGGTGGCGTCGCTCTCGGCCGATGAGCTGCGGAAGAAACTCGGGGCCCCTGCCGAGGGCCTCACCACCGAAGAGGCGGGTCGGCGGCTCGAGCAGTACGGTCCCAACGAACTCGAGGAGCAGACCACCAGTGTCCTCGTTCGGCTCCTGCAGCACTTCTGGGGCCCGATCCCATGGATGATCGAGGTGGCTGCGGTGCTGTCCGGCGTCGTCGGGCACTGGGAGGACTTCGGGATCATCCTGGCGCTGCTGGTGGCCAATGCCGGCATCGGCTTCTGGGAGGAGTACCGGGCCGGGAACGCCATCGCCGCGCTGCAGCAGAGTCTGGCCCGCCGCGCCCGGGTGCGGCGCGACGGCCGCTGGGCGTCGCGCCCCGCCCGGGATCTGGTGCCCGGTGACCTGATTCGGCTGCATATCGGCGACATCGTGCCTGCCGACGTCAAGCTGCTGGGGGAAGGGGAGGTCGAGGTCGACCAGTCGGCCCTGACCGGCGAGTCGCTGCCGGTGGAGAAGGGTCCCGGGGAGGTGCTCTACTCCGGCTCGATCTTGCGTCGCGGCGAGCCCGACGCCCTGGTGTACGCCACCGGGAGCGATACCTATTTCGGGAAGACCGCTCACCTGGTGGAAGGCCCGGAGGCCCCGAGCCACTTCCAGCAGGCGGTGCTCAAGATCGGCGACTACCTCATCGTCATCGCCGTCGTGCTGGTGGCGGTGATCATCGGGGTGGCGGTGTTCCGCGGCGACGGTGTGGTTACCACTCTGCAGTTCGCCCTGGTGCTGACGGTGGCCGCCATCCCGGTGGCGATGCCCACCGTGCTCTCGGTAACCATGGCGGTGGGTGCCCACCTGCTGGCCAAGCGGCAGGCCATCGTCAGCCGCCTGGCCGCCATCGAAGAACTGGCCGGGATGGACGTGCTCTGCTCGGACAAGACCGGCACGCTGACCCAGAACCAGCTCACCCTGGGGGAGGCGTTCACCGTGGGTGACGTCTCCGGGGAGGACGTGGTGCGGAGCGCCGCTCTGGCCTCGCGGGCCGAGGACGAGGATCCCATCGACCTGGCCGTGCTCAGCGGCCTGGAGGAGGGGTGGGACCGAGGGTACCGAGTGGGCGCTTTCCAGCCTTTCGACCCGGTGAGCAAGCGAACCGAGGCCGAGGTGGTGGGACCCGACGGTGAGGTCTTTCGGGTGAGCAAGGGGGCCCCACAGGTGATCCTCGCCCTGGTGCCCGACGCGGCCACCCTGCAGGGTGAGGTGCAAGAGGCCATCGACGAGTTTGCCGGCCGCGGCTACCGCGCCCTGGGGGTCGCCCGCGGTGACGGCGACGGCCCCTGGCGCCTCCTGGGTGTGCTGCCTCTCTTCGACCCGCCCCGCCCCGATTCGGCCGAGGTGATAGGGACTGCCCAGGACATGGGGGTCGACGTGAAGATGGTCACCGGCGACCAGGTGGCCATTGCCCGTGAGACCTGCCGGCAGCTGCAACTGGGCACCGATATCCTCGATGCGAGCGCCTTCGCCGCGGCCGGGCGTCACGAGGATGCCGGACTGGTCGACACTATTGAGCACGCCGACGGTTTCGCCCAGGTCTACCCCGAGCACAAGTATCGCATCGTCGAGGC
>CAZJRF010000057.1:0-11938 GCA_964548475.1 uncultured Acidimicrobiia bacterium
GGGGTGGTGACCGGAGCGGCCGTCCCGCCCGGCTCCGGCGCCATGCGTTCCTGCCATTGCGGCCACTCCCGGTTGCGCACCAGCACCGCTACCGGGCCCCCCAGGGTGTAGCCGAAGCGCACTCCGCCCAGGATCTCCAGTTCGTCGCCCTCCACCGCCATGCGCTCCCCCCGGCCGTGCCCCCGACGCCGCCGGGCCAGCTCGGCCGCCAGCACGTCCGTGGAAACCTCGAGGCCGGCGGGCAACCCTTCCACGATGGCCACCAATCCGGGCCCGTGCGACTCACCGGCGGTCAGGAAACGCAGCACGGCGGGGATGGTACCCGGTCGGCCCGGACCTGCTCGAGACGGGCTTATCTGATGCCCGAAGGCACCGGGGAGCGGCCCCACAAGCCCAACCCGGCCGCCGCCGGCAGCACCGGCTGAAGCTGCAGCAACTGTGGTTCGGTGAGCCGGATCCGGCCCACAGCGAGGTGATCGAGCGCTCGCGCCGGCTCCACTCTGGTGCCCAGGCTGCGCGCGGCCCGGCCGGCCAGATGTGGCAAGCGGGCCCCGTTACCCGCTACTACCAAGCGCTCTAGAGAGCGCTCGCCGGCCTCGCGGAGATATCCATCCAGGATTCCCCGGATCTCCTCGATCAGCTCGTCTGCCACCTGGGTGAGCAGGCGGCCGAAGACGGCTCGCTCGCCCTCCCCGGTGGGCAGACCAGCCGGTAGTAGCCCGGTGATCCGCTTGCGATGCTCGGCGTCCTCCCAATCCAGCCCGGCCCCCGCCACCAGAGCTTCCGTGAACCGGCTGCCGCCGATGGGGATCATGGCGACCAGGCGAGTGACGCCCCCCCGGACCACCGCCAGTTGGGAGAGCGTTGCCCCGATGTCCACCAGACCTTGCGAGCTCTCCCTCTCCCGACCGGGGCCGGTCCCGAAGGCGGCCCGCACCAGCCCCAAACCCGTCCGACCCACCGCCGGGACCCCCCGGCCGGCCCGCCGCCCCACCCCCGCCGCGATCTCCACCAGGGCGCGTGGGGCCCCCCCCGCGAGGATGGAGAGCATCCGGTCACCGCCCGGAGTGGTGAACTCGTCTAGGGGCACATAGTCGAGGATGGCCTCCTCGACCGGAATGGGAAGGGCTCCCTGCACGTAGCCGGGCAGAGCTTCCGCCAGCTCCTTCTCCGCCAGCCACGGGACCTCCACCCGGCGCGCGGCCACTCGCGGGCCGGCGATGCCCACCACTATCCGTTTGCGGGGCAGGCGCTGCTCCTTCCAGAGAGCGCGCACCGCTGCCGTGACCGCTCCCTCGTCGAGGATCTCCCCGGACACGACCGCTCCGGTGGGAAGGGATACCTCGCCGAAGCGCCGGAGCACCGGCGCTCCGTTGCGCGTCTCCACGGCGGCTGCTCTCACCGCCCCGGACCCGATGTCGAGGCCGACCGCAATCGCCATGCAGCCCTCCCCCGGATCGCCTGTTTGCCGGTCCTTAGCCGGGAGCGCGACGCCCTTCGCTCTCTCTACGCCGCCGAGGGTACACAGGGCCCCGCCACCCACCAAGAACTTCCCGGCCTGCCCCCCCCAGGCAGAGACCCCGGTGCCCTCAGCCCACGTACCAGCGGATAATGGCGTCCCCGAAGGCGAGCGCGAGGGCGGCTCCCGCCGCCATGGCGGGGCCGAAGGGAATGGAGTCCTTGCGCCCCACCCGTCGGGCGGCGAGCAGCACCACAGAGGCCAGTCCGCCCACCGCAAAGCCGGCGAACACCCCCACCAGGAGGACAGCCCAGGACCGGTGGGCGAGCACCATCCCGAGTAGAAGGGCGAACTTCACATCTCCGAAACCGAAGCCGCCCCGGGCCGCCGCCGCCACCAGCAGGAGCAACCCGAAGTAGGACGCGCCTCCGCCTGCGGCCCGCGCCATCGCCCACGGGTCGCCGTCCGCGAACGAGCCGAAGCCGAGCAGGACCACCGCCCCGATGATGCCCGGGGCCAGAATCCGATCGGGGATCCGCCGATGGTCGAAATCCGTCAGGGTGAGGGCGATCGCCGCCCCGGCCGCCCACCAGTAGCCCGGAAGGGCCCAGGTGGCTCCCACCAGAAGAACCAGGCCGGCGAAGGCAGCGGCGGTGACGGCTTCCACCATTGGATGCCGCGCCGAGATGGCCGTCCCGCAGTCGCGGCAGCGCCCCCGCCGCCACAGCCAGGAGAGCACGGGCAGGCTGTCTCCCCCCCGGGCCCGATGCCCGCAAGCCGGGCACACCGGAAGCGGTCCCGTCACCCGTTGGCCCAGAGGAACCCGCTCGGCCACCACGTTCAGGAATGACCCGGCCGCCAGGCCGAGCAGCCCTCCCAGGCAGGCCAGGATGATGGTCATAGGCACATCCCCGTCGCCGGGGCCCCACCGGGGAAGCATGCCCCCGACAGAGCGTTCATTCTGCTCCCCTGCACTTCCTCACAGCATCGGCCCGGCCCCGGCGGATGTGAAGGGGATCGTCCACGGGCAAGAGCGTGATCGGCCAAACCGGCCCTACCAGCCCTCGTTGCTGTAGCCCGCCGGCGCCGTCTCCGGGCAGGCCCCGGTCAAGCCGCCCCCCCGGCCGTAGAAGGTACCTTGCTCGGCACTTACCCACACGGCGAACGTGGCTCCGGAACCCGAGACGCGCTCGATGCACAAGGTGCCGGCAGAGGAGTTCAGGGTGAGGGTCACCCCCGCCTCCGGATCGGACCCGCCCAGCACCACGCCCGGATCGAGGCCGGGCAAGTTCTCAGCCGCGTCGGTGTACTCGCCCTGCTCAAGCCGCAGTGCCTTCTCGGAGGCCACGACGCGATCTATCTCGCTCTGCGCCGCCCGGTCCTGGGCCGCCCGATGGAAGCCGAAGAAGGCCGGCATGGCGATGGCCACCAGGACCGAGAGGATCATTGCCACCGCCATGATGTCGATGACCGCCAGGCCGGCCTCTCCGGCCCGGCACCGGCGGGTGGCCTTGGTCATGATGATTTCTCCTCCCGGGTCCGCATGAGAGCACGCGCCGCCCGGGTGCTGTCATCGGCTCGGCTCCCGGCCGCCTTGAGGGCCGCTCGCGGACGGCGGCGCAGACACCGAACCAGGCGATGCTCAGGGCCGGATGGCCGCCTGCATGGCGGCTCGCGAGGCCGGGATCCCCGTCCACAACTCGAAGGAAAGAGCGGCCTGGGCTACCAGGTGATCCAATCCATCCACCACCCGCAGTCCTCCTCGCCGGGCGGCCGCCGCCGCCGGAGTCGGTCCCGACCCGTAGGGCAGGTCGACCAGGCCAGCCGACTCTTCGACCACCCCGGGAGGAAGGCTCTCCCCCTCCATGCCCACCGGGGTGGCGTTCACCACCACCGCGCCGGGTCGCGCCCGTCCCCAGGGGATCTCGGCCGCCCTCACCCCCACCGCCGCCGCCAGCGCGCCCCCGGCGCCGGCCCGCCGGGTAGCGATGGCGATCTCCCGTCCCTCCAGGGCAACCAGCGCCGCCACGGCCGCCCCCCCGGCCCCCAGCACGAGCACCGGGCCCTCCGCCGGGAGGCCGGCCCGCTCCCAGGCCGCCCGCAGGCCGCCGACGTCGGTGTTGTGGCCGACCACCTCGGCACCCTCCCGCACGAGGGTGTTGACCGCTGCGCAGCGGGCCGCCACTGCGCTCACCCCGTCGGCGGCGACGGCGGCCGCCCGCTTGTGGGGCATGGTCACGTTGGCCCCGCGCAGGTACCCCGCCCGGATCTCGGCAACGGCGCGGTACAGCCCCGCCTCATCTACCCGGCGCGCCTCGTAGAGACCGGGCAGGCCGGCCGCCGCTAGAGCCGCCCGCTGAATGGCCGGCGACCGGGAGTGGGCCACCGGGTCGCCGAGCAGGACCAGCCTCACGGGATCAGCCCGGCCGCCCGCGCCTCTTCCTGCAGCCGCAGGAACTCATCGAAGTCATCCGTGAAGGCGTGCCGGCCCTCCTGGTCGTAAAGCACGTAGTACAGGTAGGGGGTATCGCCCGGGGCGGCCGCCGCCCGGAGCGAGGCCAGGCGGGCCCCGGAGATGGGGGTGGGGGGCAGACCCTTGTAAAGGTAGGTGTTGTAAGGCGAATCGATGCGCAGGTGCTCCAGGGTCAGCCCGCCCTCAGGCAGGCCGCCGAGGACGTACACCACGGTGGCGTCGATCTGCAACAGCATGTCCTGGTCGAGGCGGTTGTAGATGACGCTGGCGATGATCGGCCTCTCCTCATCGAGAAGAGCCTCCCGCTCGATCATCGAAGCGATGATCAGGCCGTCGTACGGGGTGAGCCCTTGCTCGGTCAGGTAGGTCCAATCGACTGAGTCCATCCGCGCCACGGCGGTGTCGGCCAGCAGTTGCAGCACCTCGGCTGGCTCATCGTCGGCGAAGATCTCATAGGTGTCGGGGAACAGCAACCCCTCCCAGTCGGCGAGGGAATCGGCAGCCTCGGTGAGCAATCCGGAGGTGACCAGGCCGTTGAGCAACGGCGCCCGCAGCGCGGCCAGATCGAAACCGGCCTGCTCGGCCAGCGACTCCAGCATCTGAGGAACGGTCAGGCCCTCGATCAGGGTGATGCGGACTACCCCGCCGCCCGGTCCCTCCACCAGCCGGGCGATGACCCCATCGACGGCCATCCCCGTCTCCAGGTCGTAGGTACCCGCCTGCAGACGGTCGCTCACCTGCTGCAGGCGCACCGCTCGTTCGAACTCCGGTGCCGAGGAGATCACCCCGGCCTCCGCCAGCAGGCGGCCGATGCGGGCCGCCGACGACCCGACGGGGATCTCGACCTCGACCGCCTCGCCGGTGCCTCCCGTCCCTTCCCCCCCGCCCAGGGCGTCATTCACCATTCCCGCCAGCACCTTGACTCCCGCATAAGCCCCGCCAAACAGCACCAGCACGAGCGCGACGGTGCCGAGCACCTTGAGAGTGGTGCGCACCCAGCGGCCTTCGTCCTCCTGCTCCTCAGGGGGGATCGGGTCCCGGTCGTCGCTCATCGCTCACCATCCAGATAGGACTGCAGGAGGACGGCCGCTGCCACCCGGTCCCGGACCAGGCGGCGGCGCGGTCCGCTGAGACCCGCTTCTACCAGCACCCGCTCGGCGCTGACGGTGGTGAAGCGCTCATCCACCAGGTGCACCGGTAGCCCGGTTGCCTCCCCCACCTTCTCCGCGAACCGGCGGGCGGCCTCCGCCGCCGGGCCTTCGCGACCGTCGAGGCTCAACGGCAGGCCGACCACTATCCGCTCGGCACCCAGGTCGGTAGCCAGGCGGGCGATCCGCTCCATGAGCGAAGGGTCCTCTCCGTCCAGCACCGAGTGGGCCTGGGCGGTGATCCCGAGCGGATCGCTGATCGCCACCCCGACCCGGCGGGTCCCGAAGTCGAGGGCCAGCACCCGCCCGGGGGTCACGACTCCCCCAACGCGGTGCGCGCTTCGGCCCGGGCCGCCGCCAACGCCTCCTCCAGGCGCTCCCCGTGCGGCCCGCCGGCCTGGGCCAGCTCGGGATCACGGCTCGATCCACCCCCCAGCAACCGCGCGGCGGGGATCAGGACCCGGGCTGCCGACAGGCCTCCCCCGACCAGGTCCCGGCTGGCGGCCGCCACGAGCGACGCCTTGCCGTCGCGGTCGGCCCCCAACACGACCAGGCCCCGCCCCAGGCGGTCGCGAACCTGCACGGCCAGCGCCCGCAGCTCGTCGGGGGCCAGCCCGGAGCGGGAGGCCACCACCAGGCGGGCGCCTCCCAGCTCCTCGGCGGCCTCCGCCAGGTCCGCCGCCGCGCCGGAGCGCGCCCGGGCCTCGTAGGCCTCCAGGCGCTTCTCCAGCTCCCGGTTGCGCACCAGAACGGCGCCGGCAGCCTCCGCCGCCGCCTCGGGCCGCACCCGCAGGCTGTGGGCCACCCCGAGCAGCTGCGCCCGCAAGCCGCTCAGGTAGTGGAAGGCGTCCGCACCGGTGTAGGCCTCAATCCGGCGCACGTTGGAGCCGATCGACGATTCGTTCACCACCACCAACGGCCCGATCTCACCGGTGGCAGACACGTGGGTGCCGCCGCAGAGCTCGCGCGAGAAGTCCCCCGCCTGCACCACTCGCACCCGCTCGCCGTACTTCTCCCCAAAGAAGGCCAGCGCGCCCATCTCCTCCGCCTCGCTCCGGGAGACTTCGAAGTTGAGCACCGGAGCGTTCTCGACAATCCGCTCGATGGCCGCCTCCTCGATGGCCGCCCTCTCGTCCTCCGTCACCCCGGCATAGTGCGAGAAGTCGAAACGGAAGCGCCCGGGCTCGACCAGGGATCCCGCCTGCTGCACGTGCTGGCCGAGCACCCGGCGCAGGGCCCAGTGGAGCACATGGGTGCCGGTGTGGGACTTGCGAATCCGGTCCCGGCGGTCGCGGTCCACGCCGAGCTTCGCCTCCTGTCCCACCCGCAGCGATCCCGTCGTCACTTCCGCGTGATGGCCGCGCAGCCCAGGCACGGTGAACTGCGTGTCCGCTACCCGGGCGCGCCCCGACTCGGTCACCAGCGACCCGGTGTCGCCCACCTGGCCCCCGGACTCGGCGTAGAAGGGACTGCGATCGAGGTAGACCTCAACCTGCTCCCCGGCCCCCGCCTCCTCCACCGCCTCACCCTGCCGGACGATGCTCAGGATGCGCCCCGACTCCTCGAGGCGCTCGTAGCCGACGAACTCCGTAGGGCCAAAGCGATCGAGCAGGTCCCGGTAAACCGGGGCCGACGTGTCGTCGGGCCCACCCTTCCAGGCGGCCCGCGCCCGCTGCCGCTGGGCTTCCATCTCCGCCGAGAATCCCTCCCGGTCCAGCCCGAAGCCCCGCTCGCCGGCGATCTCGGCGGTTAGCTCCACGGGGAATCCGTAGGTGTCGTGCAGACGGAAGGCCACCTCCCCGGGGACCACCGCTCCCGGGCTCAGGCCGTCCAGTTCCCGCTCCAGCAGGCTGTACCCGCCCTCCAGCGTGCGCCGGAAGCGCACCTCCTCCCGCTCCGCCGTCTCCAGGATGCCGTCGCGGCCTTCCACCAGGGCGGGGTAGGCGCCGCCCATTACCTCCACCGTGGCCTGTACCAAACCCGGGGTGACCAGTGCTTCGGTGGCTCCCAAAGCCCAGGCGTGGCGCACCGCCCGGCGCACCAGCCGCCGCAGCACGTAGCCCCGGCCCTCGTTGGAGGGCACCACCCCGTCGGAAATCAGGAAGGTGAGGCCCCGGCCGTGGTCGGCCAGGAGCCGCAGCGCGACGTCGCTGCCCTCGGCCGTGCCGTAGGTGGTGCCGGTCAGCCGCTCGGCGGCGGCCAGCACCGGGCGCACCAGGTCGGTCTCGAAGATGCTGCCCACGCCCTGGAGGACCATCGCTGCCCGCTCCAGGCCCATGCCGGTGTCGATGTTGCGCGAGGGCAAGTCGCCCACCACGTGGTAGGGCTCGTCCTGCAAGTGCTGCATGAACACCAGGTTCCACACCTCGACAAACCGGTGCTCCGCCGCTTCCCCGCCCTCGATGGGGCCGCCCCCCGGCCCGAACGCCGGGCCCCGATCGACGAAGATCTCCGAAGAGGGGCCGCAGGGGCCGGGCACCCCCATCTGCCAGAAGGTGCCCTCGGCGGCGGTGCCCCGTTGGAGCCGGTCGGGCCTGATCCCGACACCGTCGATCCAGACGGCGGCCGCCTCCTCATCGTCCTCGTAGATGGTGAACCAGAGCGTCTCGGGGTCGAGCCCCAGGTCCTCGGTGACGAACTCGTAGGCCCAGGGGATGGCCTTCTCCTTGAAGTAGTCGCCAAAGGAGAAGTTGCCCAGCATCTCGAAGAAGGTGGCATGACGCGAGGTGGTACCCACGATGTCGATATCGATGGTGCGCAGGCACTTCTGCACCGAGGCCGCCCGCCGGTAGGGAGGCCGCTGCTCGCCCAGGAAGTAGGGCTTGAAGGGCACCATGCCCGCGTTGGTCAGGAGCAGCGTGGGGTCCACCGGGATCAGCGAGGCGCTGGGCACGATGGTGTGATCGCGCTCCCGGAAGAACTCCAGGAAAGCGCGTCGGATCTCGGCCCCGCCGTACAGCGCGGTCACGGCTGGGCTCCCATCGCCCGTGGACGCAGCGTTCGCGAGCGACCGGTGACGCCGGGGAATCGTCGGTTGTTCGGCACGGGCGGAAGGGTACTCACTCCCTCGGTGGACGCCCCATCTCCCGGTCCACCTCGGCCAGCCGCTCGGCCAGGGCGGCCTCGGCCCCCGTCTCGCCCGGCCGATAGAGCACCTGCCCGACAGCCGCGTCCGGCAAGTACTGCTGCGACACCACCCCGCCCGGGTAGTCGTGGGGATACCGGTAGCCCACCCCGTGCCCCAGGCTCTCCGCACCCCGGTAGCCGGTCCCCCGCAGGTGAGGGGGCACCCGGGCCTCCGGGGTGGCGGCCACCGCCCGGCGGGCCGCCTCGATGGCCCGGGCCACCGAGTTCGACTTGGGGGCCGCCGCCAGGTGAAGGGCGGCGTGGTGCAGGGCGTAGCCCGCCTCAGGAAGGCCGACGAAGGCCAGCGCGTGAGCGGCGGCCACCGCCACCCCCAACGCCCCCGGGTCGGCCAGCCCCACATCCTCCGAGGCCAGGATCACCATCCGGCGGGCGATGAATTCCGGATCCTCCCCTGCCTCCAGCATGGTCTGCAGCCAATAGACAGCAGCGTCGGGATCAGACCCGCGCAGGCTCTTGATGAAGGCCGAGATCACGTCATAGTGCTGGTCGCCGGCCTTGTCGTAGCGCACCACCCGCCGCTGCAGAGCCTCCTCCACGTCGGCCGCGTTGATCACTTGTCGGCCCCGCCCGGAGGCAAGCAGAGCGGCCACCTCCAGGGCGTTCAGAGCCAGGCGGGCGTCCCCCCCGGCCCGCTCGGCCAGCAGGGCCCGGGCCTCTCCCTCGATGCCCGAGGTCGTCTCGCCCAGCCCCCGCTCCCGGTCGTCGACCGCCCGATCCACAAGGGTGGCCACCTCTTCGGGTGCCAGCGGCTCCAGGCGGAAAAGGGTGCTGCGGCTGATCAGAGGTGAGTTCACCTCGAAGAAGGGGTTCTCGGTGGTGGCCCCGATAAGGATGACCGTGCCGTGCTCCACTCCCGGGAGCAAGGCGTCCTGCTGGGACTTGGAGAAGCGGTGGATCTCGTCGAGGAACAGCACGGTGCGCTGGCCCCGGTCCTCCAGGCGCTGCCCCGCCCCGGCCAGAACCTCCCGCACCTCCTTGACCCCGGCCGTGCTCGCCGACAGGGCCTCAAAGGCGGCGCTGGTCTCGCTGGCCACCACCCAGGCCAGGGTCGTCTTGCCGGTGCCCGGAGGGCCCCACAGGATCATCGACACCGGGCGCCCCGCTCGCACCATCTCCCCGAAGGCCGCCCCCGGGGCCAGCAGGTGCTGCTGGCCGACCACCTCGGCCAGAGAGCGGGGGCGCATGCGGGCCGCCAACGGCTCCGCCGAGCGCCGATGGGCCGCCCGCTGCTCGCCGAACAGGTCGCCGGTCGTCACTCGGTGGGCGCCTCCTCCTCTCCTCCCGAGGCAGGGGGAGCCCCCGGCCGCAGAGCGATGCCCAGTTCGCGCAACTGCTCCTCGGCCACCGCCGTCGGCGACTCGGTCATGGGATCGAACCCGGTAAGCGTCTTGGGGAACGGGATCACCTCGCGGATGTTCTGCTCACCCAGCACTACCGAGAGAAGGCGGTCGATCCCCACCGCGAACCCGGCGTGAGGTGGGGTGCCGAAGCGCAGCGCCCGCAGGAACCAGCCGAACCGCCGCTCGGCCTCGTCGTCGGAGATGCCCAGAACCGAGAACACCCGGCGCTGCACCGCCGGGTCGTGGATGCGCACGCTACCCGAGCCCAGCTCGACGCCGTTCAACACGAGGTCGTAGGCCCGGGCCACGGCCCGCTCGGGGTGCTCCTCCATCTCCCGGACGTTCACCGGCGCGGTGAACGGATGGTGGGCCGGGGCCAGAGTGCCCTCGGTGGTCGTCTCGAACACCGGGAAGTCCACCACCCACAGGAATTGCAGCTGCTCGTGACCGGCCGGCTGCCCCAGCTCCAGCCGCAGCTTCCCGAGCACGGCCCGGGTCTCTCTCTCCTCGCCCGCCGCCAGCAGCAGCGTATCGCCGGCGGCCGCGCCGAAGGCCCGAAGCAGTCCTTCCACCTCTTGCTCGCCCAGGTGCTTGGCGAAGGAGGAGCGCAGGCCGCCGTCCCCTTCCACGACGGCGGACAGCAGCCCCCGGCCCCCCAGCGCCACTGCTCGTTCGGAGAGGGCGTCCAGCTCGCGGCGGGAGAAGCCCCGCTCGCCGGCATTGATGCCCGCCACGATGCCCCCGGCGTCGAGGGCCGTGCGGAACGCCCGGAATGCGCTGCCGGCCATCACCTCCCTGAGGTCCACGATCTCCATGCGGAAGCGAGTATCGGGCTTGTCGGTGCCGTAGCAAGCCATCGCCTCCTGGTAGGAGAGACGGGCAAAGGGGACCGTCGGCGGCTCCCCCCGCAGCTCGCCGATCACCTCCACCATCACCTGCTCGAGGGTGTCGAGCACCTCGTCCTGCCCCCAGAACGAGCCCTCAATGTCCAACTGAGTGAACTCCAGCTGGCGGTCCGAGCGGAAGTCCTCGTCGCGGTAGCAGCGAGCCACCTGGTAGTAGCGCTCGACCCCGGCCACCATCAGCAGCTGCTTGAAGAGCTGCGGGGATTGGGGAAGGGCATAGAAAGCGCCGGGGCGCAGGCGGCTGGGCACCAGCATGTCGCGGGCCCCCTCCGGGGTGGAGCGAATCAGCGTGGGGGTCTCCACCTCCAGGAAGCCGAGACGGTCCAGGGCGCGGCGCATGGCCGCGATCCCCCGGGAGCGGGCCCGCAGGTTGGCGGCGAGGCGCGGCCGCCGCAGATCGAGGTAGCGGTACTCCAGGCGCCGCACCTCATCTATCTCCGCCCGATCCTCGATGATGAACGGCAGCGGGTCGGCCGGGCTGAGCACCCGCACCTCGGCCGCTGCCACCTCGACCTCCCCGGTGGGCAGGTCCGGGTTGGTGATCCCCTCCGGGCGCAGCCTCACCGTGCCCGACACGGCCACGCAGTACTCGTCGCGAACCGCCCGCGCCGCTTCCGCCGCCGCCGGCCCGGCCCCCGGGTCCACCACCACCTGGACCACCCCGCTGGCGTCTCGCAGATCCAGGAAGAAGACGCCGCCGTGGTCCCGGCGTGCTTTCACCCACCCGGCCAGACGTACCTCGCGGCCGGCGTCTTCCGGGCGCAGAGTGCCCGCCCCGGCAGTCCTCAGCGGGCCTTCACCCATGCCGTCACCTCCGCCACGGGAACCGACTCCTCCTCACCCCCGGCCATGGACCGCACGGTCACCCGTCCCCGGCCCCACTCCTCCCCCACCACCGCCACCATCGCGGCTCCCCGGCGATCGGCCGCCTTGAACTGCGCCTTCACCGAGCGCCCGCCCAGATCCAGGTCCGCCCGCAGGCCGGCCGCTCGCAGGGACACGGTCAGGTCGAGAGCCGCCTCCCGCCGGTCGCGGTCCGCCAGCACTACGAAGACGTCGAGTCCCTCCCCGCCGGCCTCCTCCGGCATGGCCGCCACGATGCGATCAGCCCCCATGGCCAGGCCCACCCCCGGCGTGGGCGGTCCGCCCAGCAGCTCAGCCAGCGGGTCGTAACGGCCTCCCCCGCCCAGCGCGTCCTGGGCGGCGGTGTAGGACCGGGCCTGGTACTCGAAGACGGTGCGGTTGTAGTAGTCCAGGCCGCGCACCAGCCGGGGGGCGATCTGGCAGGGGATCTTCCGGCGCTCCAGGCCGGCCCGCACCGCCTCGAAGTGAGCCGCCGCGTCGGCCGCCAGATGATCCAGCGGGGCGGGCGCGTCGGCCACCACTTCGGCATCCTCTTTGCTGTCGAGCACCCGCAGCGGGTTGGTGGCCAGGCGGCGCCGCGAGTCGGGCGACAGGCGGTCGGC
>CAZJRF010000058.1:0-11794 GCA_964548475.1 uncultured Acidimicrobiia bacterium
AACTGCTGGGGGTGCTGCAGCGGCTGGTGGACGCCGGCAACACGGTGGTGGTCATCGAGCACAACCTCGACGTGGTGAAGACCGCCGACTGGGTGATCGACCTGGGGCCGGAGGGGGGAGAGGAGGGCGGACGGGTGGTGGCCGCCGGCCCCCCCGAGCTGGTGGCAGGGGAGCCGGAGAGCTACACCGGCAAGTTCCTGCGGGACATCCTGGCGCCGTGACTGCGTGGGACGACACCGTGGCCGAATGGTGGACGGGCGAGGTGGCCGCCGACCCGGTGTACGCCGACGAAGTGGTTCCCCTGGCCCTGGAAGTCCTCGACCCGCAGCCCCGGAGGCGGTACCTGGAAATGGGCTGCGGGGAGGGCCAGGTGATGCGAGCCATCGCCGGGCACGGAGGGCGGGCGCTGGGGTGCGACCTGTCGGAGAACCTGGCCCGGCGGGCGTCGGCGGCGGGACCGGTGGCGGTGTGCCGCCTGCCCGATCTCTCCTGGTTGCAGCCCGGGTGCGTGGACGGCGCCTGCGCGGTGCTGGTGCTCGAGCACCTGGAGGAGGCCGCTCCGTTGTTCTCCGAGGCGGCGCGCGTCGTGCGCCCGGGCGGGGTGCTGGCCCTGGTGGCCAACCACCCGGCCTACACGGCTCCCGGCTCGGGCCCGCTGGTAGATCCGGAGGATGGAGAGGTCCTCTGGCGCTGGGGGCCCTACATGGAGGAAGGCTTGTCGGAAGAGCCGGCCGGGGAGGGTTCGGTCATCTTCCACCACCGGACTCTGGGAGCGTTGCTCACCGCCGCGGCCTCGGCCGGCTGGTCGCTCCAGTGCCTGGTGGAGCACGGGGTGGGGGACCGGCGGGCGGCGGAGGACTCTCTGCTGGCCGCCCAGCGCCAGATCCCCCGGCTGCTGGCGGTGCGCTGGTTGCTCCCATAGCCCCCGGGCGGGCAAGCAGGCCGGTCCCGGGCATGGCCCATCCCGGGCGGTACCCTGCCCCCTGATGGAGCGCCGTCCCCCGGCATCGGAGATACCCGACCGGCCTGGGGCCTACCTCTTCCGGGACCCGCACGGTGAGGTCCTCTACGTAGGCAAGGCCCGGTCGCTGCGCAAGCGGCTGGCTGCCTACTTCGGCAGGGATCTGCCGGCCCGGACGCGAGCCATGGTGGATGCCGCAGAGACCGTCGAGTGGATCGTCACCGACGGCGAGGTGGCCGCCTTGTTCATGGAGTACAACCTGATCAAGGAGCACCGACCGCGGTTCAACATCCGCCTGCGCGACGACAAGTCTTACCCCTATCTGGCGATCACCCGCGGGGAGGAGTGGCCCCGGGCGGCCGTCGTGCGAGGCAAGCGCCGGGCCGACACGCAGTACTTCGGACCCTACGCGAACGCCTATGCCATCCGGCAGACTCTGGACCTGCTCCTGCGTACGTTCCCGGTGCGCACCTGCAGCAACACCCGGTTACGCCGGGCACAAGCGGAAGGGCGGCCTTGCCTGCTGTTCCACATCGAGCGTTGCTCGGGGCCCTGCATAGGAGAGGTGACGGCCGGGCAGTACGCCGGCTTCCTGGCGGGCCTGGCCGCCTTCCTGACCGGGAACGGGGAGGAGACCGTGGCCCGCCTCCGGGTCGAGATGGAGTCGGCGTCGGACGCCACCGAGTACGAGCGCGCCGCCCGGCTGCGCGACCAGATCACCGCGGTGGAGAAGGCCCTGGCTCGCCAGGAGGTGGCCACGGTGCGCCGGGAGGATTTCGACCTCTTCGCTCTCGAGGAGGACGATCTGGAGGCGGCGCTGGTGGTCCTCACCGTGCGGCGTGGGCGGGTGACCGGGCGCCTGGCCACGGTGGTGGACAAGATAGAGGAGCTGTCCGCGCCCGAGCTGATGGGCCGGCTGCTGGGCGAGGTCTACAGCGGGGAGGTTCCGCCTCCCCAGGTACTGGTGCCGATTCTGCCCGACGATGCCCCGGTCTGGGAGGAATGGCTGAGCGGCCGTCGGGGAGGGCGGGTCAGGCTGCGGGTGCCGCAGCGGGGCCCTAAGCGCCGCCTGTTGGCCACCGCCGGGGAGAATGCCGCCGAGGTGTTTGCCCGGCACCGGCTGCAGCGGCACGGCGACCACAACGCCCGGGCGCGGGCGCTGCGCAGCTTGCAGGCGGTGCTGGGCCTCCCCGAGCCCCCGCTGCGCATCGAGGCCTACGACATCTCCACCATCCAGGGCCGGGACACCGTGGGCTCCATGGTGGTCATGGAGGACGGGCTGCCCCGGCGGAACCAGTACCGGCATTTCCGCGTCCGGGGGGTGGCCGGACAGGACGATTTCGCGGCGCTGGAGGAGGTGCTCCGGCGGCGGCTGGCCGCCTACCTCCGGGAGCGGGAAGTTCCCGTGGAGGAGCGCGGGCGGTTCGCCTACCCGCCCTCGTTGCTGCTGGTGGACGGAGGCGCCGGCCAGGTCTCGCGGGCGGTGCAGGTGGTGAGCTCCCTGGATCTGACGATCCCGGTGGCCGGCCTCGCCAAGCGCATGGAGGAGGTGTACTTGCCCGCCGCGACCGAGCCGATTCGCATCCCGCGAGGTGAGGAAGCCCTCTACCTCCTGCAGCAGGTACGGGACGAGGCGCACCGATTTGCCGTGAGCTACCACCGCAAGCTGCGCGGCCGTCGCATGGTGGGGTCGCTGCTCGACGGCGTGCCGGGGGTAGGGCCAGCTCGCAAGAAGGCGCTGCTGCGCAGGTTCGGCTCGATGGCAAGAATGAGGGGAGCCGAAGTGGAGGAGTTGGCCCGGGTGGTGCCGGGCGGGGTCGCGGCGGCGGTGCACGCCGCCCTGCATGCCCCGCCGGGGGCGGGCGACGGCGAGCGCGAGGAGGAGGACGGTGGCTGAGCGGCCGCAACTGGTGGTGATCACCGGCATGTCGGGAGCCGGACGGTCTTTGGCGGGCAAGGCCCTCGAGGACCTGGGCTTCTTTGTCATCGACAACCTGCCCGCCAACCTGATCGCCCGGGTGGTGGAACAAGCCGACCCGGCCCGGGACCCCCGCCGCCGGCGGCTGGCGGTGGCGGTGGACACCCGAGGCGGGCTCTCCTTCGAGGCTCTGGAAGAGGTCTTGATGACCCTGGCCAACGACGAGGTTCCCACCACCTTGCTCTTTCTCGACGCAGACGACGAGGTGCTGATCCAGCGGTTCGCCGAGAGCCGGCGCCCCCACCCGGTTGAAGCTCCCACCCTGAACGAGTCCATCGCCCTCGAGCGGGCCGCCCTCGAGGACCTGCGGGGCCAGGCCGACGTGGTAATCGACACCTCGGACCGCTCGGTCCACGATCTGCGCCAACTGCTGAGCGAAGTGTTCGCCGGGGAGCGGCCCCGGCGGCCTATGCGAGTGACGCTGACCTCCTTCGGCTTCAAGCACGGTGTGCCGCGAGTGGTGGACCTGCTCTTCGACGTTCGCTTCCTACCGAATCCGTTCTGGGTGCCGGAGCTCCGGTCGCTGACCGGCCACGACGAGCCGGTCCGGCAGATGGTGATGTCGCACCCCGACACGGGCGAGTTCCTGGAGCGGACCCAGTCCCTGCTGGAGTTCTTGCTGCCCCGTTACGAGGCGGAGGGGAAGTCCTACCTGACCATCGGCATCGGCTGCACCGGGGGCCGCCACCGCTCGGTGCTGGTGGCCGAGGAGCTGGGCTGCTGGCTGGCCGAGCGTGACGTCGACGCCTCCATCCGCCACCGGGACCTGGAGCGATGAGGAGCATGGACCTGCTGGCGGAGCCGCTCCTCGAAGAGATGGAGTCGGACGAGGACGCCTGCCGGGTGGTGGCCCTGGGAGGAGGTCACGGGCTCGCCCAGGCACTGGCCGCGGTGCAGTCCTACGCCGGCCGGATCACGGCCGTGGTCAATGTGGCCGACGATGGAGGCTCGTCCGGGCGCCTGGCCCCGGCGCTGGGGATGCCGCCCCCGGGCGACTGCCGCCGGGCGCTCCTCGCCCTGAGCCCCGACCCATCCCCGTGGCGCGACCTCATCTGCCATCGGTTCAATGCGGGAGATGTATCCGGGCACTCGCTGGGGAACCTGGTGCTGGCCGGGCTGGCAGCCGGGGAAGGGGGCCTGGAGGGCGCCCTGGCCGTCCTGGGTCGGCTGCTGGGGGCGCGAGGGCGAGTGGTGCCGGCTTCCCCGCTGCCCCTGACCCTGCAAGCGGTCGTGGCCGGCGTGGAAATCCGGGGGCAGGTGGCGGTGGCCCGGGCCCGCGGCCCGCTCACCGAGTTGGCAGTGTTGCCCTCTGATGCCCCAGCCTCGCCTTCTGCTGTGGAGGCGCTGGAGTCGGCCGACCAGGTCGTGATCGGACCGGGGAGCCTGTTCACCTCGCTGGCGGCCGTGCTCGCCGTCCCCGGCATTGCCCAGGCCGTGAGCCGGGGGCCGGGGCGAGTGGTCTATGTCTGCAACCTGACGACGCAGGATGGGGAGACGCTGGGCATGGACGCCGCCGACCACCTGCGGTCGCTCTGCGCGGTGACCGGTCTGCGTCCACCGGATGTGGTGGTGGCCAACGACGCGCCGTTCCGGGTGCCGGATGAGGTCACCCGGGTGGAGGCCGACCGCAACCAGATCGAGTCCCTGGGGCCGCGGCTGGAAACGGGCGGCCTGGCCGACCCGTCGTCCGCCTGGCCGCAGCACGACCCGGCCCGTCTGGGCGCGGTGCTGCGGCGGCTAGCGTGACCCGGGCCGAGGTTGGGAGGAGGCAGTGAGCTCGTTTCTCAGCATCGAAGACCTGGAGGTGGCCGGGCGCACCGTGCTGGTGCGGGCCGACCTCAACGTGCCTTTGGCCGAGGGGAAGGTGGGCGACGACTTCCGCATCATCGCCAGCCTCAGCACCATCGAGGAGTTGCGCGCCCGGGGAGCCCGGGTGGTGGTTTGCAGCCACCTGGGCCGCCCCAAAGGGATCGACCCGGAGTTCTCCATGGCCCCGGTCGCCGTCCGACTGGGCGAGCTGGGCGGCTTCCCGGTGCGCTGCGCGGCCGACGTGGCCGGAGAGGGAGCGCGTGCCGCGGTGGTGACGGCGGCCTCCGGGGAGGTCATCGTCCTCGAGAACACTCGCTTCGAGGCGGGGGAGACCAGGAACGACCCGGCTCTCTCCGACGCCCTGGCCGGACTGGCCGACCTTTTCGTGCTCGACGCCTTCGGGTCCGCCCATCGGGCGCACTCCTCCACGGTGGGGGTGGCCGAGCGGCTGCCGGCGGCGGCGGGTCGCCTACTGGCCGCAGAGATCAGCGCGTTCGACCGCTTGCTGCATGAGCCCGACCGCCCCTACGTCGTCGTGCTGGGCGGGGCCAAGGTCTCCGACAAACTGGGAGTGATCCGGGCGCTGCTTCCCAAGGTGGACGTCATGCTGGTCGGGGGGGCGATGTGCTTCACCCTGCTGGCCGCCGAGGGTTACGGGGTGGGGGATTCCAAGGTGGAGGCCGACATGGTGGACGAGGTGCGCTCCGTGCTCGATTCGGAGCACGGAAGGCGGGTGACCCTGCCGCTCGACCTGGTGGCTGCCGACCGCTTTGCTCCGGATGCGGCCCACCGGGTGGTCCCGGCCGCCGACATTCCTCGCGGCACCATGGGCCTGGACATCGGCCCGGAGACCATCGCCCGCTTCTCAGGCGTCATCGCCGGCTGCGACACCCTCTTCTGGAACGGTCCCATGGGGGTCAGTGACTGGCCGGCCTTCGCCGGGGGAACCCGGGCGGTGGCGCAGGCGGTAGGCGCCAGCGAGGCTTACACCGTGGCCGGGGGAGGCGACACGGTGGCCGCCCTGCGGTCGTTTGATCTCGACGCGTCGGTCTCCCACCTATCCACCGGGGGCGGGGCCGGCCTGGAATTGCTGGAGGCGGGCACCCTGCCCGGCATCGAAGTGTTGCGGAGGTGGGCCGATGGCTCGTAAGGACCTGATCGCCGGCAACTGGAAGATGAATGCCAACCATCTGGAGGCCATCCAGATGGTCCAGAAGCTGAGCTACCGGCTGGACCGGCGCGACTACGACCGGGTCGACATCGTGGTCTGCCCCCCGTTCACCGCCCTGCGCTCCGTGCAGCTGGTGATCGAGACCGACCACCTGCGAATCCAACTGGGGGCGCAGAACGTGCACTGGGAGTCCGAGGGGGCCTTCACCGGGGAGATCTCGGCGCCGATGCTGGCCCGCCTCGGGGTCAAGTGGGTGGTGGTGGGCCACTCCGAGCGGCGCCACCTGTTCGGGGAGGACGACCCCACGGTGGCCCGGAAGCTGCGGGCGGTGCTTGCCCAGGGCATGACCCCCATCGTCGCGGTGGGGGAGACCCTGGAGCAGCGGGAGCAGGAGGCTACCGACGAGATCATCGGCACGCAGTTGAAGGCCGCGCTGCAGCGCCTCGACGCCGCCACCGTGCGCGGGCTGGTGGTGGCCTACGAGCCGGTCTGGGCCATCGGCACCGGGCGCACCGCCAGCGACGAGCAGGCGGCCGAGGCCATCGGGTACCTGCGACGGCTGGTCGGGGACGGCTGGGGCGCCGAGACGGCCGAGCAGGTCCGTATCCTGTACGGCGGCTCGGTGACCCCGGGGAACGTCGCCGGGCTGATGGCCAAGCGCGACATCGACGGGGCCCTGGTCGGGGGCGCCTCGCTGGATCCCGACAAGTTCGCGGCGATCGTCCGTTATTGGGCGTAGGAGGGAAAGGCTGTTCGGTGGCCCGGCCGGTGTCGAGCGGCTACGGTCGGGTGAGCAGAAACCGGAGAGGGACGATGGTCACGAGGCTGGTGCTGCTGCGCCACGGTGAGAGCCAGTGGAACCTGGAGGGCCGTTTCACCGGGTGGACCGACGTCGGCTTGAGCGCCCGGGGCAAGCGAGAGGCGCGGGCGGCGGGCCGCCTGCTGGCGAAGGAGGGGTACGACTTCGACCTCAGCTTCACCTCTTACCTGAAGCGGGCCATCCTCACCCTCGATTTGACCCTGGAGGCCATGGACCGGCTCTGGCTGCCGGTGGTGCGTCACTGGCGGCTCAACGAGCGGCATTACGGGGCGCTCCAGGGTCTCAGCAAGGTGGAGACCGCCGCCCGGCACGGGGCCAAGCAGGTACAGATCTGGCGCCGTTCGTACGACGTGCCGCCGCCCGCACTCGAGGACCAGGACCCGCGCCACCCCCGCTTCGACCCGTGCTACCGCGACTTGACTCCCGACCTCCTGCCGGCCGCCGAGAGCCTCAAGGATGTGGTGGCCCGGATGCTGCCCTTCTGGCACGACTTCCTGGTGCCGGCCATGCGGGAAGGCAGGCGGGTGCTCGTCTCTGCCCACGGCAACAGCCTGCGAGCCCTGGTGAAGCACCTGGACGGCATCTCCGACGAGGAGATCCCCGCCCTGAACATCCCCACCGGCATTCCCCTGGTGTACGAACTGGACGGCGACCTGGCCGCCGTGAACCGCTACTACCTGGGCGACCCGGAGAAAGCAGCCGCCGCCGCCCGGGCGGTGGCTGACCAGGCGCAGCCCAAGCGCTGAGCGGCCGGAGCGGGTGCGGCATAGCTGCGGCGGGGCGCCGGCGACTCAGTGCAGGTGGCCCGGCCACTCTACGTAGGGGGGATGACTTGCCAATCCGGTCCACCGGGTTCATACTCATGGCTTGGCCGGCGTTCGCGTCGGCCCACGACCAAGAGGGCTCATTCGACTTGCCTGACACGTCGGCCGGCGGTGGTGGTGTGCAACGCACTCCACCGACCGCGGGCGGCTGTCGGCGGGCCCGCCGGTTTCATCAGAGGCCGGCCGGGGCGGGCTCTCTCATGAGCAACTGAGGAGGGACACTTGAAACACCTTCCACGTCGACTGACGTGGTTTGCGCTGCTGGTGGTCTTCGCCATGGTCTTCGCCGCGTGCGGCGATGAGGCGGAGGAGACGACCACCACGGCAGCGCCGGCCACGACAACGACTGAGGCAACTAGCACTTCCGCGGGCGAGACCACGACCACGGTCCCGGGGGAAACGACAACCACCACCGAGGGCGGTCCGGTTACGACGCTGTCGGGCCTGCGGATCATTGACGACCTGACGTTCGAGATCGAACTGCAGGCCGCAGACCCGGAGTTCCCGCTGCGGCTGGCCTACGTCGCCTACTTCCCGCTGCCCTCGGCCTTCTACGATGACCCCGCGGCCTTCGAAGAGGCGCCCATCGGGAACGGCCCGTTCATGATGGACGGGGTGTGGGAGCACGACGTCGCCATCAACACGGTGGCCTTCCCGGACTACGCCGGCCCACGCCGAGCCCAGGTAGATTCTCTGCAGTTCCAAGTCTTCGGCACGATGGAGACCGCCTACCAGGAAGCACTGGCCGGCAACCTCGACATCTGCGACACGGTGCCGGACTCGTTCCTTTCGACGTTCCAGACCGACTTTCCGGATGGCTGGGCTGAGGTCTACACCACCTCGCTGAACTACCTGGGGTTCCCCAGCTATGTGCCCGAGCTCACGGCCGACGTGCGCCGCGCCTTGTCGATGGCCATCGACAAGGAACTCATCACCGAGACGATCTTCCAAGGCTTCCGGGACCCGGCCTACTCGTTCATCCCGGCCAACCTGGCAGGGTCGCGCGATTACGTCTGCGACTACTGGACCTTCAAGCCGGAAGAGGCAAGGGCCCTCTGGGACTCGCTGACCGAGAAGCCCGAAACGATCACCCTGTGGTTCAACTCGGGCGGCGGGCACGAGAACTGGATGGAAGCCGTGGTCAACATGTGGAACCAGAACCTCGGCATCGATCCGGCGACCGTGGCCTTCGAGACCCTCGAGTTCTCGGAATACCTGCCCAAGCTGGATGCCAGGGAAGTGACCGGGCCGTTCCGGCTCGGGTGGGGCATGGACTACCCGTCCCCCTTCAACTTCCTGGATCCGCTGTTCGCCTCCTACAACACCCCGCCAACCGGATCGAACAACGTGAACTACAACAACCCGGAGTTCGACGCGTTGCTGGCTGAGGGTGTGGCGGCGTTCGGCGCCAGTGGGAGTCTGGGCGACGCCATCCCGTTCTACCAGCAGGCCGAAGACTTGCTGTGCAACGACGTGCAGGCCACCCCGATGTTCTACACCAAAGCCCAGTACGTGTGGAACGAGAGCGTGGACAACGTGGTCGAGGATGCGTTCGGCGACTTGGACTACACCAGGCTGACGGCCGCCGACGGTTCGGCGTCGACCTACATCACGGAACCGGAGCACCTGGCGCCCACCACCACCAACGAGTCGGAGGGCGTGGCGGTGCTGCGGGCCCTGTTCGCGCCGCTGATCAACTTCGATGGGGTCACGGGCGAGCAGTACTTCGTGTCGGCCGAGTCGATCACCACGGACGACGGCGGCGTGACCTGGACGGTCACGCTGAGGCCCGGCATGACCTTCCACAACGGTGAGCCGGTCACGGCGGCATCCTTCGTGAACGCCTGGAACTACGGCGCTCTGGGGGCCAACGGCCAGCAGAACAACAGCTTCTACGCCACTATCATGGGCTACTGCGACATCAACCCCGAAGCCGAGTCCTGCCAGTAGGCAAGACGGCATCGAATGGGAGGGGCGGCCGTCGGCCGCCCCTCCCCTCGTTGGGGGGCGTTGAAGGCGGTGGTGGTCGCGAGTTGCGGAACCGGCCAGAGGAGCGATTAGAGTATCGCCCCGGCGCGACTGGAGGCCAGGGCCCTTGGGTCGTTACCTCATCCGCAGGGTGCTGCAGTTCATCCCGGTGTTCTTCGGGGCGACGTTGCTCATCTTCGTGATGGTGTGGGCGATCCCCGGCGACCCGATCCGCGCCCTGGCCGGGGAACGGCAGATGGCCGAATCGGTGCGCACCGCGCTCCGGGACCGCTACCACCTAGACGACCCGCTGATCGTCCAGTACGGCAAGTACGTAGGTGGGCTCGTCCAGGGCGACTTCGGTGAGGACTTCCGCGGACGGCCCGTACGCGAGCTCTTGACCCAGCGCCTGCCCATCACCGCCCGACTAGCCATCCTCGCTTTCGGGATCGAGCTGGTGATCGGGATCGGCGCCGGGATCCTGGCCGGGGTGCGCAAGAACGGGTTCATGGACAACCTGGTCCTGGTGTCCACGCTGGTGGTGATCGCCATCCCCATCTTCGTGCTCGGCTTCCTGGCCCAGCTGGTCCTGGGGGCCAAGTTACGGTGGTTCCCGGTCTCCGGGGTCCAGCAGGGCTGGTACAGCTACCTGTTGCCGGCGATGGTGTTGGGATCGGTGTCGCTGGCTTACATCGCCCGGTTGACCCGGACCAGTCTGGTGGAGAACTTGCGGGCCGACTATGTGCGCACGGCGACGGCCAAGGGCCTGACCCGGCGGCGGGTGGTGGGGATCCACACCCTGCGCAACTCGCTGATCCCGGTGGTGACTTACCTGGCCATCGATCTGGGGGCGTTGATGGGGGGGGCGATCATCACCGAGACGATCTTCAACATTCCGGGGCTGGGCCGGGCGGTGTTCGAGGGGGTGCAGCGGCAGGAGGGGACGGTGGTGGTGGGGGTCGTGACCTTCCTGGTGGTGGTCTTCATGGTGGCCAATCTGCTGGTGGATATCCTCTACGCCGTCCTCGACCCCAGGATCCGCTATGAATGACGACCCGCGCCCCCGTGTCGTCAACGGCGAGGCCGGGGCGGCCGCCGGAACGGAGCCGGAGGCAGTCGTCGTCGAGGCAGAGCTGGCGGGGCAGCCCACCGGGCGGGAGGCCAGCCTTTGGGCTGATGCCTGGCGGCTGCTGCGGCGGCGGCCGATCTTCGTCATCTCGGCCGTCCTCATCGTGATCATGATCACCATGGCCGCCTGGCCGTCGCTGTTCACCAACGCCGACCCGCGCAATTGCCCGTTGCAGGACTCGCTGTTGACGCCGAGTGGGGAGCATTGGTTTGGGACGGATTTGCAGGGTTGCGACTACTACGCCCGGACGATCTACGGGGCGCGGGTGTCGATCACCATCGGCATCCTGGTGACGGTGGTCGCCACCTCCATCGCCGTGGTGCTCGGGTCGATCGCCGGCTTCTACGGGGGGTTCGTGGACAGCATCATCGCCCGGATCACGGACATCTGGTTTGCGATCCCGACGATCCTGGGGGGGATCGTGATCCTCCGTTCTCTCTTCACCACCCGGGGGGTGTTCCAGGTGAGTCTGGTGCTGATTGTGTTGGGGTGGCCGACGATGTTGCGGCTGGTGCGTTCGGCGGTGTTGTCGGTGAAGGAGACGGATTATGTGGATGCGGCGCGGGCGCTGGGGGCGTCGAATTTCCGGATCATCCGCCGGCATGTGCTGCCGAATTCGATGGCCCCGGTGATCGTCTATGCGACGATCACGGTGGGGGTGATCATCGCGGCGGAGGCAGCGTTGTCGTTCCTGGGGGTGGGACTGCAGTTGCCGGCGATCTCGTGGGGGCTGATGATTAGCGTGGCGCAGCTGCGCATCTTGCAGGCTCCGCATCTGCTGTTGTTCCCGGGCCTGTTCCTGTCGGTGACGGTGTTCTCGTTCATTCTGATGGGGGATGCGCTGCGGGATGCGCTGGACCCGAGGTTGCGCTGATGGTTACAACTCTGATCCGAGATGTGGTGGGGGGGCGGCCCGTCGATCCGACTGCCCCGTTGCTGGTGGTGGAGGATCTGCGGGTGGAGTTTCGGATTGATGCGGGGGTGGTGCGGGCGGTGAACGGCCTGTCTTATGCCGTGCGTGAGAAGGAGACCCTGGCCATCGTGGGCGAATCGGGGTCGGGCAAGAGCGTGGGGGCGCAGGCGGTGATGGGGATCATTGATTCGCCGCCGGGGTTTGTGACCGGGGGGTCGGTG
>CAZJRF010000059.1:0-11661 GCA_964548475.1 uncultured Acidimicrobiia bacterium
TCCTCTACTTCGTCGTCTTCCGGGACACCGCCACCCCCGTGGAGAGCGGGGACGTAGGAGCCACCCTCATCACCGGGGCCGGCCAACCGGGTGACTACGGGTTGTACCGCTACGTCACCACCGGCTACCAGACGACCGATGCGCTGGCCGGCGGCCGCCACGACTACCCGGCCGAGACCTACATGACCATCCAGCCGGGAGGATGCGGCGCGCTGGTGCGCTGGCAGGCCCTGGAAGAACGGTGGGAGGAGTGGGACTTCTGCGCCGATGGCAGCCTGGCCACCCGCCGCACCTACAACGAATGGTTCCAGATCGGCAACCTCGATGTGTGGACGTGCTCGCCGCCGGTGCCCACCCGGGGTAGTCCCGGCGAGGCAGGCACCGGCACCTGCCTCCGCGCGGCCAGCGGCAACGCGGAGGCCGCCGAGGACACCCTCCGCTACGAGACAATCGGGTACGAGACCCTCACGGTGGACGGCGAGCAGGTGGAGACGCTGCACGTCCGGGCGACCAGCACCGGCAGCGGGGGGACGGTAATGACCCGCACCATCGACGCCTGGACCCTTGCCGGCACCCACCTGATCGTGCGTCAGACGGTCGAGAGCACCAGCGCCACCCAGAGCCGGCTCGGCAAGGTCAACGCCTACGAGGAGTACGAGCTGAACCTGTTTTCGCTGCTCCCCTCTTCCTGACCCACCGGCGCTCCGGCGGCCTCCGGGGACTTCTGCCAAGTTCGGTAGACGGGTCGCCTAAGGCGGGGGTCGTGTCCCTATGCGCCCGATGGGGGCATGGAGTAGTGTCGAAAGGTTGGACGACCGGCAGGAGGAGAGGTGACCGAAGCCGCCATCCGGGTGCAGGACGTCCGTTTCTCCTACGGGCAGGTCGAGGCCCTGCGGGGCATCAGCTTCGAGGTAGCCCCCGGCGAGATCCTCGGCTTCCTGGGACCCAACGGGGCGGGCAAGTCCACCACCATCAAGATCCTCACCGGGCAACTGCCCCTCAAGCAGGGCCGGGCCCAGGTGCTCGGCATCGACGTGGCCGCGGACGACCCCGCGCTGCAGGCTCAGATCGGGGTCTGCTTCGAGGAGAAGAACCTCTACGAGCTGATGTCGGGGCGGGAGAACCTGCGCTTCTTCGCCCGGCTGTTCGGCATGCCCGGCGCCGACGTGGACGGCCTGCTCCACAAGGTGGGCCTGGCCGACCGGGCCCGGGACCCGGTCGCCAAGTACTCCAAGGGCATGCGTCAGCGCCTGATGATGGCCCGGGCTCTGGTCAACACCCCCCGGGTGCTGTTCCTCGACGAGCCCACCGACGGCCTGGACCCGGTGTCCTCACGGGCCATCCGCACCCTCATCAAGGAAGAGGCGGCCCGGGGGGCGGCGGTGCTGCTCACCACCCACGACATGTTCGAAGCCGACGACCTCTCCGACCGGGTGGCGTTCATCAACGAGGGGCGCCTCCACGCCGTGGACACCCCCGAGAGCCTGAAGCTGCAGCACGGGCGGCGGGCGGTGAAGGTACGGCTGCGCCGGGGGGAGGAGGTGGATGAGCAGTCGGTGCTTCTGGACGCGGCCGACGCCGGCGAGCGGCTGGCCGATGCGCTCCGCTCCCCGGGCTTGATGACCATCCACACCGAAGAGGCCACCCTGGAGAGCATCTTCATCGAGATGACGGGCAGGGGTCTGGGCGGATGAGCCAGCCGGTCTCGCGCGCGGCCATCGTCTGGGCCATCGTCCGCAAGGACCTGGTCGAGTACAGCCGCGATCGCCTCTGGATCCTCCTCACCATCCTGGTGCTGGTAATGGTGACCACCCTCTTCTGGGTGCTGCCCGATGAGGTGGACGAGTCGCTCCTGCTCGGGGTCTCCGGCCTCGACGACCCGGTGGGGAGTCTGGGCCCGGCCGCGGCGGAGGGGGGCCTGGTGGTGATGCCTTTCCCCTCGGCCGACGACCTCCGTCGGGTGGTGGCCGGCGAGGCCGAAGCCTGGTGGACCGGGGAGGGTACGGTGGTGCGCGACCGGGGCTCCGACGAGTCCGTGCCGCCGGAAGCCGAGGGGGCCGACGTCGCCATCGGGATCGCCTTCCCCATCGGGTTCTTGACGGCCGCCGCCGCCGGCGAGAGCACCGAGGTAACCGTCTACGTGGAGGGGAGCGTCCCCGCCGAGATCCGCACGGCCATGGCCGGGCTGGTGCGGGAACTGGCCTTCCAGGCGGCGGGCCGTCCTCTGCCGGTAGAGCTGCCCGCCCAACTGTTCGTGGTGCTCGGCGAAGACCGCGCGGGAAGCCAGGAGACGCCCCGCGAGGGCTTGCGCCCCGTCTTCGTCTTCATGGTCTTGATGATGGAGTTGTTCGCCATGGCGGCCCTGATCGCCAAGGAGATCCAGGAGCGCACCGTGCTGGCGGTGCTGGTCACCCCGGCCCGGGTGAGTGACGTGCTCGCCGCCAAGGGCATCGCCGGGGCGCTGAGCGGGCTCGTGCAGGTAGTAATCGTGCTGGCCGCCATCAACTCGCTATGGCCCCATCCGGGCCTCATCATCAGCCTGCTGCTGCTGGGCTCGGTGATGGTGGCCGGCACTGCCATGCTGGCCGGCTCGGCGGGGCGCGACTTCATGTCCACCCTCTTCTGGGGGATGCTCTGCGTGGTGCCGCTGCTGATCCCGGCGATGGCCGCCCTCTTCCCCGGCACGGCCTCCGCCTGGATCCGGGCCCTTCCCTCCTACCCGCTGGTTCGGAGTTTGGTCGACGTGCAGTTGCACGGTGCCGGCTGGGCGGAGACCCTGCCCCAGTTGGGCCTGTTGGCGGCCTGGTGCGCGGCACTCTTTGCCGCCGGCTGGCTGGTGCTACGCCGGAAAGTGCAGTCGCTATGAGCTTGGACCGTGTGCTCATACTGCTCCGAAAGGACATCCGGCTGGGCCCTCGCTCGCCGCTGCTCCTCTGGGTGCTGCTTCTGCCTCTGTTGATCACCCTGGTCCTGCAGGTGGCCTTCGGCAGCCTCTTCGACCCCGCCCCCCGCCTGGGGATCGTCGACGAGGGAACTTCCGCGGTCACCGGTGCCGCCCAGGACGTGGAAGGCATCGAGGTGGTGCTGCTCGATGCGGTGGAGACGCTGAAGCAGAAGGTGGAGGCCGACGACCTCGACGCCGGGCTGGTGCTGGCGGAAGGCTTCGACGCCGCCCTGCAGGCGGGGGAACGGCCCATCCTCGAGTTCTACGTCGGCGGCCGCAGCCTGGCCTCCACCCGCATCATCCTGGCCGTCACCACCCTCGACCTGGTCCGGCAGGCGGAGGGCCGGACGCCGCCGGTGAACGTCGAAGTGGTCGCCCTGGGTGAGGAGCCCCTGCCGATGACGGTGCGGTTGGTCCCGTTCATCGCCGGCTACGCCCTGGTGGTCGCCGCGGTGTTCCTGCCCGCCTTCATGCTGGCCGATGAGCGAGAGAAGCGGACCCTCTCCGCCCTGGCGGTCACTCCCGTGCGGCTGGGGGAGGTGGTGGTCGCCAAGGGGATCCTCGGCTTCGGGCTGGCGGTGGCCATGACCGTCGTCACCCTGTGGATCAACCGGGCGCTGACCGCCCGGCCGCTGCCCCTGTTGGCGGTGCTGGCAGTGGCCGGCCTCATGCTGGTGCAGTTGGGGCTGCTCTACGGGACCGTTTCGAAGAACATCACCGGGGTCTTCACCCTGATCAAGGGGACCGGCTTCCTGCTGCTGGGCCCCACCGTCTTCTACCTCTTCCCCAACTGGCCACAGTGGATCGCCAAGCTCTTTCCCACCTACTGGGTGATCAACCCCGTGTATGAAGTGACCATCAACCAGGCGGAACTGGGGGCGGTGTGGGTGGAGCTCGTCATCGGCCTGGGGATGGCGGCCCTGCTGGCGGCCGTGGTGGTGATCACCACCCGGCGCCTGCGGGCTCAGCTGGCGGCCGTCTGACCGCCCGGGGTGCCCCGGGTCTCCATCGGCGGGCCTCCGTAGACTCGGCACAGGCGACCGGGGGGAACCGGATGCCACTGATCCCCGACGACGAGCTGGAAGCAGTGATCGGGTCGATGCCGGGTGGCTTCACCGTGCTGGACTTCGCCGACCGCTTCGCCGCCGAGTACCCGGCGCGCTGGGATGAGCCAACCGAACGCTACGGGCTGTACTGGTCGGGAACTCGCTACTCGGTCCTCACCTACCTGGGCAACCGGCTGAGCGGCTACTTGCGGCGCAAGGAGCCGGGCCTGCTCGAGCCGGCCCCCCGGGGCTGGAAGCCCGAGGAGAGCCGTTTTCTACGCCGGCCTACGCGCTCCGAGCGGGAGCGGTTCGGCAGTCCGTGGATGGTCGTGTACCGGCGGCACCGGTGACGGGCCCTGCGCCCTCACCCGGGCGTCGGTCGGAGAAAGACCTCCGATGGACTGCTTCCATCCGGGCCAGGCGAGGCTGCCCGGCCTACTCCTCCGCTCTCTCCTGAGCCGCCCGCCGGCGCTTCAACTCTTCCTTCTCGGTGAGGATGCGGCGCCGACGGGCCCGACAGGCCCAGCCGACGATCTCATCGAGGACGACCCCGACCAGCAACGAGGCCAGCAACACGGCTATGAGCGGGGCACCGCCCTCGAAGGTCAGGAACTTGAGGGTGACCCGCTGGATGTTCTGGGCGGCGGGGATGATCACGATCACCGTCAGCAGCGTGGCCAGCACCAGTCCCCAGAAGAGACCGGTGCCCACAAGGACCCGATGCACTTCCACCCGGGTCGCCTCCTGCTCGGGGACGAGGGGCGGTGGGCTGCGCCGGTTCCTCGACGCGAGCGGTCTTCTCCTCAACGCGAGCGGTCGCGTCCTCAACGCCCCAATCCGTCTCATCCGGCGTCGGTTCGATATCGGAATCCTGGTCGCTCACGATCATCCTCCTCGCTGCTGTTATCACAATGCAGGCCGCGGAGCACGTCCATACCACCCGGGCAGCTACGGTTGACCCGCACAGGAGAAGGGCATGTCGAAGACGGGCAGTGAGCGACTGACCGGCTGGCGACGGGTGGCCTTTGCCACCTGGCGCACGCCGCCAGCCGACCCCTCCATGCGCGGGCACCTGGTGCTGGATGCCGGCCCCGCCCTGGCCTACATCGAGGAGGCACGGGCCCGCGACCCCGGGCGGATCACTCTTACCCACTTGGCGGTGAAGGCAGTTGCCTGTGCCGTTGCGGCCAACCCGGCGGTCAACGTGCGGCGCCGGGGCCGCCGCCTGCTGCCCCGGGGAGGCGTGGACATCAGCCTGGTGGTCGCCTTCGACGAGGGCCGTCAGCAGGCGGCGGTGACCATCGAGGATGCTTCTGCCAAGACAGTGCCCGACATCGCGTCGGAGATCGAGGAAAGGGCCGGAAGCCTGCGTCGTTCCGGCGCCGACCGGCTGCGTCGGACTGGATGGGTCGTCGACCACTTGCCCCTGGCGATGTTGCGGGTCGGGCTGCGCTTCTTCTCCTGGCTGAGCAGCGAACGCGGAGTGGACCTGACCCGCTTCGGCTTCCCTGAGTACGGCCTGCGGGCCGGGGGATTCGGCAGCGCCCTGGTGACCTCGGTGGGCATGCTGGGCCTGGACCACGGCTTCCCCTTGCTCTCCCCGCTGACCAGGGTTCCCCTCGGGGTGCTGGTGGGCCGGGTGTACGAGCGGGCGCTGGTAGTGGACGGGCTGGTGCAGGCCCGGCCGGCCTTCGAGCTGAGCTTCGTCATCGACCACCGCTACGTGGATGGATGGCAGCTAGGCCGCCTGGCGGAGGTGCTGCGGGACTACTTCGCCGATCCCGGAGCCTTCGACCAGACCGGACCGTGACCGACGCGGCCGGCTACCCCTCGGTCACCCGGTAGCGGGCCCCCCGCCTCTCGCCCTCCCGCACTACCTGCCCCGATGCCAGCAGTGAGTTGATCGTCGGCTGCCAGCGCCCTTCGAGCAGGCCGGTACGGGCGATGATCTCGGCTCTGCCCAGGGCGGATCCCGCCGTCTGCAGGCACTCCACGACCGTCTCCCCCCACGAGACTTCCTCGGCGGGAGGCTCCTCCGGGCCGGCCTCCGGCCGCGAGGAGGCAGCCGCTTCAAGCGCCGGCCGGTCCGTTGGCACCGGCTCCCCGGCCTCACCCTCCCCAGCTCCCAGCCGGATCACCGTGGCCGAGCCGACGTGGCGGTAGCGGTCGGGGGTGCAGGTCAGCACGATCACCTGGCCCTGCCGGCCTGCCAGGCTCAAGACTGCCCCCAGCCGCTCCAGCCGGGCCGGGTCGGAGCTGCCAAGGGCGTCGTCGACAATGACCGGCACTCCCCCGTGCCCGGCCTCGGCTCTGCTCACCAGCACCGACCCAGCCAGGCGGGCCAGCAAGCTCAACTGCTCACGGGCCCCCATGGAGAGCGATTCCCAGGGGACGGTGACCCCGTCCAGGGTGCGGCTCACCACCCGCAGGTCCTCGTGGTCGAGCTCTATCGACAGCTGCCCTTCGAAGACGAGGCTGCCGAAGCGCTCCAGCTGCTCGCGGAAGGGGGCCACGTAGGACCGCTTGGCGGCGTCGCGATGCTCACCCAGCGTCCGGCAGAGCAGGTCGGCGGCCTCGGCCCGGCGATCGGTGTGTTCCTTCTCCCTCTGCAGCCCGGCCAGGGTGCTCTGCGCCGCATTGAGCCGATCGTGCAGGCCGGCCTCGCCCTGGGATTCGAGGCGGCTCGTCAGCCCCGCCATCTCCAGCTCGGCCGCCCGGCCGGCCTCCTTCATGCGCTCCAGCACGCCGCGAGCATTCTCGAGGAGCGCTTCGGCCTCAGCCGGGTTCTGCGCCTGCAGGCCCTCAGCAGCGGCCCGGTGGGCGGCGGCGGCCGCATCGGCGCTTTGCCGGGCCTCGGCCCGGGCGGCAGCCAGCTCCTCGTCGCCGACCGCCTCCCTCTCCACGGCCAACTGCTTCTCGATAACCGTCACTTTCTCCTCGATGGTCTGGGCACGGATGGTGCGCTCCAAGCCGGTCGCCTGCACCTCGCGCAGCGCCCGCTCGGCCAGTTCGATCTCCCGTTCCCGCTGCTCCAACGTCTCCTTGGCCAGGCGCAGGCGGGCAGCCGCCTCCTCGCTCGCGGCCTGAGCCTCGTCGCGGCCGGCGGGCAAAGGGAGCTCGGCCGGGCGCCGCTCCCGGTGGGCCTCGGTGCGCTCGCGTGCCCGATCGATCATGCCGGCCAGGCCCTGGGGGGTCAGGTCGCGCAGGTTCTCCTGCAGGGCCTGGGCGGCCCGGCGGGCGGTCGCCTCTGCCGCCCGGCGGCGGCGTTCCAGATCGCGGGCCGCGGCCAGAGCATCGTCACCCGAGACGCCCGCGCCGGAGTAGAGGACCTGCAGCCGCTCCTGGACGGCGGCCACCTGCTGCTCGGCCTCCCGGGTCCGCGCCCCGCCGGTCACCGTGATCCGCACCCGGCCCGGGAGAACCACCTGCAGGCTGCCGGCCACCGGCTCCTCTACTTCCTCACCAGCGGCCAGCGACCTCCCCCGTCCGTCCACTTCCAACTCGGTCGGCGCCAGGGCCTCCACTAGCACCGAGGCGCTCTCGGCATTGAGACCGGCCCGGGCGGTCGCCGCCGCCAGGTAAGCCTGCTCGATCTCCTCGAGCCGGGCCGCGTCGATGGGGCAGGCATCCAGGAAGGCAAGCGCCTCCCCCTGCTCCCGCTCGGCCTGCAGCACCCGCTGCTGCCGCTCGGCAAGCATCTCGAGGTTGAACAGCTCGCGGAAGTATTCAAAGTCGGCAGCGGCCAGCTCGGCGGCTTGCTCGGCGGAACGATGAGCCTGCCGGGCTTCCTCGCGTGCCACCTGCGCCCGGCTCACCGTAGCCGCCGCTGCCTCACGGCTGGGGGCTTCGCTCTCGCCCTCCTCGACCAACCCGGCCAGCGCCTCCCGCTCGGCCCGCAGCTGCTCGACCAGCTCGCACCGCTGCTGATGGACGGAGGCCGTCCGCTCGGCCAGGTGGGCGGCTCGCTCGGCTTCGGCGGCGAGCCGCTCCACCTCCCGGCTCTGCGTCTGCAGCGCGCTCCATTGGGCGCTTCGGGCGGCAACGACCTTCTCCTGCTCGGCCAGCCGGCCGGACAGCCGGGCGAGCTCCTGCCGCAGGCGGCGGTGATCCTCCGCCGCCCCCTCCATCTCCGCCAGTGCTCGGGCAAGATGGGCGGCCTCCTCTTCGGCCTTGGCCACCTGCTCATCAAGGCGGGTACGGGCGGCGTTGGGCCGGCCGGTCGGGGTGAAGTAGCGATCGCGCTCCTCCCCCACTCGCGACCACAGGTCCTCGGCCTCGCCCTGATCACCGAGACCCTTCCCAGTCGCAGCCAGGTCGAGGGCGGCCGAGAGCGACGGGCTATCGCCCAGAGCGGCCTGAGCGATACCGATGCCTTGCTGATAGCGCAGCGCCTTCCACAACGCCCGGTCGATGGTCTCGTCGAGGATCTCATTCATGCGGTCGTGGGCCCGTCGGCCGGTGAAGTGCTCGGCCCGAGGAGCCAGCACCTGCAGGACGGTCTCCGGCTGGCGGTGCCAGCGCTTGCGATAGACCAGGTGATAGGGGCCCACGGTGATCTCGGCCTCCACCTCGGCGCCCACGTCGGCGTTCACCGGCTTGACCGCTTTCACCCGCTGCTTGGTGGAGCCGTCGGGCTCCTCGAACAGAAGGTCGACGGCCTCGGCCAGGCTCGACTTGCCGACCTCGTTGGGCCCCTCGACGACGGTGACTCCCGCCGGAGGGAAATGGAGCTCACGGAAAGCGACTCCCCGGAAGTTGCGCAGGATCAGACGCCGGATCCTCATGCCGGCCCCTTGACCAGTCGGTACAGCAGGCTGAGGGCATCCTGGGCGGTGGCTCCCTCTGGTCCGGCGGTGGCTGCCATCTCGCGTAGCTCGTCCAGGGCGTCGGCGGCGAAGCCGACCAGGCCCAGGTCGCGCAGGTCGTCGTCGTCGGGCTGCACCACCAGCTCGGTGTGACGGCCCCAGACCTCGAGGGCGGCGAGGAGGAGAGAGTGGTGCTCGAGGATCTCGTCGAGGTGGGCCTTGTCGGCCAGGTTCAGCGTGCCCACGAAGCTGAGCTTGACCACCGTGGAGGGCTTATCGGGGAGGGCGGCCAGCCACTCCCCCACCGCTTCGACCTCCGAATGGTGGTTGACGTCGAAGCTCTCACTCCGGAACTGCCAGGGCCCGGTGGGACGAGGCTCCACCTTGAGGGAGTCACCGTCCATCTCGACCAGCAGCACCTGATTGGGCGCGTCCTCGCCGTAGTCGGTGGCCAGGGGGGCGCCCGCGTACCAGACGCGGCCGGTGGAGCCGACGTCGGTCACCGAGTGGCGGTCGCCGAGCGCCACGTAGTGAACCAGCCCGTCGGCGACGGCCTGCTCGAGGGCGGCCAGGCGGATCAGGCTGGGTTCGTTGGGATCGGGGCTGAGCGCATCGACCGCCCCGTGGGCCACCAGCACCCGCTGCACCCCCGGGTCGGCCTGCAGGCCGGCACAGGCCCGGGCCGCCAAGTCCTCCAGGGGCGACTTGCTATCCCAGGGAGCGGCGACCAGCTCCACCCCCAGGTCGGGGATGAGCCGGGACCCGATCTCATCGAGCACCACCACGTTGGCCGGACAGTGGGCGGTGAAGGCCGGGGAGCGGTAGACGGAGCCGGCGGTGAAGGGATCGTGGTTGCCGGGCAGCAGGTAGACGGGCATGGTGAAGTCCCCCAGGGCATCCAGCGCACGGGCGACCACCCGGCGGTCCACCTGGTTCGACTCGAACACGTCGCCGCAGACCACCACGAAGTCGCAGCCCTCTTGGGAAGCCGTTCGGGCAATAGTGCGCACCGCCTGCAGCCGGGCTTCGGCGAAGCGCTCCTGCGCCTCCCCGGCCAGGAAGTGCCGGGTCATCCCCAGCTGCCAGTCGCCCGTGTGGATGAACTTCACCATGCCAGGCCCCCTGGGCCTACTGAGACGGCAATCCAACTGCTCGGGGCAGGATACCGACCGATACCCACAGATTCGCGCGGCAGGTCGCCACAGGGCGGGCCGTCGCCCGGAACTCCGTCGGCGCAATGCGGGGGCTCTCGCCCCGGCCGTCATCGACCGGCGGGTGGGCAGTCTCCCGGGCCGGCGAGCTCTTCGAGAAGCCCCCCCCCGGTCGAGCGCGACCGCTCCGATGGACTGCTCCCCCGGGATCGGTGGAGTCGCCGCTTCAGCCGGACTCGGACGCAGGCTCGGCCGGGACGAGCGCAGCAGCAACCGACTGCTCCATCTGCAGGCGGGCGGCACGCTCGCGCCGCAGCACCACGACGGTGTACGCCAGGGCCACTCCCCAGATCAGCGCCAGCCCTACGTAGAGACCGGTGCGCACCGAGCCGTGCGCCCCCAGGGTGTTCATGATCGTGCGCACATTGGTCAGGATGATCAGACCGCCCACCGCACACCCCAGCAGCCGGGGCTTCATGTGGCGCACGAGCCAGGCGGCGACCGGAGCAGCCACCACACCCCCGGCCAGCAGCGTCCCCACCACCGCCCAGTCGATAGCCGCCGCACCCAGTCCGGCGAGGAACCCGACGCTGGCGGCCACGGAGACGATGAACTCGCTGGTGTCGACCGAGCCGATCACCTTGCGGGGCTCCATCTTCCCGGTGGCGATCAGAGTGGGAGTGGCCACCGGGCCCCAGCCGCCGCCCCCCGACGCATCGACGAACCCGGCGAAGAGGCCGAGCCCCGCCAGGTACCGGCCCCGTACGTAGGGACGGCCCCGCGGGCGAGGGGGCCGTCCGAAGCTGAAGCGCACCAGGATGTAGCAGCCCAGTGCCAGGAGGATCCCCGCCATCCAGGGCTTGGCGGCTTCCGTGGAGAGAGAACTCAGGGCCACCGCCCCCAGGAAGGCTCCCAGGGCGCCGGGGATGCCCATGCGCCGCACCGTGCGCCAATCGACGTTCTCGAACTTCCAGTGGGCGAAGCCGGAGACGAGCGTCGTGCCCACCTCGGCCATGTGCACCGAAGCTGAGGCGATGGCGGGGCCAAGGCCCATCGAGAGCAGCAGGGTGGTGGACGTGACGCCGTACGCCATTCCCAGCGACCCGTCCACGAGCTGGGCGCCGATCCCCACGAACAGGAGGACGATCAATCTGCGCACGCGGCACCTTTCACAATCAACTCGATCTAGTTTATCTAGTTACCCAGGATGTGTCGACTGCGCGCTGAGGCCGGGGGTCACACCCCCGGGCCGTGCTCGCTTACCATTCGACCGCAGGCCGCCCGAGGGAGGGAGAGTCATGAGGCCCGGCAGGATTGCGGCACTGATCTTCGGCGTCATCATCGCTCTGATCGCGTTCGCGCTGGTGGTGGGAGGCGGCGCCCTGACCTGGGCCCACGCCACCCAGCGGGATGCCCAGGGCTTCCTGACCAGTCCCGATTACCGACTGGAAACTCCCCGCCACGCCCTGGCCTCCGGAGCAGTGGACATCTCCGTGCAGCCGGCCGACTGGTGGCCGTCGGACCTGCTCGACGTGCGGTTCGTAGTTGAGCGCGCCGACTCGCAGATGGTCTTCGTGGGCATCGGCTCCTCGGCCGATGTCGCCGCCTACCTGTCCGGCGTGTCCTACGACGAGGTGACCCACCTGGGCCGCCGCACCGACGTCGACTACCGGCCCCACGAGGGTGCTGCTCCCTCCGGGCCGCCGGCCGACCAG
>CAZJRF010000060.1:0-10098 GCA_964548475.1 uncultured Acidimicrobiia bacterium
CCTGTCGCGCCCTTTGCCCCTCCGGCCCTTCCGGGGGCATCTCCCCCGGCTTCCCGCGATACAACCCCCTCCCTAACCCTCCCCCGCCCCCGCGGGGGAGGGAATGCCCATCGCCTCCACCGCCTCAAGCCGAAGCCGGATAAGCCCGGGCTGCCCACCAGGCTCTCACCCTGGGCACCGCCAGCCATACGCCCGCGGTCAGCGCCACCAGGGCGAAGACCGCCGGGTCGAACCACCCCGGGGTGGACCCCGGCTCAGGCACTCGCAGCGGCCCGATCAGCAGGCGGACCAGGGCGTAGCCCCCTACCACCACCGCCAGCGCCATGCCATCCCTCCGGCCCCTCTTGAGGATGACGAGAGCGACCACGGCCAGGGCGGCCCCGGCCAGCATCTCGTAGATCGGCAACGGGTGCACCGGCTGCGGCCCGATCAGCAGAACCAGGGGCGAGTGGGCGGCCTGGTACCCGTGGGCCAGGCTCCCCCTCGGGTAGGTGATCCCCCACGGCAGCCCGGTGACCTTCCCGAAGCAGCACCCGGCCAGCAGGCACCCGGTGCGCAGCAGGAGAATCCCCACCCCGAGGGCCGGAGCGGCGGCGTCGGCCAGGAGGGTCACCGGCACCCGGGCCACCCGGGCAGCGGCCAGCCCACCCAGTGCCGTCCCCAACAGGCCGCCGAAGATGGCCATGTTCCCGAACCGGAGCTCCACCACCTCATCCAGACTCCCGAAGAAGGGGTCGGCTGCCGTCGCCGCCGCCCACAGCCGGGCGCCGATCAGCCCACCCAGCCCGACGGCCGTAACCGTCGCCGCCGTCACCCGGGGGCCCATCCCCCGCCGGGCGGCCACCAGCCCGAACAGCCCACACCCGGCAACAAGGGCCAGCACGGTGAAGGCCCCATAGGCGGACACCTCCCAACCGCCCAGGTGCAGGGTCGGATTCATCGGGTCACTCGCCCACCTTGGTCAGCGAGATCGTGCCCCGCATCTCAACATCCCCTTCCTCATCGAAATTGACGACTCCGAACGAGCCGGACATGGTGCTCCCAGCCGGGGTCAGCGAGAAGGCCGCATAGGACTCCTCATCGACGGTGTCGAAGACGATGCTGCCCCCCTCCACCCGCCACGGGATCCCCGGTGCGGACTGGTCGTTGGCCGACAGCACCACCGTGCCCGGCTCCTCGAGCGTGCCGGTGAAGGTCAAGGTGATGGGGAACCCCTCCCGCATCTGCTCGATGGCCTCCGCCATCCCCTGCTCGAGCTCCTCCCCGAACTCGTCGGCACAGGCCAGCACCTCGTCGAAGGCGTGCCAACCGGGCTCGACCACCGTGCCATCGGGCAGGGTCGTGCCCTCGGGCACCAGGATCTCCGTCAGGGTGAGAATGCCGGCCCAGGTCCCGGCGATCTCGGTAGGTTCGATGAGGATGCGGCTCCCGGCGCCGTTGTCGAGGCGTTGCACGAAGATCGTCACCGGGTACTCGCCGGAGACTGTCACCTCCCAGTCCACCTCCCCGGGCGCGCTCAGATAGGCGGGTGAGGAACCGCCGAGGGCGTGGTCCCCGCTCACCGAGATGGAGACCTCGGTGCACTCACCCCGGCATCCGGCCACCGTCGCCCGCACCCGGTACTCGTTGGGCTCGCCGCTGGTCGCCACCGCGTCCACCACCCCGAAGAAGACCAGCTGCTCCCCGCTGATCGCCTCCATCCCCTGCCCCGTCCGCACCCGGTTGATGACGGCGCGCACCGCCTCGTCTACGGCGAGCACACCTGCTCCCATCCCCGGGGAGACGGGCATGTCCGGGTCGGCCGGGTCGGCGGCAGCTACGCTGGTACGGGCCGTAGCTCGCAGGATGTCCTTGATCTGCTGAGCACTGAGCGTCGGGTCGAGGGCCTTCATGAGAGCGATCGCCCCGGTGACCTGCGGCGCCGCCATGCTGGTGCCGCCACCGTAAGAGAGCGGCCACTGTTGCTGAACACCGTTCACCGTTCTGGTCGCAGTGCCGTACACGGTGCTGTGGTCGACCACAGTCCCGTCGGCCCCCACCCCCCGCACCGCCTCATGGCCGGGGGCGGCCAGGGTCACCTCATAGCTGTCGCTCGACATGTTGCTCGAGGATGCCGTCGTCCCATCGTTGTTCACATTGCCGACCGTGATCACGTTGGGTAGCGGGAAGCCACCCGGAAAGCTCCGTGCGCCGTCCGGGGCAGTACCGTTGTTGCCGGCGGAGGCCACGAAGACCACATCGGGATGGTCCCGGGCCATCTGCTCGAAGAACCGCCGATAGGCCGCCGGGACTTCTGCGCCGCCGTTTCGGAGTCCCCAGGACATGTTGATGACCTTTGCTCCGGCCTCGACCTGGCGGAGCAGACCCTGCAAGCCGCGCACGCTCCAGGTGGCCCCGGCCGCAGTGGTGAACTGGGTCGGGTCGTTGGGATCGGGAACCGCCGGCGCGTAGGCCGGGAGATCATGGTCGTTGATGCTGGTGTACAAGAGCTCGAGGCGGTCGCCCAGTACCGGGGTGGCGATGCCGACGGCCCCCCCATCGTTAGCGTCGCCCCCGATGATCGTCGCCACCGCCGTGCCGTGCCCGCCGTCGGGCATGGCGAACTGGCCCTGCCAGTAGTCGACGGAGACCGTCTCCGGGGACGGGGTCTCGTCACCCGCCGGGTTCAGGCTGCGCACGCTGGCCTCGTCGAACTCCCCGCTGCCCCTCCATAGCTTGGTGTCGGTGATGCCGACCTTCACCCCGAATGGATCGATCCCGCTTCCCCGGATGTACTCCCAGGCCCGGTCGAGCCCGATCGCTCGATAGCCGCCGCCGTGATCACCGCCGTAGACGGGATCGTTGAGCGGGCTGGTACGCACCCCCCGTAACTCTTCGTCCAACAACACCAGCTCGTCGGCGTAGGCGAGCTGCACACCGGCCGAGGCGCGGGCCGCCTCGACGGCGGCGCTCACCGCCGTCTCGTCACCGGCCGGCAGGGAGATCTGGTAGAGGTCGAGGTACTCGAGGACGCCGATCACCGTTCCCCCGAGCGACGTAGCGAGTTCGTCGGCTCTCGTCGCCGGCGAACCGGGCTCGAGCACCACGATCATGCGGTCGGTCTGCAGGAGCCCGCCTTCGATCTCGACCACCGCCGACGGGTCGGTGGCCGCCACCTCGATGCGGCCGAGAGCCACCGTTCCCTCCGGGGTGGTCGTCACCGATTCGGGCGGGAGCGTCGTCGAGGATGCGTCGGCGGGCGGGGTGGTGGTCGAAGGGCCGCCCGACGTGTCGAACACACTGCCGCCGCCACCCGAACAGGCCGCGCAGAGCGCCACCACCAGCACGGGAGAGAGGATCGACACCGAACGCCGGGCTTTCACCATGACCTACCTCCTGACCGGGGCGACGCTCCCGCTGAACGGGCAACACCGCAGAAGACGGGCCCTTGTACCACATGAGGGCCTTTCTCGCCCACCCCCGGTGAAGGACCAAGCGCTTGCGTCCCGCTCGTGACCGCGGCAGCCCCCCACCCTGAACCCTCCCCCGGCGAAGCCAGGAGAGGGAGTAGCAGCATCAACCAAGGTCGGCGAGGTAGCGGGCCACCAGCCTCGCCCGGGAGCGCAGCCGGGCAGCCTCATCGGGCCGCCCATTCTGTTCGTACTCGGCCGCGGCGGCCCGCAGATCCTCGGCTTCCCGCAACAGGATACCGGCCAGGTCGTCGGCGGTGAGGTGCCGACGCGGCAAGTCGCCCCAGCCCTCAACCTCCCTGGGGTGGGAGGCGTCCAACTCGACCGCCTCGGCATTGCCGATGGCGGCCAGCAGGATCCGGAGCTGATCGACCGACGCGGTGTCGCCCGTTTTGCGGGCCACCAGCAAGTCGGCCTTCAGCCGTCCACGGATGTCCATGTTGTCCTCCAAGCATCCACCCGGCCAACGTCGCCGTGTGTAGCAGAGCTTCAGCCTTCGCAGTCGACGGCCACCGCCAGGGCTCCGCAGATCTGCCGCATCCGCTCGTCGCTCAGGCGGCCGAGACGCTCGACGAGCACGGCAACCGAGACGCTCTCCACCGAATCCAGGTTCACCGCCGACCGCCGCGGCACCGGGTCGTCGCCGGCTTCGAGCACCACCTCGCTGGGCAGGCGGCGGAGCCGGGTGGTACACGGGGCCACCAACGCCCGCCGCAGCCGGGGTATCGCCGCATCGCGCGAAAGGACCACCACCGGGCGGCGCCCGGCCTCGGGCAGCTCGCACCACCACACCTCACCGCGGGACGGCAGGGACGTCACGAGGAAGCCGCCGCCTCTCGGAATGAGGCCAAGTCACCCCACTCGTCGGCTTCATCGGGAGGATGGCGGTCGTAGGCACGGTAGAAGGCGTCGATCTCGGCCCGCCGGTGTCTGTCGAGCAGTGCCCGCAGCGCCTCGTCGAGCAAGCCGGCGTCGTTCACCCCCGCCCGGGCGCGGCGCGCCGCCTCCAGGAGCTGCCCATCGACGGTGGTACTCACTCGCACCCGAGTCATGCCATAACTATGCCATGAATATGCTGCATCGACAAGGCTCGGCTCAGGCAGCCTCCACCCGGGCGGGCCTCACTCCTCTTCCTCGTCGATCACCCGTTGCTGGCGTTCGGGCCAGGGGTGCTCCCTGATCCACTTCGTCGCCTCCCGCCCGGCCTCCCCGAGCAGCCGGGTCACTTCCACAGACCGGGCATCGGCGTCGCCGCCGGGGCGCTCATCCACCTCCGCCGCCAACTCCCCCACCTCCTCGGCGAGGATCATCAGCCACTCGAGGGGGGCATGCCGCTGGCGGCCCCACTTCTCCTCCTGGCGCGTCCGCTCGTCGCGGACCATGCGCAGGACCAACTCGATAGGGTCCCACCACCTCCTCCCCCGCAGGCCGCTCCGTTCGCCCTGGGGAACGACCGACGGCTTCGTGCAGTCCTCGACCAGGGCGGCCGCCACCGCCGCCACCTGGATGGCTTCCGTCTCGATGCTCATCACGTCCTCCGGACGGGCCAAGAGCTGGGCGTTGCGAAGGGTAGAGCGCCGCGGTCATCGCCTCCCGCGGCGCGAGCAAGGAGACCCCCACCCCACTCCTCCCCCGCCGCCGTGGGCCAAAGGAAGCCCCCACCCCCCGCCTTCCCCCGCTGCCGCGGGGGAGGGAGTATCACCCTAGGGTGCCGCTCGTCAGGTACACCACTCCGAGGCAGGGGCCTTCCGGGGAGCATGCGGAGACGCGGATCGAAAGCCCGCAGGGGCCTTCCCGGCCCACCCGACTAACTTTCCCTTGCCGGCTACGCGAGTTCTCCTCGAGGAGCAAACAGTGATTGCAGTCGTTTCGTTGTTCGTGGTGGTGGTCGTGGGACTGCTCATCACCCGCATCGCCGCCGTTGCCCTCATCGCTACCGGCCTGCCCGCCGATGTGGCGCGCTTCCAGGCCCGGTCCGCCCTCACCGGCGTGGGCTACACGACCGGCGAAGCCGAAACCGTGGTGGGGCACCCCTTGCGGCGGCGCATCGTGATGTGGCTCATGCTGGCCGGGAATGCCGGGTTCGTGATCATCGTGGCCTCCATGGTCCTGTCATTCGCCACCAGCGGGGACACCGGGGATGCCCTGGAGCGGCTGGGTATCGCCGTGGGAGGCCTCCTGCTCCTGTTCCTGATCGCCCACAGCCGCTGGTTCGAACGCCGGCTCACCGCGCTGATCACTCGCGCCCTGGGCCGCTTCTCCGACCTTGACGTGAGAGACATGCACCACCTGATGCATCTCAGTCGCGACTACGCGGTCACCGAACTCGAGGTGATGGCCGGCGACTGGCTCGCTGAGAGATCCCTGACCGACCTCGAACTCCCCGACGAGGGTGTGATCGTGCTCGCGGTGCGGCGCGCCCGCGGCGACTTCCTCGGGGCTCCCCGTGGACGGACCGTCGTGCATCCCGGCGACACGCTCTACCTGTACGGACGGGCCTCCATCCTCAGCGACCTCGACGAGCGCCCGGCCACCCCGGTCGGGGACGAGGCCCACCGAGAGGCCGTGGCCGAGCAAGGGATCCTCGAGGAGAAGGAAGAGGGGGAGGGCTGACGCCAGACCGGGCCCGAGCCCGGGAGGGTGCCTTCACCCAGACTGATGGGGCTGCGCCCGCCGGGGGTGCCCCTACGTCACCCGCCCGACGCGTCGCTGCTTTCCGCCTCCACGAACACCGCCACCGGCCAGCGGTTACCCACCTCGTCGGCCAGGGTGAGCACCACCCGCCAGCCGCTCTCGCTGCGGGCCGCCGACACCAGCCGTGGCTCGGCCCCCCAGCCGGCCACCATCGCCAGGGCGGCGTCGGTCACCCCGCGGGGAGGATCCAAGGCCTCCTCCGGCCAGCCTTCCGGCTCCGGCCCGGCGGGCAGGGCCACCGGGGTGGGAAGGTCCACCACCACCGACCCGCCGTCCCCGTTCACCAGCACCATCACCTCCACCACCCGCACCGGCAGCCGGTAGAAGCCGCGCTCGGGCGGGGCGCCCAACGCCCGAAACACCACCCCTACCCGAAAGAGGCCCGCGCCCACCTCCTCCACCCGGAAAGCCCGCGCCCACTCCACGTAGGACAAGCCGGCCGCCGAGTCCTGCGGCAGGTCGGGCACCCGGGCCCCGGCGGGCAGAGCGGTGCGCACGTCGGCCGACCCGCTCGGCTCCAGGTCGGCTGTGAAGTAGTCGGTGACGAACCACTCGGCCCGGGCCACCGCCGCCCGCTCTCCCGGCGTCGCCGGGAAGGCCATGAGGTCGGCCTCCCGGTACAGGAGGGCTGAGGCCGAGCCGGCCCCCGTGGAGGAGGTGGTGGCGGCCTCGGAAGCGGCGTCACCGTTCCCGGAGACCACCGACTCGGACGGTGCCAGCGTCTCGGCCGGTGAAGATAGAAACGCCCGGGCCACCAGGACCGCCAGCACCAGAGCGCCCAGGGCGCCGGCCGCCAGGTACACCAGGCGCCGCTTGCCGGTCGGGGGACCGCCGCTCAGCTGCGACCACGGGATCTGCTCGTACTCCTCATGCTCTTCCATGGGGGCTCCTTATGACCGGGGGCAGGGCGAGACCGCCTCCTTCCTCCCATCGCATCCCCCATCGCCCCGGCGGAGGGGCCGTCACAGTGGGAGGCACGAGCGGCCAGCCCGGCCTGCCCCAGACCACCGCCACGCGCTGCGGTGGAGGCGGCAGAGCCATGGCGGCAGCCGGGCCAGCGGACGCGGCGACGACCGTCGCCGCAGCACACAGGACGAGGCACAGAAGGCGGGCGACCGGGGGAAGGCGGATCGCCGGGTGAGCGGCGCGATCCACGATGGTGAAGGTATACGAACCGGCCGGCGGCCTCAATACCCCTGCGGGCTCGGTCGAGTCACCCGGTTATCCGCACCGACCACTGCTCCGGATGACACGCCACCATCCGTGCGGGCCGAGGAGGAGATCGCCGCCCAGCGCCGACGGTGGGAGGGAGCGGGGAAGTCACCGTCGGCGCGGCGGCGTCGTCGAGGCGCACGGCGGTCCCGGCACCCGGGCGGGCCCCGGGACCCGGCCGCCGCGCGAGGGGAGGAGTTCGCGCCGCGGCACCGTCGCCTCGCCCCTTGGACGCTCGCCGGTGCTGGGAGGTTCCCGGGAGAAAGTCAACGGCTCGGCCGGGGCAGGCCGAGACCAGGGCCCGGCAGCCGGCGCACTCGCTCGCGTCCGGCATCAAACGAAGCTGCGATCTCCTCCAGCGAGCGGCCCAGCTCCGGCTCGGTCCACTCGGGAGAGATTTCGGCCAACGGCAAGGCCAGGAAAGCCCGCCGCTCAATCTCCGGGTCGGGGATCCGGCCACCGCCCACCAGGCCCGCGAAACCCTCGTAGGCCACCAGGTCCAGATCGATGGGGCGGGGAGCGTAGCGGTCCTCGCTGCGGACTCGCCCCAGTTCGGCCTCCAGGCGGCGCAGTTCGCCCCGAAGCGGCACCGGCCCCAGCGAGGTCACCACCGCCAGGGCCGCGTTGTGGAAGCAAGGGTCGCCGGGGTGCCCCAGCGGCGGGCTCTCGTACACCCCGCTGGCGGCGAGCACCTCGACGTCGGGATGGGCGGCCAGCCGCGCCGCCGCCGCCGGTAGGTTGCGCTCGGGGTCGATGTTGCTCCCCAGGGCGATCAGGGCCCGCCGCTTCATGCCGGCTCACCCGGGCGCGCCCGGCGGATCACCACCCCTACCGACCGGGCGTGGCGCAGGGCCCCCGGCTTCTCCACCGACACCTCGACCTGGGCGATGCGCTCGTCGGCCGCCAGACAGATGTCGGCCAACTCCTGAGCCAGCCGCTCGACCAGATAGGGACGCCCACCCTGGAGGTGGGCGATCATCGCCTTGTTCACCGAGCGGTAGTTGACCGCATCTGCAATGCGGTCGCTGGCCGCGGCCGGCCGGGTGTCCACCCAGAGGGTGACGTTGACCAGGATGTCCTGTTCGGCGTCGCGCTCCTCGGGGTTGATGCCCACGATGCCCGGCACCAACAGGTCTTTGATGACTATGCGGTCCACGGTCCCGAATGTAACCGGCGTGGCCGGCTAGCGCAGGTGGGCGCCCCCGTCCACCCGCAGGATCTCCCCGGTGATGAAGGGCGTGCGCAGCAGGAACAGCACCGTCGCCACCACCGGGTCGGTGCCCCCCGGCCGCCCGGCCGGGATCTCCCGGGCCAGGGCCTTCAGGTAGTCGGAGCCCTTGTCGGGAGGGGGCAGGATCGCCCCCAGCGCCACCGCGTTCACCCGGATGAAGGGGGCGAGGGCCTCGGCGGCGGCGCGGGTGAAGGTGTCGAGGCCGCCCTTGGAGACGGTGTAAGAGAAGTGGTCGGGGTAGGGCCGGGCGGTGCGCCAGTCGGTGACGTTCACCACCGCCCCCTCCACACCTTCGGGGAGTGCCGCGGCGAACGCCCGGGTCAACAGGACCGGCGCCCGCAGGTTCACCGCCAGGGTGCGATCCCACCCGGCGGCGGTGACCCCGGCCAGTTCGTCACCGGGGAAGACGGCTGCGCTGTTCACCAGCACCCGCACCGGGGCCAGGTCGCCGGCGGCGGCCAGCACCCGACCGGGGGCGTCGGGATCCCCCAGGTCGGCCGCCACCGTGGCCACCCGCACCCCTCGCTCCTCGGCAGCGGCGGCAGTCTGGGTCGCCTCGGCATAGGACGACCCGTAGTGGATGATCAGGTCGCAGCCGGCCTCGGCCAGGCCGAGGGCGATGGCCCGTCCCACTCGCCGCGCACCGCCGGTCACCAGGGCGCACGCACCGGTTAGTTCCACAACCGTCGAGGCTAGCCGGGGTGATGGAGAGAAAGCCCGGGAAGCGACTAGCGTTTGCCCGTGCCCCGGAACCCGGACCCGAAGCACGGACGGTGGATTCTCCCGCTGATCATCGTGGCGATGGTGGTGCTCACCATCGTCTTCGTGACCAGCCTGGAGCCGGCCGAACAGGAGGAGGGGACGACCACCACCCTGCCGCCTCCCCCGACCACGACCACCACCACCCTTCCCTCCGACGTAGCCGCCTTCCTGGTGACTCTCAACGTATACGAGAGCCAGGTGACCGCCTTCCAGGCCGACGTGAATGCCATCAACGCCGACTGGGAGGACCGCCGCGTCTACGACGAGGCTCTCTCCTCCTTTGAGGAGGCTCGGGCCGCGGTGGCCAGCTGGGAGGACGAGGTCGCCGGCGCCCAGGTCCCGACCCCGCTGGCCGAAGCCCACGTCCAGTTGGTGCTCGAGGTGGAGAAGCTGGCCCCGGCCGTGGACGACGTCATCGCCGGCCTGCAGGCCCCCGACGACGGCACCCTGCGCCGCCAGGCGATGATCGCCTTCAACGATCAGGTGGACGTCATCCTCTCCGCAATCGACACCGTGCGCGCCGAGGCCGAGACGACCGGGACCACCGCCACCACCGTCCCGGCCGAGGGGGAGACCACCACCAGCACGTTCGGGGAGGAGCCCACCACCAGCCTCCCCGGCTCGACCACCAGCTCGGTGCCGGAAGGCTGAGGCAGCGGTTCTCCGCCTTGTCACCCAAGTCCGGCCGGTGTCCCGCCGAGGACCGTCGCCCCGTCACAGGTCGTAGTAGAGCTTGAACTCCCACGGGTG
>CAZJRF010000060.1:10108-11598 GCA_964548475.1 uncultured Acidimicrobiia bacterium
CCCCCCTCCCTAGCGTCCGGGGGTGGAGGCGCGACCACCTGTTCTCGTGTGTGGTGGCGGCCGGGGGCCGCCACCACCGTCTCTCGCCGGGAGAAGCGCTCAGGCGCCACCCCTTCTTCTCATCCTCGGCCAGACCAGCATCCCCAGGCCCGCGAGCAGGGCCCAGAGGCCGGCCAACAGCATCGGCATCAGGAAGGGTTGCGGGCCGGTGTAGGGGAGCTCGCCGGGGCCGATCGACTCCTCACCGCCATTGGCAAAGGTGCAAGTGACGGTCTCCCCGGGACTCACGCCGATTGCCGACACGGCCGACCCGTCGTCACAGGAGGCCCCGGTGAGCGCCCACCCCTCCGGCAGGGGGGTCAGCTCGGCCACCGAGTAGATCCCGGTGCCCATCAGCCCGGAGTCATGCGGTTCGCCGCCCACCAATGAGAAGCCCGGACCCCACGACGCAGCGAACCCAAATGCTTGCGGCGGGGCGTCGTCCAGGCCGGCTGCCTTCCTCACGATGATCCGCCCGGCGTCCTGCTCGCTGGTGATCACACATGTGTAGTCGCCGTCGACCGCCGCGCCCGAGCAACCCTCTGCACTCAACTGGTGATAACCGCCCTGCGGCCCTCCCAACTCGGTCACCGAGAAGGGGCCAGCGTTCAGGGTGATCGTGGTGCCCGGCAGCCCGCTGCCCGGGAAGGAGAGGAGGCTGGGGCTTACTGCTCTGGCATTCATCGTCCAGTCGCCCGGCTCAGCCGTGCCGCCGTGGTTGACTACTTTCTTTGATAACGATGAGGCGACAAGCAGTGTTCTGGTCGATCACGATGACCGTCTGGCGCTTGGTGATGCTGTCAGCGGACCCGCTGAAAGGGGTCAGGAGGGTGAGGTAGTACTCACCGCAGCCGGGGATGAAGCCATCGCGGGCCTGGGCGTCGGCGGCAAGAGCCCGGCCCCCAGGAGTGGCGTTGGTGATGCCGTCCGTCAGGATCCAGATGGCGTTCTGCACGTCCGTTGGGCTGTAGCCCGCCCGGTTGTTCAACACCCAGTTGACCAGGTCCAGGTTCTCTGGGTGGGCAACCCAGCCCGGCGGCAGGGTCTCGATGGAGTAGACGTTCGCGTCGTACGTCGTGTTCAGATAGATCAAGATGTCGTGGGCGACACAGAAGCTGCGGCGGTTGGCTCCTCCGCCCAGGCTCACGTCGAAGTACGAAGTCGTCCCCGGGTAGTTGGTCACCCGCACCGTTGTGTCGGCGGCCGACGCCACCGGCATTAACGCCAGGCTGGCGGCCTCCAGCCCCACCAAGACAAGAACGGCGCCAACCTTCGAGGGCCGTACTCCGTACCAGCCGGACATAGCCTTCCGCTCTCGCAGATCGAACAAGCCGGGCGGGGCCGTCGCTCAGACCCCCGGCCGGCGGTTCTTCGGCAGCCGCAACGCCGACTTGACAGTCACCTTTGGCGGGGGAGTTCGATCCTCTCCCCGCCCGCCAGGCGAAGCCGAG
>CAZJRF010000061.1:0-11376 GCA_964548475.1 uncultured Acidimicrobiia bacterium
CATGGTCTCCAGGGACACCCCGACCACGATCAGGATCGAGATGCCGCTGAAGCCCAGGTTGATGTTCCAGATGATCGCGATGATGGACGGCAGCACCGCCACCGTGGCCAGGAAGAGCGACCCGGGCAGCGTGATCCGGCTGATGATGTGCTGCAGGTACTGGGTGGTGGCCGAGCCGGGGCGGATACCGGGGATGAACCCGCCCTGGCGCTGGATCATCTCCGATTGGCGCACCGGGTCGAACTGGATGGCCGTGTAGAAGTAGGTGAAGAACACGATCAGCAGGCCGAACATCACCACGTACCACCACGACCGGGAGCTCACCAGGTTGTTGTTGACCCAGTCCCGGATGGCCCCCCAGAAGCCGCCGGAGGGGATGGCGGTCACCAGCATGGCGGGCAGGTAGAGCATGCTGGAAGCGAAGATGATGGGGATAACCCCGGCGGTGTTCACCTTCAACGGGATGTAGGTGCTCTGGCCGCCCAGCACCCGGCGCCCCCGCACCCGCTTGGAGAACTGGATGGGGATCCGCCGCTGCCCCTGGTCCACGAAAATGATGCCCGCCGTCATCGCCATGAACAGCAGGATGACGACGCCGAAGCGGATGCTGCTGGTGCTGGACTTCCACACCGCGAAGAACTGCGACGGCATCTGGCTGACGATGCTCACCATGATGATCAAGGACATGCCGTTGCCCACCCCGCGCTGGGTGATCAACTCGCCCAGCCACATTATGAAGGCAGTCCCGGCGGTGAGGGTGAGCACGATAAGCAGAACCCGTCCGGCGCTGTACTCGGGGATCAAGTCGATGCCGCCGGTGAGGGTGCCCCGATGGAACAGGTAGGTGAGGCCGGTGGCCTGCAGCAGGGAGAGCAGCACCGTCACGTAGCGGGTCCACTGGGTGATTACCTTGCGGCCGGTCTCCCCCTCCTCCTGCAGCTTCTGCAGACGGGGGATCACCACCGCCAGCAGCTGCATGATGATCGACGAGGTGATGTAGGGCATGATGCCCAGGGTGAAAACCGAGAAGGCCTCCAGCGCACCGCCGGAGAAGAGGTTGAGCAGGCCCATGATCCCCGCCTGCTCTCCGAGCTGGGCGAACTCCTCCACCGCGTTCAGGTCCACCCCGGGGACCGGGATGGCGGTACCCAGCCGGTAGATGAGGAAGATGAGGAGGGTGAAAAAGATCTTGTTCCGGAGGTCGCGGATCCGGAACATGTTGCGGTAGACACTGAGCATCTAGGCCCGGCCCCCTGCTGCGGAACGGCGCGAGGATATCGCGACGGGCCGGCAGCGCCCCAACCCGGCGGCGGTCCTACCGCTCACTCGATGACCTCCACCTTGCCTCCTGCGCTCTGGATGCGCTCCACCGCACCCACGCTGAAGGCATGGGCGCGCACGGTGAGGCCCTTGGCGAGCTCCCCTTCGCCGAGGACCTTGACCCGGCCCCGCTTCTTGACCAGGCCGCGGGCGCGCAATTCCTCCGGGCCCACCGTGGACCCCTCCCGGAACTCGTTCAAGCGTTCCACGTTGATGACGGCGAAAGATTCCTTCTGCGGGCGCTTGAAGCCGCGCAGCTTGGGAAGGCGGCGGTAGAGGGGCATCTGCCCGCCCTCGAACCAGCGGGGCATGTTCTTGCGCGCCTTGGCCCCCTTGGTGCCCCGCCCGGCGGTCTTGCCGCGTCGCCCGGCTTCGCCCCGGCCCACGCGGATGCGATCGCGCCGCGAACCGGGGGCCGGCTTCAGGTGATGCAGTTTCATGACTCCTCGACCTCCACCAGATGGCGCACCCGGGCGATCAGGCCGCGCACCTCGGGGCTGTCCGGGCGTTCCACCGTGTGGCGGATCCGGCGCAACCCAAGCGTGCGGATGCAGGCCCGGGTCTTGGGCTTCTCCCCGATGGTGCTGTGCACCAGGGTGATCCGCAGGGTCTTGTCCTCAGCCATGGCGGGTGACTCCTCGCTCACGACTCGGACCCGGGCTGGGCCCGCATCATCTCGGCAGTGCGATAAGCGGCGAGCAGCGCCGGCGGGGTTACCTCCTCGGCGGTCTTGCCCCGGCGCCGGGCGGTCTGATCGGGCCGCTGCTGGGAGAAGAGAGCGTTGATGGTGGCACGGGCGACGTTGACGTGGGTGGGCGAGCCCAGGGACTTGGCCAGGACATCGCGAATGCCGGCGGCTTCGAGGATCTGGCGCATGGCCCCGCCGGCGATCACCCCGGTGCCGGGGGCAGCCGGCTTGATGAGCACCCGCGAGGCGCCCTGGCGGCCGATGGTCTCGTGGATGATGGTGGTGCCCGCCATGGGCACGGGCCGCATTTCCTTGCGGGCCGCCTCCACCCCCTTCTGGATGGCGGCGGGCACCTCACGCGCCTTGCCGTAGCCGATGCCCACCTGGCCGTTTCCATCACCGACGGTGACCAGGGCGGTGAAGGAGAAGCGACGGCCGCCCTTAACCACCTTGGCAACGCGGTTAATGGCGATAACCCGCTCGTTGAATTGACTCTCTTCCTTGCCGCGCTGCGTGGTCAAAACTCCAACCCTTCCTCTCGCGCCGCCTCAGCCAGGGCCTTCACCCGGCCGTGATAGGCAAATCCTCCCCGGTCGAAGACCACCCGGCCGATGCCGGCCTCCTTGCACCGGGCGGCGACCAGCTTGCCTACCTCGGCGGCGGTGGCCGCCGTCAGGGTGCGCTCGCGCAAGGACGCCTCCCGCGAGGAAGCAGAGGCCAGCGTACGGCCCGCGTCGTCGTCGATTACCTGGGCGTAGATGTAACGGTTGGAGCGGAACACCGCCAGCCGGGGCTGCTCGGCGCTGCCGCGGATCTTGCGCCGCACCCGGTAGTGCCGGCGGTGCCGTCCCCTGAGTTTGATCACGCTCATCGCGCGGACACTCCTGCCTTGCCCGCCTTACGGCGCACCTTCTCATCTACGTAGCGGATGCCCTTGCCCTTGTAGGGCTCCGGCGGGCGCACCCGCCGGATCTCGGCGGCCACCTGGCCAACTTGCTGCCGGTCGATACCTCGCACCAGGATGCGAGTGGGCTCGGGCACCTCGAAGGTGATCCCCTCGGGGGCCGTCATCCGCACCGGATGGGAGAAGCCCACCAGCAGCTCGAGGGTGCTCCCCTGGAGGGCGGCACGATAGCCGACCCCCACCATCTGCAGTTCGCGGACGAAGCCGGCCGAGACGCCGGTGATCATGTTGGCCAGCAGAGCCCGGCTCAAGCCGTGCAGTGCTCGCGACTGCCGCTCGTCGTTGCCGCGAGCCACTCGCACCACGCCGTCGTCCAGCGCGAAGGAGATGCGCTCGCTGAAGGTGCGGGCGAGCGTCCCCTTGGGGCCGGTCACCGTCACCGTGGAGCCCTCTATCTCCACCGTGACGCCGGCGGGCAGGGGGATCGGGGCGTTGCCAATACGGCTCATCACCACACCTCGCAGACGACCTCGCCGCCCAGCCGGCGCCGGCGGGCCTCCCGGTCGGGCAGCAAGCCCTGGGAGGTGGAGATGACGACCACACCCAGACCGCCCCGGGTGCGAGGCAGCTCGTCGGCCCCGGCGTACACCCGGCGGCCCGGGCGGGAGACCCGGCGCAGGCCTTGGATGACCCGGCTGCGGTCGGTGCCGTACTTGAGGCGCACCTCGAGCTCGCGCTTGTTGCCGGAGGCGCGCACACCGTATCCGGCCACGTAGCCCTCGGCGGCCAGGATGCGGGCGATCTCCTCCCGCAGATGGGAGGAGGGCATGGCCACCGACTCGTGCAGCGCCTGGTTGGCGTTGCGAAGCCGGGTGAGCATGTCGGCGACGGGATCGGTGAGCATGGCTACCACGCCGCCTTCCGCACCCCGGGCAGTTCGCCGCGATGGGCCAGCTCGCGCACGCAGATACGGCACATGCCGAATTGGCGCAGGTAGGCCCGGGAGCGTCCGCAGCGCCCGCAACGGGTGTAGGCCCGCACCCCGAACTTGGGCGGGCGCTTGTTCTTGATGATCAGTGACTTCTTGGCCATCACGCTCCTGCCTGCTGGCGGCGGAAGGGGAAACCGAAGGCGTCGAGCAGGGCGCGGCCGCCCTCATCGTTGCCGGCGGTGGTGCAGATGGTGATATCCATCCCGCGCACCTTCTGCACCTTGTCGTACTCGATCTCGGGGAAGATCAACTGCTCGGTCACGCCGAAGCTGTAGTTGCCCCGGCCGTCGAAGGAGTCCGGGTTGAGGCCGCGGAAGTCGCGGATGCGGGGGATGGCCACCTGGATGAGGCGGTCAAGGAACTCCCACATGCGGTCGCCGCGCAGGGTCACCGAGGCCCCCACGGCCATGCCCTCCCGGAGCTTGAAGTTGGCAATGGACTTGCGCGAGCGGTTCACCCGCGGCTTCTGGCCCGCGATCAGCGCCAGGTCGGCCACGGCCCCCTCGACCACGCCCTTATCGGTCACCGCGTCGCCCATGCCCATGTTGACCACGATCTTGGAGAAGGTGGGAACCTGCATGGGGTTGGCCAGGCCGAGCTGTTCTTTGAGCGCGGCGTGCACCTCGGCCCGATAGCGCTCCTTGAGGCGGGGGGTCACAGGTCACCTCCGCACTTGGCGCAGACTCGGCGCTTGTGCCCGTCGGCATCGAAGCGAGCCGAGATACGGGTGGCTCCGCAGGACGGACAGACGATCATGACGTTAGAGATGTCGATGGGCATGTCCTTGTCGATGATGCCGCCCTGCATGGTGCGGCCTCGCGGCTTGGAGTGACGCTTGGCGGTGGCCACCCCTTCCACGATGATCTTGCCTTCCTTGGGCAGCACGGTGGCCACCCGGGCCTGACGGCCCTTGTCCTTGCCGGAGATGACCACCACGGTGTCTCCCTTGCGCAACCGCATCACAGCACCTCCGGCGCCAGCGACACGATGCGCATGAAGCGGCGCTCCCGCAGCTCGCGGCCTACCGGGCCGAAGATGCGGGTGCCTCGCGGCTGCATCTGGTCGTTGATGAGCACGCAGGCATTGTCGTCGAACCGAATATAGGTGCCGTCGGGGCGGCGGCTCTCCTTGCGAGTGCGCACCACCACCGCCTTGACCACCTCGCCGCGCTTCACCGTCCCGCCCGGGATGGCATCCTTCACGGTGGCCACGATGATGTCGCCCAAACCGGCATAGCGCCGGCCGGAGCCGCCGAGCACGCGAATGCAGAGGACCTCGCGGGCCCCGGTATTGTCGGCCACCTTCAGGCGGGACTCCTGAGCGATCATCGAGCACGCTCCACGATCTCCACCACCCGCCAGTGCTTGGTCTTGGACAGGGGGCGGGTCTCCACCACCCGCACGATGTCCCCGAGACGAGCCTCGTTGGCCTCGTCGTGGGCGTGCAGGCGGCGGCGGCGGCGCATGGTCTTGGCATAGATCCGATGACGGACCGCGGTCGCGATCTCCACGGTGATCGTCTTATCGCGGCCGGCAGAGACCACCACTCCGGTGCGCACCTTGCGAACGCTGCGTTCAGCCACGGGATCCCCTCTCCTGCTCTTGGAAGTAGGCCTCGATCTCCTGCTGCCGCATGACGGTGGAGATACGGGCGACCTCGCGACGCAGTTCGCGCAGCCGGGCGGTCTTGTCGAGCTGGTTGGTGGCCAGCTGGAAGCGCAGGTTGAAGAGCTCCTCCTTGGCCTCCGCCAGCCGCTCGGCCAGCTTGTCGTAGGGGAGGTCGCGCAGGTCGGACGCCTTCATAGCTCCTCCCTCTTGACGAACTTGGTCTTGATGGGGAGCTTGTGCCCGGCCACCCGCAGCGCTTCCCGCGCCAATTCTTCGGGCACGCCGGACAGCTCAAACATCACTCGTCCCGGCCGGACCACGGCCACCCAGTACTCCGGGTTGCCTTTGCCCGAGCCCATACGGGTCTCGGCCGGCTTCTGGGTGATGGGCTTGTCCGGGAAGATGCTGACCCACACCTTGCCGCCGCGACGGATCTTACGGGTCATGGCAACACGAGCCGCCTCGATCTGACGAGCGGTGATCCAGGCGGGCTCCATGGCCTGCAGCCCGAAGTCACCGAAGGTAACCCTGGTGCCGCCCTTGGCGCTGCCGCGCATGGTGCCTCGCTGCACCTTGCGCCACTTGACCCGCTTGGGCATCAACATGGCTACTCAACCTCCCCGGCCGTCTCGGCTTCGGGGGCCGGCTTGCGGGTACGCCGCTTGCGGGCCGGCTTCTCCTCGGCGGCCGGAGCCTCGGTGGCCGCGGCTGATTCCTCGGTGGCCGCGGCTGATTCCTCGGTGGCCGGTACCCCGGTCTCGGCGGCCGGTACCCCGGTCTCGGCGGCCGGTACCCCGGTCTCGACCGCTGCCACCCCGGCCGCAACCTCCTCCGCCACCTCCGCCACCTCCGCCGGCGAGACAACTGCCTCACCCGTCGGCTCTTCGGTGGCAGCCTCTTCAGACAGGACCGCGCTCGCCTCGGCCGACCCATCCTCCGCTGCGGCGGGAGCATCCGCGGAGCCGGGCGGGATCACCACCGGCGCCGCTTCCTCCCCCTCGGGCAGCACCTCGAGGATCTCCGCCGCCTCGCGACGAGCCTCTTCGAACTCACTGCGGGCGGTACCGGCATCGACTCGCTTGCCTCCGCCGGCCTCGATGAGGCCGCCCCGGCGCTTGCCTCCGCCGGCCTCCACCAGGCGCTTGCCTCCGCCGGCCTCGATGAGACCGCCCCGGCGCTCGCCGGCGGCCGCCTCGGCCCGGGCCTTGGCCGGAGCCCGGCGACCCGAGGGCCCACCGGTGGCCAGCGCCGCCTCGGCGGCGATCTTCTCCCGGGTGGCCGAAAGCGACGGCATCACGTCGCCGCGATACACCCAAACCTTCACCCCGACGGCCCCCACCGTGGTCCGGGCGGTCGCAGTGCCGAAATCCACATCGGCCCGGAGGGTGTGCAGGGGGACACGGCCCTCCCGGTACCACTCCCGACGGCCCATATCGGCTCCGCCGAGCCGCCCCGAGGCCTGGACCCGCACCCCCTGGGCACCGGCCTTCATCGCCGTCTGCACAGCTCGCTTCAAGGCCCGACGGAAGGAGACCCGTCCCTGCAGCTGGTCGGCGATGCCCTGGGCGAGCAGCTGGGCATCGGTCTCCGGTCCCTTGACCTCGACCACGTTCAGTTTGATCTCGCGGCTGGTGAGATCCTCGAGCAGATGGCGCAGCCGATCGACCTCGGCACCGCTGCGCCCGATGACCACCCCGGGACGGGCGGTGTGGATGTCGATCTGCACCTTCTTGTCCCCGATGCGCTCGATCTCGACGCGGGAGACCGCCCCGCGCACCAGCTCCCGGGCGAGCAGGTCGCGGATGCGGGCGTCTTCCAGCACCTGAGCGGCATAGCTCTTGTCGCTGTACCAGCGCGACTTCCAATCGGTCACCACACCGAGGCGGAACCCGTAGGGGTGGACTTTCTGACCCATCAGCCTTCCTCCCCTTCTTCCCGCTGATCGCCGACGATGATGGTGATGTGGCTGCTGCGGCGCAGGATCTGGGTGGCTCGACCGCGGGCGCGCGGCCGCATGCGCTTCAGCGTCGGGCCTTCGTCGGCATAGGCGGAGACCACCACCAGGTCCTCGGCGTCGAGGGCGTGATTGTGACGAGCGTTGGCTACCGCCGACTCGAGGACTTTGCGGATTGGCTGGGTGGCGCGGCGGTTGGTGAAATCGAGCACCTCGCGCGCCTGATCCACCGGGAGGCCGCGCACCAGGTCGAGCACCCGTCTCACCTTGTAAGGCGAGTGCAGCTGGAACTGAGCCCGTGCCTGTACCTTCATTACCTCTTCCTCGCCGACTTGTCGCCACCGTGCCCGCGGAATGTGCGGGTGGGAGCGAACTCGCCCAGCTTGTGGCCCACCATCGACTCGGTGATGTACACCGGGACGTGCTTGCGTCCGTCGTGAACCGCCAGCGTGTGTCCGACCATCTCCGGGATGACCGTGGAGCGCCGGCTCCAGGTCCTGATGACCCGCTTGTCCCCGGACCGGTTGGCGCGTTCGATCTTCACCAGGAGGTGCTCGTCCACGAACGGCCCCTTGCGCAGGCTGCGCGCCATGGTTACCTCCTGCCCTTCCGGCTGCGCCGCCGCACGATCATGGCGTCGCTGGCCTTGTGCCGCCGGCGGGTCCGCCCCTCCGGCTTACCCCAGGGGCTCACCGGATGGCGGCCCCCGGAGCTCTTGCCCTCACCGCCGCCGAGGGGGTGGTCGATGGGGTTCATCGCCACGCCCCGGGTCTGCGGACGGACCCCCCGCCAGCGGTTGCGTCCCGCCTTGCCACCCTTGACCAGCTCGGCTTCGGGGTTGCCCACCTGGCCGACGGTGGCCCGGCAGTCGAGCGGCACGTTGCGCATCTCCCCGGACGGGAGCCGCAGCAGAGCAAGGCTCCCTTCCTTGGCGATCAACTGGATAGCGGACCCTGCGGAACGGCCCAGCTTGGCCCCGCCCCCGGGCCGCAACTCGACCGCGTGCACCACCGTGCCGGCCGGGATGTTGCGCAGAGGCAACGCGTTGCCCGGCCGGATCTCGGCGCTGGGGCCCGAGGCGAGCACGTCGCCCACCGCGAGGCGCAGCGGGGCCAGGATGTAGCGCTTCTCCCCGTCGTGGTAGTGGAGCAGGGCAATGCGAGCATTGCGGTTGGGGTCGTACTCGATGGCCGCCACAGTGGCGGGAACCCCGTCCTTGTTGCGGCGGAAATCGACGATGCGGTAGCGCCGCTTGTGCCCCGCCCCGCGGTGACGGGCAGTGCGCCGGCCGTGGACGTTGCGTCCGCCCGTACCGGGCCGCACGTCGAGCAGGCTCTTCTCCGGCTCCGTCTTCGTGATCTCGGCGAAGTCGGACCCCGTCCGGAAGCGGCGGCCCGGTGACGTCGGCTTGTACTTCTTAACGGCCATGCTCACACCCCGAAGATGTCGATCTGGTCACCCTCGGCCAAAGTGACCAGCGCCCGCTTCACGTCGGAGCGTTTGCCGAACGTCCAGCCGGTGCGCTTCCTCTTGCCCTTGCGATTCATCGTGTTGACCGCCACCACCCTCACCTTGAAGATGGACTCCACCGCCTGCCTGATCTCGATCTTGCTCGCCCGGGGGTCGACCACGAAGGTGTAGGTGTGGACGTCATCGATGAGGTCGTAGGACTTCTCGGAGACCACCGGGGACAGCACGATGTCGCGAGGGTTCTTCACGCGCCGCTCCCTTCCTCACGCACAAAGTCGTCTCCGGCTACCTCGTAGCGGGCCGGACCGCCGGCCAGGCCCACCGTCTCGCGAGTGAAAACCAGAGTGTCGGCCCACAGCACGTCGTAGGTGGCCAGGCGACCGGGCCCGGTCAGTACCACCTGCGGCAGGTTGCCCAGGGAGCGGGCGGCCACCTCGTCCCCCCCGCCCAGCACCACCAGGGCCTTGCCGGTGACCTCCAGGGCGGCGAGCAGGGCGACGGCCTGCTTGGTCTTCGGCTCGGCCCAGTCGAAGGACTCGACCACCTTGACCTGGCCTTCAGCCGCCCGGACCGAGAGAGCGCTGCGCAGGGCCAGGCGCTTCATCTTCTTGGGGGTGCGCTGGCGGTAACTGCGGGGGTGGGGCCCGAACACGGTGCCGCCGCCGCGGAACTGCGGGGAGCGGATGGAGCCCTGGCGGGCCCGGCCCAGACCCTTCTGGCGCCAGGGCTTGCGGCCCCCGCCGCGCACCTCACCGCGAGTCTTGGTGTCGGCCGTGCCCGAACGGGCGGCAGCCAACTGAGCGGTGACCACCTGGTGCATGACGGCCAGGTTGGGCTCGATGCCGAAGGTGGCCGAGTCGAGGACCACCTCGCCGACCGCCTCCCCGGACGAGGAGTAGAGCGGAGCAGTCACCTTGTCAGCCACCGGCCTTCACCGCCTCTCTCACCAGCACTACCGATCCGCGGGCCCCGGGCACCGCCCCGCGCAGCAACAGCAGGCCCCGCTCGGCGTCAACGTCCACCACTTCCAGGTTCAGCACCGTGCGCCGCTCGTCTCCCATGTGGCCGGGCAGCCGCACGCCTTTGAAGACGCGCGACGGGGTAGCGCAGGCGCCGATGGAACCGGGAGCCCGGTGGACTCGGTGAGCCCCATGGCTCGCCCCCTGGCCGGCGAAGTTGTGCCGCTTGATGACCCCGGCGAAACCCTTGCCCTTGGAGACGCCCGCCACGTCGGCCCGGCCTCCCTTGGTCAGAACGTCGGCCACCGAGATCTCCTGGCCTAGTTCGTAGGCGCTCGGGTCGTCCACCCGGACCTCGACCAGATGCCGGTGGGGCGGCACGCCGGCGGCGGCGTAGTGGCCGCTGAGCGGGCGGTTCACCTTGCGCTCGGGCAGCTCCCGATAGGCGATCTGGATGGCGGCGTAGCCATCGTGGTCCGGCGACTTGATCTGGACGACGCGGCAGGGCCCGGCCTTGATGACCGTCACGGGGATGGCCCGTGCCTGGTCATCGAAAACCTGGGTCATGCCCAGCTTCTCGCCCAGGATCGCCTTCACGTCTTGATCTCCACTTCCACCCCGGCCGGCAGGTCGAGCCGCATGAGCGAATCCACCGTCTTGGGCGTCGGCTGCAGGATGTCGATGAGCCGCTTGTGGATGCGCATCTCGAAGTGCTCCCGCGAATCCTTGTCCTTGTGAGGAGAACGGATGACGCAGTAGCGATGGATCTCGGTGGGCAGCGGCACCGGGCCCTTGATCTTGGCCTGGGTACGGATGACCGTCTCGGCGATCTTGCGCGCCGATTCGTCGACCACCTCGTGGTCGTACGCCTTCAGGCGGATCCTGATCCTGTGCTCTTCTGCCACGGCTGCACCCACTTAGCTATTTGATGATTTTGATGACGCGGCCGGCGCCGACGGTGCGGCCACCTTCCCGGATAGCGAACCGGAGGCCTTCTTCCATCGCGATCGGGGAGATCAACTGCACCCCCATCTCCGTGTTATCCCCCGGCATCACCATCTCCACCCCCTCCGGCAAGGTGATCGACCCGGTCACATCCGTCGTACGGAAATAGAACTGAGGACGATACCCCGAGAAGAACGGGTTATGCCGACCCCCCTCCTCCTTCGTCAACACATACACCTGCGCCACAAACTCGGTATGCGGCGTAATCGACCCCGGCAAACACACCACCTGCCCCCGCTCCACCTCATCCTTCCCCACCCCCCGCAACAACAAGCCCACATTGTCCCCCGCCTGCGCCTCATCCAACAACTTCCGGAACATCTCCACCCCGGTCACCACCGTCTTACGGGTAGGACGAATCCCCACCACCTCCACCTCCGCCCCCGCCGACCGACGCCCCGGCGCCACCCGACCCGTCACCACCGGCCCCCCCCCACTCATAGAAAACACAACCTCCACCCGCATCAGGAACCGCGGA
>CAZJRF010000062.1:0-11303 GCA_964548475.1 uncultured Acidimicrobiia bacterium
CCTGGCGCTGGGCGTCGCCGAAGTAGGCGGGCACGGTGATGACCGCCTGGGTCACCGGCGCGCCCAGGTAGGACTCGGCGTCGCGCTTCAGCTTCATGAGGACTCGGGCGCTGATCTCCTGGGGCGTGTAGTGCTTGCCGTCGATGTCGATGGACCAGTCGGTGCCCATCTCCCGCTTGATGGAGCGGACGGTGCGGTCGGGGTTGGTGATGGCCTGGCGCTTGGCCACCTCTCCCACCAGCACCTCGCCGCTCTTGGAGAAGGCCACCACCGAGGGGGTGGTGCGGTGGCCTTCGGCGTTGGCGATGATGTTGGGCTCGCCGCCCTCGAAGACGGATACCACGCTGTTGGTGGTGCCCAGGTCGATACCTACTGCTCGCGACATGGCGCTCCTCGTCGTCTGAGTCCTAAGTTGCAACGCAGTGTATAACTTGAGTCCCTCTCTATCAATTCCCGGTTGGGGGGTCTCCCCCGTGGGGACGGCAACGAGCGGAAGCCCCCACCCCCCGCCTCCCCCGCTGCCGCGGGGGAGGGAGCGCGGCCGAAGGCCGCAGAGGGGATCGGATCGCGAACCGGCTGGAGAGCGCCTCTTCCGAGCAGCTTCTCAGAGCACGACGCGTCGGACCTGTACGGTCTGCCCGAGGAGCGCGGCGACCTGGTCGGCCAGGCGTTCCGCATCACCGGTTGTCAGGTAGGTGGTAGCACCCGCCCCAACCAGGGTCCCCACTTCGGCCGCCACCCGGGCGACCTGGCGGGCGACTGCGCCGGCGGGGTCCACGATGGTCACCCCGGTCCCGACCCGGGCCGCCAGGGCGTCCCTGAGAAAGGAGTAATGGGTGCAGCCGAGGACCAGGACGTCTGCTCCCCGCTCGACGAGGGGGAGAGCGAACCCGGCCAGCAGATCGCCGGTGGAGGGATCGTGCGGCGATGCTTCCTCGACCCGGGCGGCCACCCCCGGACAGGCCCGGGTCAGCACCTCCACGCCGTCGCCGTACCGGGCCACGAGGTCGGCGAACAGTTCGCCCTGGAAGGTGGCCTGCGTGGCCAGCACCCCGATGATCCCGGTCGAGGTCAGGGTGGCAGCCGGCTTCACCGCCGGCTCCATGCCCACGAAGACCGACTCGGGCCAGCGGGCCCGCAGGTGGCGCAGGGCGGCGGCCGAGGCGGTGTTGCAGGCGACCACCACCGGCGTCGAGCGCCTGGAGATCAGGTGCCCGGCGATTCCCTCGGCGAAGGAGCGGACCTCCTCCAGGGAGCGCTCTCCATAGGGAGCCCGCTCCTGGTCGGCCAGGTAGACGAGGTCGGCCGCCGGCAGCAGGCGGCGCACCTCCCTCAGCACCGACAGGCCGCCCACCCCCGAGTCGAAGACGCCGATCACAGCCCGGCCTCGGCAGTTCGAGCACCCGGCGGCGGGGAGACACAGAGGTAGGGCGGCATCCAGCCGGAGGCTACCCGGGGTAGCGCAGAAGCGGGATGACCCGGGCCGACCGCTGCCGGCCCCCGGCTGAGACCGGCGCCGTCCTAGCCGGGGCGGCCCTCCTAACCTCGCCGTATGCCCATCTGGCCGTTCGCGCCGCCGATCAGCCCCATGGAAGCCCGGGTGGCGGGAGCCCTGCCCCCGGAGGGCGACTGGGCCTTCGAGCCCAAGTGGGACGGTTTCCGGGCGATTGCCTGGAGCGGCGAGCCGCGCCTGGACAGCCGCAACCGGCGGCCGTTGCTGCGCTACTTCCCCGAATTGGAGGGCCCGCTGGCGGCGCTGCCGCCGGGAACGGTGGTGGACGGGGAGATCGTGGTGGTGAGCGGTGACCATCTGGACTTCGATGCCCTGCAGAACCGGCTCCACCCGGCGGCCGCCCGGGTGGCCCGTCTCGCCCGGGAGACGCCGGCGACGCTGGTGGCTTTCGACCTGCTCGCCGCCGGGGGTGAGGATCTGCGGGCGGGTCCCTTTGACGAGCGCCGGGAGCGGCTGGCGGGCCTGTCGGCCGCACTCCCCCCGCCCTGGACCCTGACCCCGTCCACCCATGAGCGGGCCGTCGCCCTTCGGTGGTTCGATGAGTTCGAGGCGGCCGGCTGCGACGGTATCGTTGCCAAGCGGCGGCACGGCCCCTACGTCGAGGGCAAGCGGGACATGGTCAAGGTGAAGCACCGGCGCAGGGTGGACTGGGTGGTGGGCGGCTATGGGGTCTCAGAGGACGGCAGGGGCCTGGGGTCTTTTTTTTTGGGCCTCTACGACGGTGAGGGGAGGCTGCACTTCCTGGGCCATTGCTCCGGGTTCCCCGAACCCGAGCGACCGGCCCTGCTGGCTCGCTTTGCCCGGATCCGCTCGGCCGACTCTTTCGGCACCGGGGCGGGGGTGCGGCGACCGGGAGCGGAGAGCCGCTGGTCGGCGGGGAAGGACCTCTCCTGGGTGCCGGTGCAGCCGACGGAGGTGGTGGAGATCTCCTACGACCAGCTGACCGGGGGGCGCTTTCGCCACGCGACCCGCTTCGAGCGCTGGCGTCGCGATAAGGACGCCGCCGCCTGCACCCTGGACCAGCTGGAGCGCCCCGCCGGGCCCGGGTTCACCGCGATGGTGAGATGAGGAAAGCGGGAACCAGCCGCCGGTCGGGACCGTCTCAAGAAAAAAGGGGTGCTTCCATGACCGTGCGCAAGATCGTCCCGATTCTCCTGGCTCTGGGTTTGCTGGCCGCCGCCTGCGGGGGCGGAGAGACTTCGTCTCCCGGGGCCTTGATCGCGTCCGACCTCGAGCGCCGGGCCCCCGAGGCGCCCGCGGGCGACGTGGCGGCGGTGGCGGCGGGGAACAACGCCTTCGCCGCGGCGGCCTACGCCCTCCTGGCCGCCCAGGAACAGGGCAACCTGGTCTTCTCGCCGGCGTCCATCCGCTTGGCCCTGGCCATGACCTACGCCGGGGCGCGCGGCCAAACCGCGGCCGAGATGGCCGAAGTGCTCCATTTCGACTTGGCCGGCCCGGCCCTTCACGCTGCCTTCAACGCGTTGGACCAGGCGCTGGCTTCCCGCAACCGGGAGTTCCCGCCCACCGAGGACGGGGTGGAGCGCAAGGTCAGGCTCTCCATTGCCAACTCGCTCTGGGGCCAGGAAGGGTTCGCCTTCCTCCCGGAGTTCCTCGATACCCTGGCCGAGCACTACGGAGCCGGGATGCGGGTGGTGGACTTCGTGACGGCCACCGAAGCCGCCCGGCAGGCCATCAACGATTGGGTAGCCGGGGAGACCAACGGCCGCATCACCGACCTGATCCCCGAGGGCGTGCTCAGCGAGATGACCCGCCTGGTGCTCACCAACGCGGTCTACCTCGACGCCACCTGGGCGTGGTTGTTCAACAAGGCCGACACCTGGGAGGCGCCCTTCTTCCTGCTCGACGGCTCCACGGTGACGGTGGACACGATGCACCAGGATCGGTCGTTCCCCTACGCCGCCGGCGACGGCTGGCAGGCGGTGGAACTACCTTACGTCGCGAGCGAGCTGGCCATGCTGTTCCTGGTGCCGGACGCGGGCCGCTTCGCGGAGGTGGAGGGCCTGCTCGGCGGGGGGCTGCTGGACGAGGTGATCGGCGGCCTGGCGGACACCCAGGTCAACCTGGGGCTGCCCCGCTTCGAGTTCCGTACCAAGGCGAGCGTGGCCGAGCTGCTGGCCGCCCTGGGCATGCCGACCGCCTTCGATTTCGACGGGGCCGACTTCACCGGCATGACGGAGGAAGACCGGCTCTTCATCTCCGACGTCATCCATGAGGCCTTTATCAAGGTGGACGAGGAGGGCACCGAGGCGGCGGCCGCCACCGCGGTGATCATGGACCTGACCGCCGCCCCGGTCGAGATGGTCGATCTGCAGATCGATCGGCCGTTCCTGTTCTCCTTGTACGACCGGGAAACCGGTGAGATCCTGTTTATGGGCCGGGTTCTGAACCCGGCAGAGTGATTGCCGGCCGGGAGTGGTGGGCGGCTCCGCGAGGGCTGCCCACCACCCGGACCGGGGAAGGGTGAACCGATGCGCAGAGTGCTGTGGCTGAGCCTGGCGGCGGCCTTGCTTGCCGCGGCCTGCGCCGAGGGGGCGGTCATCGGTGACGTGTCCGGGTCTACCGCGGGCGATGTGATGTCGCCGATGCCGAACGTCCCGCTGCTGGTGGCTTCGGACCTCGCGCGGATGGAGGCCGATGCTCCTGCCTCCGACGTGAGCGCGGTGGCGGCCGCGGACTCCGCCTTCGGGGCGGCGCTGCTGGGCGTGCTGGCGGAGGGGAGCGATGCCAACCTGGCCGTCTCTCCGCTGAGCATCCGCCTGGCGCTGGCCATGACCTACGCCGGTGCCGGTGGGGAGACCGCGGCCCAGATGGCCGCAGTGCTGGGCTACGACCTGGTGGGAGAGCGCTTGCCTGCCGCCTTCAACGCCCTCGACCTGACCGTTGAGGAACGCTCGGGCACCTTCCCCGGCCCGGGAGGCCGGGAGCTCTCTGTCGAGATCTCCATCTCCAACGCTCTCTGGGGCGAGGCTGGCTTCCCCGTGAAGCAGGCATTCCTGGACACGCTGGCCCTCCATTACGGGGCGGGGATGCGACTGTTGGACTTCGCCACGGCGCCGGAGGAGGCCCGGCAGGCCATCAACGCCTGGGTGTCCGGGGAGACCAACGACCGGATCCCCGAACTGATCCCGGATGGGGTACTCGACTCCCAGACCCTGCTGGTGCTCACCAACACGGTGTACCTGCTGGCCGACTGGGCCTTTCCCTTCGATAGCCGGGCCACCGCCGACGGCCCCTTCACCCGCCTCGACGGCTCGACCGTGACCGCGCCGTTCATGCATCAGCAGCTCAACGCCGGCTACGCGGCGGGGGACGGCTGGCAAGCCGTGGACCTCGCCTATGCGGGTGAACAGGTGGCCATGCTGTTGGTGGTGCCCGACGAGGGGCTCTATCCCGAGGTGGGGGCCTCGGCCGCCACCCTGTTCGGTGAGGTCCGTTCGGCCCTTACCCCCACCGAGGTGGACCTGGCTCTGCCCCGCTTTGAGTTCCGCACCCAGGCGAGCCTGCCCCGGGCCCTCCGGTCGCTGGGGATGGTCGATGCTTTCGACGGCGGCGCGGCCGACTTCTCGGGGATCTCCGGGGAGGGCGGGCTGTTCATCTCCGACGTCATCCACGAGGTGTTCGTCTCGGTGAACGAGGCCGGCACCGAGGCGGCGGCCGCCACCGCGGTGGTGGTGACTCGCGGCCTGCCCCCGATCCCGGTGGAAGTCGGCATGGACCGACCCTTCCTCTTCTGGCTGTACGACCGGCCCACCGGCTCGGTGCTCTTCGTGGGGCGGGTCCTCGACCCGTCGGCGTAGCGTTCTCAGCCGACCTCGATCACCCGGCCCACCCCGGCCGCCAGGAAGTCGTCTCGGTACTCCCGGGCGAACGCATCACGGGCCGCGTCCCCGGTGCAATGGGTGGGGGCCACCTGCCGGACTCCCATCTCGCGGAAGGCGGCCACAATGTCTGCGACGGCGGGCGGGCCGGCCTCCACCAGGTGGAAGCCGCCTACCACCAGGGCGATCTCGCCGGGGACGATCTCCCGGCCCTGTCGCACCATCTCCACGATGCCCGGGTGGGCGCACCCGGTGATGAGGACTGCGCCCTCCGGGGTCGCGACGACCAGGGCCTGCTCGATGATGGCGGCGCCCATCTCCCCGGTGGAGAAGACCCCGGGCAGGATCTCGCGCGGCGCCGTGATCTCCATCACCTCGGTGTGGGACGCTACCCGGCCTTTGAGTGCCGGGGAGAAAGACGCCGGCAGGTACACCGTGGGCGTGGCCCCGGTGGCGAGCAGCGCCGTGAGCCCTCCCGTGTGGTCGCGGTGCTCGTGGGAGAGCACGAGCGTACCGACAGCCAACGGGTCGACATCGAGCAGCGCCAGGTTGCCCAGCAGCGCCTCGCCGTCGCCGCCGGTGTCGAAGAGGATCCTGTGCCCACGCACCTCCACCAGCGCGGCGAATCCCCAGCCGCCGGCGAGGAGCGGGTCGTACTCGTAGTTGTCGTAGACGATGGTGATGCGCACGATCGGCTCTCCGGTGGGCGGGGGGGGTGTCTCGGGCACGGGGGCGGTGGTAGCCGGGGTAGAAGCGGTGTCGAGCGAAGTGGTGGATGAGACGGAGGTGGCAACGGTCGTGGCCGGAGGTGCGGTAGTGGGGTCGACGGTGGGGGGAGCGCTGGATTCGCCGGCGGGCGGTCCGCTGCAGGCTCCCGTCAGCAGGACGACGGCCAGCCAACACGCCGGCCGCTTCCCCGGCCCGGTGGGGACCAGCGATCGGGTCACTCTCCAACGGTAACGGATTCCGGGCGTGCCGGCGGGCTCACTTCCCGGCCGGAGGGCCCCCGGCTCCCCGCCGCTTCGACGGCTGTACCCGGGTTGGCTCCCCCGGCTGCTTGGGGTAGTGGGGCGGCCAGGGGGCGTCGCCGATGCCGCGGGCCTCGTCGGCGGCGGCCATGGCCAGCAGGCCGGAGAGGTCGCCGGCCGCCTCGTCGATGGCCTCGGTGAGGTCACCCACCGCCGCCCATCGCTGCCTGAAGCCCTCCAGGGTCATCTCCATGGGATCGATGGCGGCCAGCTCCTCCCAGGAGAAGGGGGTGGAGACCCGGCCGGTGTGGCGCAGGCTGTAAGCGGCGGCGACCGTCTTGTCGCGCAGGTTCTGGTTGTAGTCGATGAATACGCCGCGGCGCTCCTCCTTCCACCAGGCGGTGGTGGCCAGGCCGGGCAGGCGCCGCTCCATCTCCCGGGCGAAGGCCAGGGCGGCCCGGCGTGCCTCGTGAAAGGTCCAGCGCGGGCGGAGGCGCACGTAGATGTGGATGCCCCGCGACCCCGAGGTCTTGGGCCAGCCCACCAGGCCCTGTTCGGTGAGCAGGTCCCGGGAGCCGGCGGCCACCGCCCGGCAGTCGTCGAAGCCGAAGCCCTCGGTGGGGTCGAGGTCCAGGCGCAGCTCATCGGGATGGTCGAGGTCCTCCGCCCGGCTGGTCCAGGGGTTCAGGTCGATGCACCCCAGCTGAACCTGGTCCACGATGTCCGACACATCGTCGACCACGGCCATCTTCCCGGGCCGGGCCGAGGGGAAGCGCACCGCCGCCGTCTCTCGGATCGTGGCCGGGGCTCGCTTGGTGAAGAAGGGCGGGTGGTCCACGCCCTCGGGCCAGCGCTTGAGCGAACAGGGGCGCCGGTGGACCCCGCGTACCGCCCCAGGGGCGCACATCAGGTAGTGGTTCACCACGTTGAGCTTGGTCCAGCCCTGCTCGGGGAAGAGCACCTTGTCGGGGCTGGTGAGCCGGACCGGCCGCCCGGCCGCCTGCACTCGGAGGGCATGCTCCGCCATGGAGGCAGGATACGGCGGCGGTCTGCAGTACCGGCAAGGGGCAGATGCCACAAGCAGAGGCCGCCGGGGGATCCCCTTCTAGATCTTGGAGATCTGCGGGATGACTCTCCGGCGGCTGTGCTCGGCGATCTCCTTGACGTGGATGAGCGACCTGGGCGGGATGGGCACCTGGACTTCCTCACCCGAGAAGGGCACACCCTTCATGCGGACGATCTGCACGTACAGGCGGAAGGGGTCCTGCTCGCTGCGAGTCATGATCAGGTTGTCGGCCATAGTCTCCAGCCGGGCGATCTGCTTCCGCTTAGCGCTGGTGCTCACCGAGAAGATATGGGTGTGGCTCTTGTCATCCCGCAGGGCGGCCTCCATCTTCTGCAAGATCGCCTCCCCATAGGTGGGGGAGAAGAGCAGCAAGTTGAGGGCGGAACCGAACACCAGGATGCCGGGGCCGTCGTCGGGCACCAAGCCGCGGGCCATCTCGACGGCGGCGTCCCACACGTCGGGCTTGACCAAGTTCGCGCTGATGACGTTGCCCTCCGGCTCTGCCATGCCGTCGAGGGAGGCGTCCAGGGCGAGGAAGACGGCCCGGCCGGGGAAGTCGCTCAGTTCGAGACCGGTGACGATCTTGAGACTCTCCCGAATGAAGTCGGTGCGGGGGTACTGCAAGGACATGAAGATGACGCTGCCTCCCGCGCGTAACCAGGCAGCCACGAAGCTGTCGCCGATGAGCGGCTTCCCGGAGCCGCCCGGGCCGCTCAGGAGGGTGGAGGTGCGGAGGGGCAGGCCTTCCGGAAGCAACCCATCCAGCCAGTCCACGCCCGCCTTCAGTGTGTGCATCATGTCGCCTCGTTGGGTCTGCGGGTACCGATCTTCACCGTAGTCATCCCCGCGGCGGCCGGAAGGGGATCGGCCCCCTCCAGCCGACGGGCCACCCGCCGGGCCAAAGGGTGGGCGCGGAGGAGTACATCTTCTCGCGATGGGCCTGAGCCGCGCCGGCGGATGCGGGGGTCGCTCTGCGCGGTCGGCAGAAAATCCCGCCGCGAAGGGTTACGTCCGTCGTCTCCCTCTTGTTCTCGCCGGCCGGTGGAAGAATGAGCGCATGGACGCTCTGGTGCTCCTGGTGGAGGACGATCTGTCGGTGCGGGAGGTGACCCAGCTCGGCCTGCAGCGGGCCGGGTTCCAGGTGATCACCGCCCGGGATGGGCGAGAGGGGGTGGCCCTCTTTCGGTCCCGGCGTCCCGAGGCGGTGGTGCTCGACATCATGCTCCCCGGCCTCGACGGCCTGGAGGTGTGCAAGGCCATCCGGGCCGAATCGGCGGTGCCGGTGGTGATGCTCACCGCCCTCGCCGGCACGGTGGACGTGGTGGTGGGCCTCGAGGCGGGAGCCGACGACTACGTCACCAAGCCCTTCGAGATGCCGGAGCTGGTGGCCCGGGTGCGGGCGGCCCTGCGCCGGGCCACCCAGATGGCCCCCTCCGAGGTGGTGACCCTCGGGCCGCTGCACATCGACCTGGCGGCACACACCGTGCGGGGGCCGGCCGGGGAGATCTCCCTGACCCCCACCGAGTTCCGCCTGCTGGTGGAGCTGGCCCGGCGTCCCGGGCAGGTGTTCACCCGGGAGATGCTGCTGGAGCGGGTCTGGGGTTACGGGTACCTGGGCGACTCGCGACTGGTGGACGTGGCGGTGCAGCGGCTGCGGGCCAAAGTGGAGCCGGACCCGGCGGAGCCCACGCTGATCCGCACCGTGCGCGGGGTGGGCTATCGGGCGGGCGCCGGCTGATGCGCGGCTTCCGGGCCCGCCTGGCCTTCACCATCGTGGGCCTGGCGCTGCTCACCGCCCTGCTGTTGGGCGCCGGCTCGTATCTGTTCGTCTCCCGGTCGCTGCGCGGCCAGTTCGTGGATGATGCCCGGGCCCAGGCCGAGTTCGACATCGCCGAGCTGGCCACCGAGGAGCGCCTGCCCGCCGGATCCGGCCTTGCCGAGTTCGAAGCTTCCGGCCTGGCCGGGGCGATCCAGCGCCGCGGCGGGACCCAACTGTTCGTGGACTTCGGGGAGGGGCAGGCGCCCTATGCCTCCGGGTTCGCAGTGGTGGGTACGCTCGGGGCGGTGGATGCCCGGCTGCGGGAGATCGTTGTCGCCGGGCGCCTGGGCTGGCAATGGCTGGACCTGCAGGAGGAGCCCTACCTGGTGGTGGGCGGCCGCCGCCCGCCGGTCGGCCCCGACTTCTACATCTACTTCCCGGCCGGCGACGTGACCGGGGCCGTCACCCGGCTGGGGCAGGCCCTGCTCATCGGGGGCGGGGGCCTGGTGCTGTTGGCCGGGGGGGCGGCGGGGCTCGTCGCCCGGGGGGTACTCCGCCCGGTGGCCGCGGCGAGCCGGGCGGCGGGAGCCATCGCCGGGGGCGACCTGTCGGCCCGCCTGCCGGTGGAGTCGCACGACGAGTTCGGCGCCTGGGCGGAGCAGTTCAACCGCATGGCGGCCTCGCTCGAAGTCTCCATCGCTGAGCTCCAGGAAGGACGCGACCGGGAGCGCCGTTTCGTGGCCGACGTCTCCCACGAGCTGCGCACCCCGCTCACCGCCATGGTCGCCGAGGCCGCCTTACTCGAGGAGCACCTGACGCACCTGCCCGGGGAGGCGGCCCGCTTGGGGGAGTTGCTGGTGGCCGACACGGGACGCCTGCGCACCCTGGTGGAGGACCTGCTGGAGGTCAGCCGGCTTGATGCTGGTTCGGATGCCGCGGCCCCGGCTTTCTTCGACGCGGCGGCACTGGCTGCAGCGCTCGTTGCCGACCGCTGCCCGCAAGCGCGGCTGGAGGCGCCGGAGACCTTGCCGGTGAGCGGCGATCGGCGCCGCCTGGAGCGCATCCTGGGGAACCTGCTCGACAACGCGATCCGTCACGGAAGGGGCGCGGAGGTGGCCGTCTCCCTGCGGCGGGAAGGCGCCGACGTGGTGGTGGTGATAGCCGACCGGGGGTCGGGGGTCCCCGAAGCCGACCTCGAGCGGCTCTTCGAGCGCTTCTACAAGTGCGACGCCGCCCGGTCCACCGGCGGCAGCGGACTGGGGCTGGCCATCGCCCGCGGCCATGCCCGGGCCCTGGGCGGCGACTTGGTCGCCCGCCTCCGGTCGGGCGGGGGCTTGGAGTTCGAGGCTCGGGTGCCCGTGGCCGAGCCGCTGGCGGAGGAACCGGGAGCGGCCACCTAGGCCACACCGGTCGCGAACAGGGGAGCCTCCGGGACGACCGGCCGGGATCAGGCGGTGTCGGTCTGGTTCTTCTCCCTCTCACCCTGCGCCAGCTGGAGAAGCTGCCGGTACTGGACCACGCGGCCGGCCGCTCCCCAGCTGCCCTCGGGGATCTCGTGGAGCAGGACCCAGACGCGGCCCGCCTCCCGCTCGGGGATGCCCGCGACGTCGCGTACCACCCGCGTGGTCTCGGCCACCAGCTCCTCACGTCGGCGATCCGACAGGCCACCCTCCGGTGTGGTGACGTCGAGCCGGAAGGTGGGGGCCGTCGCCGGCCGGCCGCCGGCGAGCACGGCGTCGGTGGGCAGCTCGTGCACGTAACCCCAGGTGATGTTGCGGAAGAACTCGGTATCGGGGGCGCGCTCGGCCCGGAGCAGAACGGCGGTCAGGTCGGCCACGAGCTGCGAGCGCCCGTCGGGGGTGAGCGCGCCCTTCGGGCAGGTGAGTTCGAACATGGGCATCGGGAGATCCTCCGGTGATCGGCGGCGGCGAGCGTGATCACGCTACTCCCCCGCCCGCCTACCCGTCACCAAACCGTTACCGGACGGTGAGGCTGCCGCAACGGAGGGGCAGGAGACTGCCCGGGTGGGGAGCACCGCTCCCCGGCTTGAGATGAGTGAAGGGAGCCGTCCATGAAGCGCTTGGCAATCCTCGGGGTGATCCTGGGGCTGGCCGCGGCCGCCTGTGCCGAACCGATCGGCGAGGGCGGGCCGATCACT
>CAZJRF010000063.1:0-11103 GCA_964548475.1 uncultured Acidimicrobiia bacterium
GCTGGCGGGCGTAATCGAGGATCGCGATCCCCAGCGCCCCGCTCTGGCTGGACATGGCCACGGTCCCCCGGGGCGGGTAGTTGGGAGCGAAGGTCACGTCGAGATTCACCGCCGGGTCGGTGTTCAGCATGCCCATGCAGTTGGGGCCCACCATGCGCATCCCCGAGTTGCGCACCAAATCCAGCAACTCAGTCTCCAGCTCGGTGCCGGCCTCGCCGGTCTCCGAGAAGCCGGCGCTGATGACGACCAGCGCCCTCACCCCCTTGTCGGCGCACTCCTGCACCACCGGCAGCACAGCCCGGGCGGGCACCACGATGACGGCCATGTCCACCGCGTCGGGGATGTCGAGCACCGACTTGTAGGCCCTCACCGAGCCCACCGCCGGGGCGTTGGGGTTGACCGGGTACACGATGCCCGAGAACCGGGCGGCCATGGTGTTGCGCATCAGCCGGGCGCCGATGGACCGCTCGTCCCGGCTGGCGCCGACCACCGCGATGCTGCGCGGGTAGAACATGGGCAGGAGCGACGCCGCCACCGCCTGCTGCTCGTGCTGCCAGGCCGCCCGCTTCGCCTCGTCGGTGAGCTCGACGGGGAACTCGACGGTGTAAATCCCCTGGCCCATCTCCCGGCGCAGCTGGAACCCCGAACTGCGGAAGACCCTCATCATCGGGTAGTTGTCGGGCAGGACGAAGGCGCGGAACGAAGTGACCCCGTTGTTGCGGGCGTAGTTGGTGAGGTGGGTGAGCAGATGAGTGGCGATACCCCGACCCTGGTGGCCGTCCTCTACCACGAAGGCGACCTCCGCAACCGTCTGGTCATCCTCCATGCGGTCGTAACGGCCGATGGCCACCATCTTGCCGCCCAACTCGACCACAAAGGCCATGCGGTCGTCGTAGTCGACCTGGGTAAAGTACTGCAGCTCCTCCTTGGAGAGATCCTGCTTGTGACGGAAGAAGCGGTGGTACACGCTCTCCCGCCCCAGGCGGTGGAACATGGTGTGCAGGGAGTCGGCATCTTCGGGTTTGACGGGGCGGATGTGCGCCAGTCCCCCGTCGCGCAGCACTACATGGAAGTCGTAGTCGGTCGGATAGGCGGCCACCATCACTCTTTCTCTCGAGCCATCGGCATTCTGCCAGGTTGCCGCGCTACCTCGCCAGGCAGGGGACGGCCCCGCTAACCTGACAAGAGGAGGGTTGCGGTGATCGGCCTCATCATCGGCATCATCCTCATCCTGGTCGGGTCCTACGGGGTGCTCGGCGCCCAGCCCTTCGTCCACTGGGCGGCACGCTTGTGGCCTCACCCCCGGCACACCGCCCAGGTAGGCAATCTGGTGGCCACGAACTTCATCATCCGCTTCATCGGCTTGCTGGTGGTGGCCGCCGGCGTGGCCCTGGTGGTGATGTACTTCGCGTGAGGTTCAGGCCAGAGCAACCAGGTCGAGCAGCGAATCATCGAAGTAGGCGACCTCACCCTCGGGCATGAGCACCGCCCGGTCGGGAGCCAGCTCGGCCACGAAGACCGAGTCGTGGCTGACGAGCACCACCGTGCCCCGGTAGAGCCGCAGTGCGATGAGCAACGCCTCCTTGGCCTGGGGGTCCAGATTGTTGGTGGGCTCATCGAGCAGCAGGACGTTGTGCCCGCCCACCACCAGCACCGCCAGCGCCAGCTTGGTCTTCTCCCCGCCGGAGAGAGTGCCCGCCGGCTGGTCCACCCGGTCGGCCAGGAGGAAGTGCCCCAGCACCGCCCGCAGCACCCGCTCGGGCTGCGAGGAGACGGCCTGCAGGTGCGCGAGCACCGTGGCACCGGGATGGATGCCCTCGTGCTCCTGGGCGTAGTAGCCCACCGACACCCGGTGCCCCCGCCGCACCGTGCCCAAGTCGGGCTGCTCCACCCCGGCCAGGAGGCGCAGGAGAGTGGTCTTGCCGGCCCCGTTCAGGCCCAGGATGAGCAGGCGCTCGCCCCGTTCGACGGCCACGTTCACATCCACGAAGACCACGTTCTCCTCGTAGGCCTTGGCCAGCCCGATGCCCTCCAGCGGAATGCGCCCCGACGGCTCCGGCTGAGGGAAGCGCACCCGCACCGACCTGCCCGGTCCGGTCACTTCGACCAGGTGGGAGCGGATCCGCTCGGCTCGCGTCTCCATAGTCGACGCCTTGCGGGCCATCTTCTCCGTCTTGCCTTTGAAACGGCGGATGGTGGCCTCGAGTTGCGCGATCTGCTCTTCCTGATGGCGGCGCCGGCGCCGGCGCTGCTCGCGCCGCCGGTCGCGCTCCCCCAGGTAGTGGGAGTAGGTGCCCCGGTAGTGCTCCAGCCCGCCTTCCTCAAAGGCAAGCACCGAGGTGATAGCCGCGTCGAGCAGGGGCAAGTCGTGGCTGACCATCACCAGGCCGCCCGGGTAGGTGCTCAGGTAGTCCACCAGCCACGCTTTGGCGTCGAGGTCGAGATGGTTGGTGGGCTCGTCGAGCAGCAGCAGGTCGGTCTCGGCGAACAGCACCCGCGCCAACTCGACCCGCCGCCTCTGTCCCCCGGACATCGTGGCCACCGGCTGGCTCATCTCGGACCCCCCTATGCCCACCGACGAAGCGAAGCGGCGCGCCTCGGATTCGGCCCGATAGCCGCCGGCCAGCTCGAACTCCGCCTCGAGGCGGGCGAACCGGCGGATGGTCCGGTCGCGCTCCGCGCCGCCGGTGGCGGCCATGCGGCGGCGGGCCTCCTCCATCTGATGCTGCAGCACGCCGATGCGCCGCACCGACAGGATTCGTTCCAGCGCAGTCGCCCGGGGATGCTCGAGCTCGGGAAGAGCCGCCTCCTGGGACAGGTAGCCCATCACTCCCTGGGCCGCCACCGTCCCCGCCGCCGGCGCCCGCCGGCCGGCCAGCGTGCGCAGCAGGGTGGTCTTGCCAGCGCCGTTGCGACCGACCAGGCCCACCTTATCGCCCGCGTACAGAGCGAAGTCAACCCCCTCGACGAGAAGGCGCCCCCCGGCCTCGATACCCAGGTTCTTGGTGATGATCACAGCCGGCCCTCCACGACAAAGGAGTCAGCAGTCGACGGGGATGACCGTCTCGCACACGACGTCCTCGCCGGTGCGGCAAACGTCGAAGCCCACGCCCCCGCGCAGCACGTCGCAGCCCACGCCGCCGTGGAGTCGGTCGTCCCCGGGACCACCCGCCAGGAAGTCATCACCCAGACCCCCGCGCAGAAGGTCGTCGCCGGCCAGGCCCCAGAGCATGTCGGCGCCGGCTCGCCCTTGCAGGATATCGTCATCCTCCCCTCCGAGGAGACTGTCGGCCCCCCTCCGCCCGATGAGCAGATCGGCTCCCCGGTTGCCCTCGATGTAGTCATCGCCCAGCTGGCCCAGGACGACGTCGTGGCCGGCGCCGCCGTAGGCGCGGTCGTGGCCGGCCCCCAGGCAGATCACGTCGTCGCCGTCGTCGCCCCAGACGATGTCGTGGCCGGCGCGAGCCACGATCACGTCGTCCTCAGGAGTGCCGTGAATCACATCGTCCCCCGGAGTGCCGACGATGGTGGCCTGCTTCCCCCGGCAGTAGTACACGGGCGGAGGCGGAGCTCCGGCCATAACCCCGGCAATCCACTCCTGGTAGGTGGCCACCCGGGCATACAGGCCGGGCTGGCCGGCCGCGCCGCATTCGAAGCCACCCGACACGAGGCCCACCTGCAGCCCGGCCACGAAGAGAGGACCGCCGCTGTCGCCGAAGCAGGAATCCTGGCTGGCGAGACCTCCGGCACACAGCATGTCGGGGAAGATGAAGTCATCCGGGTAGATGGCGGCGCAGTCGGCATCGGAAATGATCGGAAGGTTCACTTCCCGCAGCTCCGTCGGTTCCTCAGGCGTGCCCGGCGGTAACCCCCGCGTCTGCCCCCAGCCCACGACCGTGGCCCACACCCCGGGGCCGAAGACAGGAGCGTCGGCTGAGGTGGCCAGTTCGATGGGAGACCCGGCGACGGCCGCCCGCTCCAGCCGGATCAGCGCCACGTCGTTGGCCAGGGTCCAGGCGTCGTACTCGGGATGCCGGTGCAACTCGGCCGCCCCGATGCGCTCCCCCTGGGTGTCGTCGGCCAGGTCGTGCCGGCCGATCAGCACGTCGATCTCCGACGGATCATCATGCGCGCGCCCGCTGACACAGTGCGCCGCTGTGAGCACCCACTCGGGGGCGATCAGCGACCCTCCGCAGTACTGACCGCTGGTCTCGTCCTTGTCGGACTCCACCAGGGCTGCCACGAAGGGGTACTTCTCGGGCGGGTCGACCTCAGTCCCCCCAACTATGCGCGGGGCGAGACCGCCCTCCTCCGCCGAGACGGCCGAAGCCGCGATGAGGGAAACAGCGGCTGCCACCACGAGCAGGGCCCACCCGAGGGGCAGAACCCACGAATAGTGAGAGCGTCTGATCACGCCGGCCACGTTAGCCGTCACGCGATCTAGCTCCCGCGCTCTCAGGCGCGCCCGGACAGACGATCGGCCAGCAAGGCCGGGGTCAAATCGGCCCGCACCGAGTCGATCGTCTCCACGGTCAGGCTGGCCGCCGCCATGGCCCAGTCGATCGGGGCCCGGCCGCTGCCCGTCCGGCTCAGCCCGTACACGTAGCCCGCGATCTGGGCGTCGCCGGCGCCGGTGACGTCCACGACGGACCGGGCAGGCAGCGCGGGCACCTGCCGGGGCTGTACCCCGTCATCGAGATAGACCCCGCGCCAACCCAGCGACACAACCACCCGGCGGACGCCCCGCTGCCGCAGGGCACCGGCGGCGGCCACCACCGATGCCTGATCGTCTGCCGGCAGCCCGGCCAGGGCCAGGGCCTCCGCCCGATCGGGGAACAGCACGTCGACGCGCGGCAGGGCACCGGCCAGGCGAGCGGCTTTGGGCACCGACACCGGGTCGGCCAGCAGGAGCGCGTTGCCGAGGTAGCGGAGCAGGCCGGTGATGGTGACCGCGGGCAGGTTGGCGTCCATCACCCAGGCGTCGAACCGACCCAGAGAAGGCCCCACCCGGTCGGCCCAGGCCGGGTCGAGCCCCTCGTACACCTCCATGTCGGCGGCCGCCACCAGCAGGCGCCCTTCCCGGTCGAGGATGGCCAGGTACGAAGCGGTGGGAGGACCCGGGGAGTGACGCACCCCCGAGGTATCCACCGAGGCGGCGTGCAGTTCCCCGAGCAAGGAGTGGCCGGCCGCGTCGTCCCCCACCATCGAGAACAGGGTCACCGGCAAGCCCAGCCGGCCCAGGTTACGGGCAACGTTGCCGGCGACACCGCCGGGGGTACGCACGGTGACCGCCGGGTTGGAGGTACCCGCTCGGGCCTCCCCGCTCAGCCGCGCCTTCACGTCTAGGTGCATCGCTCCGATGCAGGCGATTTTCATGGGCTACTCGGCCGGAACGCTACCCCTGCCTCCGCCCCGGCGCCGGGACCACTCCCGTTACCCTCCATTAACATGCCCGGGCGCACCGACCGGGGAGGAACCCGCCATGTCCGCTTACCGGGATGCTCATGCTCGTTCGCTGGCCGATCCGGAGGGCTTTTGGGGGGAGGCGGCGGGGGGGATCGATTGGGTGCGGCCGTTTGACCGGGTGCTGGATTCTTCGAGTGCGCCCTTCTACCGCTGGTTTGTGGGCGGGTTGCTGAACACTTGCCATAACGCGGTGGACCGGCATGTGGCGGCGGGGCGGGGGGAGCAGGCGGCGCTGGTGTATGACAGCCCGGTGACCGGTGTGGTGCGCCGTTTCACTTACCGGGAGCTGCAGGAGGTGGTGGCCCGCTGTGCGGGGGGCCTGGTCGCCCTGGGGGTGGGACCGGGGGACCGGGTGGTGATCTACATGCCGATGATCCCCGAGGCGGTGATCTCGATGCTGGCCTGTGCCCGTATCGGGGCGGTCCATTCGGTGGTGTTCGGCGGGTTCGCGGCTAAGGAGCTGGCCACCCGGGTGGATGACGCCAAGCCGCGGGTGATCTTGTCGGCTTCCTGCGGTATCGAGACCGCCCGGGTGATCGCCTACAAGCCGCTCTTGGACCGGGCGTTGGAGATCGCCGCCTGGCGGCCGGAGCATTGTGTGATCCTGCAGCGCCCGCAGGCGAAGGCGGGGCTGGTGGCGGGGCGGGACCTGGATTGGGAGGAGGTGATGGGCTCGGCGGAGCCGGCTGCTTGCCGGCCGGTGGCGGCCACCGACCCGCTGTACATCCTGTACACCTCGGGGACCACCGGGGTGCCCAAGGGGGTGGTGCGGGACAACGGGGGGCACGCGGTGGCGCTGCGCTGGAGCATGGAGAAGATCTACGCGGTGGAACCGGGCGAGGTGTACTGGGCGGCGTCGGACGTGGGCTGGGTGGTGGGCCACTCCTACATCGTGTACGCCCCGCTCCTGGCGGGCTGCACCACCGTGCTGTATGAAGGCAAGCCGGTGGGCACCCCCGACCCGGGCGCTTTCTGGCGGGTGGTGGCCGAGCACGGGGTGTCGGTGCTGTTCACCGCCCCCACCGCCCTACGGGCCATCCGCCAGCAGGACCCCGACGGCACCCACATCGGCCGCTACGACCTGAGCCGGTTCCGCACCCTGTTCCTGGCCGGGGAGCGCTGCGACCCCGACACCCTGCAATGGGCCCAGCAGCACCTGGGAGTGCCGGTCATCGACCACTGGTGGCAGACCGAGACCGGCTGGGCGATCGGAGCCAACTGCCTGGGCATCGAGGCCCTGCCCGTCAAGCCCGGCTCGGCCGGAGTACCCGCCCCCGGCTACGACGTGCAGATCCTCACCCCCGACGGCCAGCCCCTCCCCCCCGGGGAGATCGGCACCATCGGCATCCGCCTCCCCCTCCCCCCCGGCAACCTGCCCACCCTGTGGCAGAACGACGAGGGCTTCATCTCCTCCTACCTGGAGCGCTTCCCCGGCTACTACCTCACCGGCGACGCCGGCTACCAGGACCCCGACGGCTACCTGTGGATCATGTCCCGCATCGATGACATCATCAACGTCGCCGGACACCGCCTCTCCACCGGCGCCATGGAAGAGGTCCTCGCCTCCCACCCCGACGTGGCCGAATGCGCCGTCATCGGCGCCGCCGACCGGCTCAAAGGCCAGGTCCCCGTCGGCTTCGTCGTCCTCAAAGCAGGCGTCGACCGGCCCGAAGCGGAGATCACCGCCGAACTGGTCGCCATGGTCCGCGACCGCATCGGCCCCGTCGCTGCCTTCAAACAAGCCACCATCGTCCCCCGCCTCCCCAAGACCCGCTCCGGCAAGATCCTGCGCGGCACCATGCGCCAGATCGCCGACGGCGAGCCGTGGCACACACCCGCCACCATCGACGACCCCGCCGCCCTCGACGAAGTCGGCGCCGCCCTCACCGCCCTCGGCTACCCCGAAGACAAACCGGCATGACCCCGGCACCGACCCCCACCCCCTCCCGCCGCGACCTGATCCTGGCGGCGGCCTTGGACCTGTTCCACCGCAACGGCTACCACGCCACCGGCATGGACCAGATCGGCGCCGCCGTCGGCATCACCGGCCCCGGGATCTACCGCCACTTCAAGAGCAAGGAGGAGATCCTGGCCACCGGGCTCCGCCGGGCCGTGACCGGGGTCCTGGAGCGCAGCCAGGCCATCGTTGCCGGCACCTCGTCTCCTCGCCGGGCCCTGGAAGGGCTGGTCGCCAGCTTCGTGGAGGGCCTGCTGGCCGACCGCTGGCTGTCGGCAGTGCTCATGCGCGAGCGTCGCGCTCTCAGCCCGGCCACCCGACGCTGGGTAGAGCAGGCTGAGGAGCAGCACGTGGAGGAGTGGGTGGGCGCCCTCCGCCGCACCCGGCCGGAGCTCGATCCCGCCGAGGCGCGCCTGATGGCGCACGCCGGCCTCTGGATGTGTCTGTGCGTGGCCTACTACAAGGGCGGCCTCGACCCCGCCCGCGAGGCACAGATGCTCACCCGCATGGTCTGCGCCGGGATGCTCTCCGACGTGGGCCCGCCTAGCACAGAGTGATCATCCCCCGGCCGAGCACCGGGGTGCCTCTGTCCCGGTCCACCGACTCCAGGTAGATGCGCCCGTCCCGGCGCCACAGCGAGGTGACGATGGTGTCCCCGGGCACCACCACCCCGGCGAAGCGGACCCGGTAGGAGGCCACCGCCGTGGTGTCTCCCCCCAGCAGCCCATCCACCGCCGCCTTGCAGCCGATCCCGTAAGAGCAGAGGCCGTGCAGGATGGGGCGTTCGAAGCCGCCCATCGCCGCGAGGCCAGGGTCGGCGTGCAGCGGGTTCTTGTCGCCGAGCAGCCGGTAGAGGAGCGCCTGCTGGGGCAGGGTGGGCGACTCGACGACCAGGTCGGGCGGTTCCGGAGGGGGCGGATCGCCTCCTCCGGGCCCGGGGTCCCCCCCGAAGCCGCCCTCTCCCCGCAGGAAGAGGCTGAAGCGGTTCACGAACAGCGGGACGCCGTCGTTCGTCGCGGTCTCCACCTCCACAACGGCCACTGCCGCCTTGCCCTTGTCGTAGACGGCGGCCACCCGGGCCACGTTGTGTACCGCTGCCGAGGTGGGCACCCGGTCTGTCTTTACCTCGAGTTCCTGCTCCCCGTGCAGCAGCATGATCGGGTTGAACTCCAGGCCGGGCACCCCGCCCATGATCCCGATCATCGCCGTCTGGGCGGGGATCACCCCGAACGAAGGCAGCACCTTGAGCCCGACCTCGTAGCAATAGGCCAGCTCTGCCGGGTCGACCGGGTCGCGCCCCGCCCCCAGGGCCAGGTGGTAGAGGATCACATCGTCCTCGTCCCACGAGGTCGTGGTCTCTCCTACCAGGGCCCCGACAGCCCGGCTCGGATCGATCGGCATGGCCCCTCCTCACGCTTGCTGCCGCCGCTCACACTAACCCCCGGCCCCGGCGTCCCGCCGGGCCGGGAGGGCGGCCCGTGCCGTCGATTAGCCTGTGAACCACCGATCACATTGAGGGTCGGACGCGAGGAAGAGGTGCCATGAACGGGATCCTGAGCTATGCCACCTACCTCCCCTACTACCGGATGCCGCGGGCGGCGATCGCGGAGGCCCTGGGTGTATCTCCCGGCAAGGGGACCCGCGCCGTGGCGTCCTACGATGAGGACTCCACCTCGATGGCTGTGGCGACGGGGCGGCGCGTCCTGGCCGGCCTCCCCCCGGACCTGGCCGCCCTGTACTTCGCCACCTCCACCCCGGCCTACCTCGACAAGACCAACGCCACCGCCGTTCACGCCGCCCTCGGCCTGGATCCAGCCGTGGGCGCCTTCGACTTCGGGGGGGCGGTGCGCTCGGCGGTGGGAGCGCTGAGCGCCGGCCTCAGCGGCAAGTCGCCCTCGCTGGTACTGGCCGCCGACATCCGCACCGGCCTGCCCGGCGGAGAGGACGAACGCGACGGGGGCGACGGCGCCTCCGCCCTGGTGGTGGGACCGGGCACCGATAGCCACCCCGTCATCGCCGAGCACATCGGCGGCGCGTCGGCCACGGGCGAGTTTCTGGAGCGGTGGCGGGTGCCCGGGGAGTCCTTCTCCCGGCGCTGGGAGGAACGCTTCGGGGTGCACGCTTTCCTACCCCACGTGGGTCGGGCGGTGGCCGCCGCCCTGGCCGAGGCCGAGGTGGCACCCGACGCCATCAACCACCTCATCATCACCGGCACTCACACCCGGGCGGTGACGGCGTTCGCCCGCATGAGCCGCGCCGCCCCCGAAGTGCTGGTCGACAACCTGGCCGGCACGGTGGGCAACACCGGGGCGGCCCACCCCGGGCTCCTGCTCGCCTCCGTCCTGGACCGGGCCGAGCCCGGCGCGCTCATCGCCCTGGTAGTGCTGGCCGACGGCGCCGACGTGATGGTTCTCCAAGCCACCGATGCCCTCCCCGGCCGCCGGCAATCCCCCACCGTCGCCGAGCAGATCGAGGCCGGGCGCGACGACCTGGCCTATCCGACCTTCCTGACCTGGCGGGGCATGCTCACCCGGCAGGGCCCGCGACGGCCCGCCCCCACCCAGCCGGCCGCTCCTCCCTCCCTGCGGTCGGAGTCCTGGAAGTTCGGCTTCACCGGCTCGCGATGCCGGGACTGCGGCACTCGCCACCTGCCCCCGCAGCGCGTTTGTCTCCAGTGCGGGGCGGTAGACCACATGGATGCCGAACGTCTAGCCGACGTCCCCGGCACCATCGCCACCTTCACCGTGGACCGGCTGGCCTACTCCCCCAGCCCGCCCACCGTCCTGGCGGTGGTGGACTTCGACGGCGGTGGCCGCTTCCGCTGCGAGCTCACCGACGTCGACCCCACCGCGCTCGCCATCGGCGACCGCGTGGAGATGACCTTCCGCCGCCTCTACGAGGCCGACGGTGTGCACAACTACTTCTGGAAGGCCCGGCCGTTGGCGAACGGCGCCCCGGCGGCCACCGAGCAGCAAGGAGCGTGACCTATGGCCTCCAAGGGCATTCGCGATCGGGTGGCCGTCGTCGGCATGGGTTGCACCCGCTTCGATGAGCACTGGGACAAGAGCACCGACGATCTGCTGGTCGACGCCGCCGAGGAGACCCTCGCCTCGGCGGGCGTGGCCAAGGACGATATCGACGCCTACTGGCTGGGCACCATGGCCTCAGGGATGAGCGGCATGGTCCTGGCCAAGCCGCTCAAGCTGGGCACCAAGCCGGTGTCGCGCCTGGAGAACCTGTGCGCCACCGCTTCCGAGGCCTTCCGCAACGCCTGCTACGCGGTGGCCGCCGGCGCCTACGACCTGGTCATGGCCATCGGGGTGGAGAAGCTGAAGGACTCCGGGTACTCCGGTTTGGTGCTCGCAGACGCTCCCGGCGACGGTACCGTCGGCGAGCTCTCGGCCCCCGCCCTCTTCAGCTTGCTCGCCCCGGCCTACGCCAAGAAATATGGGGTGGACCCGGCCACTCTGAAGGAGGTGTTCACCCGCATCGCTTGGAAGAACCATCACAACGGGGCACTGAACCCGCGGGCCCAGTTCCGCAAGGAGGTCCCCAAGGAGGTCATCGCCAACTCGCCGATCGTCGCCGGCCAGCTGGGCATCTTCGACTGTTCGGGGGTCTCCGACGGGGCGGCGGCCGCCCCGCCGGGGACGCCGAACACAAGGAAGAGGGCGATCGAG
>CAZJRF010000064.1:0-10833 GCA_964548475.1 uncultured Acidimicrobiia bacterium
CGACCGCGACGAGCGGCCCGGGGTGAAGTTCACCGATGCCGAGTTGATAGGCATCCCCTACCGGGTGAGCGTGGGCCCGCGGCGGCTGGCAGAAGGAGTGGTGGAGATGGTGCGCCGCCGGGACCGCCGAGTGGAGGCGGTCCCCGTCGGCGAGGCGGCGGCCATCGTGGCCGCGGCGGTGGCCACCGAGCGCCTCTGAGCCCGCCGCCGGCCCCGTTTGCCGGCGCGGGCCCTCTGGTACACTCGGTGACAACCTATTGGACGCGACGAGTGGGCGCCCAGGTGCCCACTCTTTCTTTAGCCAGAAGGCCGAGGAGCACGGCATGGACGATCTCGAGCAACGGCTCTGGGGGCTGATGGAGCCCTATCTGGCCGTCGAGGGGGTCGAACTGGACGACCTGGTGGTGCGGGGTGCCGGAGGCGCCCGACTGGTGCGCGTCGCCGTGGACGCGGGGGGCGGCATGGACGTGGAGACCATCGCCCGTCTGTCCCAGGGCCTGTCGCGGATCCTCGACGAAGCCGAGGTGCTGCCCGGGGCCTACACCCTCGAGGTGGGTTCGCCCGGGCTCGAGCGGGACTTGCGGCGCCCCGCCCACTTCGAGAAGGCCAGGGGCCGGGAGGTGACGGTGACCACCCGCGGCGAGGTCGGCGGGGCACACCGCCACCAGGGAGTAATGGAGGGGGTCGCCTCCGAGGGGATCACCCTGCTGGTGGGCGAGGAGAGACGGCGCATCCCCTTCGATCAGGTGGCGCAAGCCCGGACGGTGTTCCGGTGGGAGAAGCCCCCCAAGCCGGGGCACAAGCGAGGTTGACGATGGACTTCATGGAAGAACTTGCCGCTTTGGAGCGGGAGAAAGGCGTACCCGCCGACGCCATCCTCGACGCCCTGGCCAACGCCCTCGTCTCGGCGTACAAGCGCACGCCCGGGGCGGCCGAAGAGGCGCGCGTCACCATCGACCCCGACACCGGGGAGATCACCGTCTACGGGCAGGAGCTCGACGAGGACGGCAACGTGACGCGGGAGTGGGTGGACACGCCGGAGGACTTCGGCCGCATCGCCGCCCAGACCGCCAAGCAGGTAATCGTGCAACGGCTGCGCGATGCCAAGCGGGCCCAGGTCTACGACACCTACGAGGGCCGGGAAGGCGACCTGGTCACCGGCATCGTGCAGCAGTCGGACCACCGCTCGGTCATCCTGGACCTGGGCAACGCAGACGCGGTCATGCCCTCCGGCGAGCGCATCCCCTATGAGCGGCTCGAGCGCGGGGCGCGGGTGAAGGCCCTCATCCTCGAGGTGCGGGCGGAGACCAAGGGGCCGCAGATCGTGGTCAGCCGCAGCCACCCCGATTTCATCCGCCGTCTGTTCGAGCTGGAGGTGCCCGAGATGGCCGATGGGATCGTCGAGATCCGGGCCATCGCCCGCGATGCCGGGCACCGCACCAAGATCGCAGTGGCCTCCAGCGACCCGAACGTGGACCCGGTGGGGGCATGTGTGGGGGCCCGCGGCTCGCGGGTCCGCCAGGTGGTGAACGAGCTGCGTGGTGAGAAAGTGGACATCGTGGAGTGGCGCGACGACGTGCGCCAGTTCATCGCCGAGGCCCTGAGCCCGGCCAAGGTCCGCCAGGTGATCCTCGACGAGGAGGAGCGCCAGGCGGTCGTGGTGGTGCCTGATCATCAGCTTTCGCTGGCCATAGGCAAGGAGGGCCAGAACGCCCGGCTGGCTGCCCGGCTCAGCGGCTATCGGGTGGACATTCGATCGGAGAGCGAGCAGGCGAGCGGTGAGGCCGGTGAGAGTCAGGTCGCCGAGGTCGCCGCCGCGGAGGGCGCCGCTCGGGAGGAGCCAGTCGGGGTCGGTGAGACCCTTGCGGAAGTCGGTGCCGAAGAGAGCCCGGCGTCACAAGAGGAGCCGCCGGGTGCCGCGGAGACGACGGATGCCCGGGCGGTCGGGGAAGAACAGGACGGCTCTGAGGGCTCGGAGGACGATTCCGCGGATGATTCCGAGGATGACTCCGGGAATGAGCCGGAAGAAGACTCCGGCGAAGAGGACGAGGAGCAAGACGAATAGCACCGGCCGAAGCCGGGTCACGCCGTGGCACAATGGCCCGGCCGGCATCGTGAGGACGAGGCATGCGCGCATACGAGCTCGCCAGGGAACTGGGCGTCGAGTCCAAGGTGATCCTGGCGCGCGCCGACGAGCTGGGGATCAAGATCACCTCGGCTTCCTCGGGGGTGGATGAAGACACCGCCGCGCTGATCCGCCTGGCCTTCGAGGAGGAGGCGGCCGCCGCCCAGGCTGTCGCCGAGCCGGAGCCGGAGACTCCTCCCGAGCCCGTCTCTGCCCCTGCCGAGGCCCCGGCGGCGGCAGCACCCCCCGCCTCGCCGGTGGAGCCCCCCGTCGCCGCGCCCGCCCCGGCGTCCTCCCTTCCGGTCCTGACGGTGCGTCCCGGCATCACCGCGGCCGGGCTCGCCGAGGCGGCCGGCCGTCCGGTGAGCGACGTCGTGAAGGTGCTCATCGCTCGCGGGCAGGTCGCGGGGGCGGCCCAGCCGGTCCCCTCTGATCACCTGGAGGCGGTGGCCGCCGCCCTGGGCTACAGCCTGCGCCGTGAAGAGGCCCCGCCGGTTCCGGCGGCGGAGGCGGCCCCGGCCCGGCCGGCCCGCCGTCCTCCGGCCAAGACGGCCGGCTCGGTGCCGCGGCCGCCGGTGGTGACGGTGATGGGCCATGTGGACCACGGCAAGACCAAGCTGCTCGACGGGATCCGCCGCAGCAACGTGGTCGCCGAGGAGGCCGGGGGTATCACCCAGCACATCGGTGCCTACCAGGTGCGCCTCGGTGAGCGCCGGATCACCTTCATCGACACTCCGGGGCATGAGGCGTTCACCGCCCTGCGGGCCCGCGGGGCCGATGTGACCGACATCGTCGTCCTGGTGGTGGCGGCCGACGACGGTGTGATGCCGCAGACCATCGAGGCCATCAGCCACGCCAAGGCGGCCGGGGTGCCGATCGTGGTGGCCATCAACAAGATGGACCTCGACGGCGCCGACCCCTATTCGGTGCGGGCCCAACTCACCGAGTATGGGCTGGTGGTGGAGCAATTGGGCGGCGACGTGGTCTCCGCCGAGGTGTCCGCCCTCAACGGCGAGGGCATCGATCAACTCCTGGAGTACCTCGACCTGATCGCCGAGATCGAGGAGTTCACCGCCGACCCCACCCTGCCCGCCTCGGGCACGGTGATTGAGGCGCAGCTCGACCGGGGGAGGGGGCCGGTGGGCACGGTGATCGTCCAGCAGGGGACGCTGCGGCGGGGCGACGCCATCGTTGCCGGGGGAGTGGCCGGCCGGGTCAGGGCGATGTTCGACGACACGGGGGAGCAGGTAGAGGACGCCCCGCCCAGCACCCCGGTGCTGATCATGGGCTGGGACGATGTGCCCCGGGCGGGCGACCCGTTCGAGGTGCTGCGCGACGACCGCGAGGCGCGCTCCCGGGCGAGCGAGGTGGCAACCATCCGGCGCAGCGAGGGTTTGGTCGTCCCCACCGCCGCCGAGCGCCTCCAGTCCCTGCTCGACGAGCTGCGCAGCGACGAGCAGGCGGAGCTGCGCATCATCGTCAAGGCCGACACCCAGGGCTCACAAGAGGCCATCCGCGACGGAGTGGGCAAGATCGGGCGCCAGGGCGGGCGCATCACCATCGTGCACAGCGGGGTGGGGGGTATCAACGAGAACGACGTCCTCCTCGCCGATGCGACCACCTCGATCATCCTGGGCTTCAACGTGCGTCCCGACGCCAAGAGCCGGCGGGCGGCGGAGGAGGCGGGCATCGAGATCCGCACCTACCGCATCATCTACGAGCTGCTCGACGACATCGAGGCGATGCTGGTGGGCCGCCTGGCCCCCGAAGAGGTTGAGCGCATCCTGGGGGTGGCCGAGGTGCGGGAGGTGTTCCGCTCCCCGCGCTTCGGCAGCATCGCCGGCAGCTACGTCACCGAGGGCGAGCTCACCCGGGGGGCCCGGGCCCGCCTGGTGCGCAACGGGGTGGTCTCCTACGACGGTTCGATCGCCTCGCTGCGCCGCTTCAAGGACGACGTGCGCTCGGTGGCGGCCGGCTTCGAGTGCGGGGTGGGCCTGGAGAACTTCCGCGACGTCAAGGAGGGCGACGTGATCGAGGCGTACGAGGTGCAAGAAGTAGCCCGCACCTAACGGGTGAGGCCGTGCACGCCGCCGCCCTCCGCTTGGAGATCCGCCTCCCCGAGGCCCGCTCGCTCAAGGACAAGCGTCGCATCGTCAAAGGCTTGATGTCTTCCCTGGCCGATACCTTCCCGGTGGCGGTGAGCGAAGTGGGCTTCCACGACCAGTGGCAGCGGTCCACCCTGGGAGCCGCCCTCGTCGCCCCGCAGGCGGGGCAGCTGGAGAGAACTATCCACGGGGTGAAGAAGGCCCTGCGCGAGCGGTCCGACATAGAGTTGCTCGAGGTGGGGATCGCTTATCTGGAGGAGCAATGAGCCCGGGGCGCTACCTGCGCAAGGTCAACGGGGCGCTGCACCACGTGATCGCCGAGGAGGTGGAGCGGCTCAAGGACCCCGGCCTGGGCTTCGTCACCATCACCGGGGTGGACACTTCCCCCGATCTACACAATGCCCAGGTCTACTATTCCGTGCTCGGCGACGAGGCTCAGCACCGTGACACGGCGGCCGCGCTGGAGCGGGCGGGGCCCCGCCTGCGGGCGGTGGCAGCACGGCAGGTCCGCATGAAGTTCCTGCCCGAGCTGCACTTCACACTCGACGAGTCCATCGAGCGGGGCATGCGCATGGAGGAGCTCCTGCGCCGGCTCCGGGAGGAGCAGGATGAAGCAGGCGATCCGGGAGTCGATCCGCCGGGCGGCTGAGGTGGTCGCCTCCGCCGGCGAGGTGGCACTGGCCTGCCACGTCTCCCCCGACGGCGACGCTCTCGGCTCCATGCTGGGGTTGGCCCACGCCGCGCGCGGGGCTGGGAAGAAGGTGACTGGCTCCTTCGGGTCCCCCTTCGCCGTCGCCGTCCAATACGAGTTCCTGGGCCTGGATCCCCTGGTCCCGCCGGAGGATTTCCCGGCCGAGCCGGAGGTCATGGTGGTGCTCGACGTCGCCTCACCCGATCGGCTGGGCGAGCTGGCCGGGCCGGCCTCCCGGGCGGGGACCCTGGTGGTGCTGGACCACCATCTCACCAACCCCGGTTTCGGTCACATCGCGGTGGTGGACCCCGCGGCGGCCGCCACGGCCCAGCTGGTGTACCACTTGCTCCGCCGGTTGGCCTGGCCGATAGATCGACGGGTGGCCACCGCGCTGCTCACCGGGCTGGTGTCGGACACCGGGCGTTTCCAGTACTCCTCGACCGACGCGGCCGTGCTGCGCATCGCCGCCCGGCTGGTGGAGGCGGGGGCGCGTCCCGACGAGATCGGGCAGCGCGTCTACGAGTGGCTGCCCTTCGGGTACCTGCAGGTGAGCGGGGCGGTGCTCAGCCGGGCCCGCCTGGAGGACGGCCTGGTGTGGAGCGTGCTCTACCGGGCCGACCACGCCCGGGCGGGGGTGGGCCCCGAGGATCTGGACCTGCTCATCGACGGGTTGCGCATCGCCCGGGAGGCGGAGGTGGCGGTGCTGCTGAAGGAGACGGAGGACGGGTGGAAGGTCTCGCTGCGATCGCGGGGGGCGGTGGACGTGGGGGCCGTCGCCGCCGCTTGCGGCGGAGGCGGGCACCACAACGCGGCCGGCTTCAACACGGGGGGCAGCCTGGAGGCCGTGCTGGAGACGATCCGCGAGCGGCTCCGTGGCTGAGGGCTTCCTGCTGGTGGACAAGCCGGGGGGCTGGACCTCCCACGACGTCGTCGCCCGCTGCCGCCGCCTGCTGGGGGAGCGGCGCATCGGCCATGCCGGCACCCTGGATCCCATAGCCACCGGCTTGCTGGTGCTGGGAGTGGGCCGGGCCACTCGCCTGCTGCGCTTCGTGCAGGGCCTGCCCAAGGTCTATCAGGCAGTGGCCGTGCTCGGGGTGGCCACCGACACGCTGGATGCCGACGGGGCGGTTCTGTCGCGCGAGCCCCTTCCCGTCGGGGAGGACGAGGTGCGGCAGGCGGCGGCCCGCTTCGTCGGGGTCATCCACCAGGTGCCTCCGATGGTCTCCGCCCGCCGGGTGGAGGGGCGCCGCCTGTACGACCTGGCCCGGGAGGGTAAGGAGGTGGCCCGGGAGGCGCGGCCGGTGGAGATCTACTCCCTAGAACTGCTGGATTTCGCTCCTTCCGACTATCCCGAGGCGACCCTGCGGGTCCGCTGCTCGACCGGCACCTACGTCCGCACTCTGGCCGACGACCTGGCCCGGGCTCTGGGCGGCCGCGCTCATCTGTCTGCCCTGCGCCGCCTGAGCATCGGCTCGCTGGGCGTGGATGAGGCCCACTCCCTCGGGGCCGTCGAGGAGGCGGCGGGCGGGGAGGGGGCCGCCGGGCTGGTGCTGGAGCCGGCGGCGGCCCTGCGCGATCTGCCCGCGCTGCGGGTAGACGAGGAGACGGGCGGGGCGGTGCGCAAGGGCGGCATCTTTCCGGCTTCCCTGCTCGGGCTCGATGCCGCCGCTCCCGGCCCGCACCGGGTTCTGGACGCCGGGGGGCGCCTGCTGGCGGTGTACCGGGTGGAGGGCCGGGCCGCCCGCCCGGAGGTGGTGCTCGGATGAAGGTGGTGACCGGCCCCCCGCAGGAATGGAACCTTCCCATACGCGGCCGGGCGGTGACGGTGGGCGTGTTCGACGGGCTGCACGCCGGCCACCGGGCCGTGCTCGGCTTGCTGGCACGTCGGGCGGAGGAGTTGGGCGGGCTGGAGACCGCGGTGGTCACCTTCGACCCGCACCCTCTGGCGGTGGTGGCCCCCGAGCACGCCCCGCTCCTGCTCACCGACATCCCCCATCGGCTGGAGCTGCTCGCAGAAGCGGGCCTGGACGTGGCGGCGGTGGTGCCCTTCGGGCAGGAGACGCGCCTCTTAACCCCGGCCGCCTTTGCCTCCGTCGTGTTGGCGGGGGCTCTCCGTGCCCGGCTGGTGGCGGTGGGCGAGGATTTTCGTTTCGGGCATCACCGGCTGGGGAACGTGGCCTCGCTGTCCGAGTTGGGCGACGCCCACGGCTTCGCAGCGGAGATCCTGCCCCTGGTGGGCGGGCAAGCTCCCATCTCCTCCACCCGGGTGCGGGCCATGGTGGCCGCCGGGAAAGTGGAGGCGGCCGCCGCCGCCCTGGGGCGCCCCCATGAGGTGCGGGGGACGGTGGTGGCCGGGGACGGCCGGGGGCGCACGCTGGGCTTCCCCACCGCCAACCTGGCTCTGCCCCCGGGCCTGGCCGTCCCCGCCGATGGGGTGTACGCGGTGCGGGCCGGCTTGCCGGGGGCGGAACTGCGGCCCGGGGTGGCCAACGTGGGCACGAGGCCCACTTTCGGGGGCGAGGAGAGGAAGGTCGAGGTCCATCTGCTGGAAGGGTCCGGGGACCTTTACGGGGCGACGTTGAGGGTGGCGTTTGTCGCCCGCCTGCGGGACGAGCGCCGTTTCGACGGGCCGGGCGACCTGGCCGCCCAGATCGAGGCCGACGCCGCGGCGGCCCGGGAGCGACTGCAGGCCTAGCGCGCCGGGATCACGACTCCGGGTCATGATCGCGGCAGATCGACCCTCTTGCATCTGCCCTCGCCCCGGCTCACCCTGGGGGGCGCCTCCTCCCGGGAAGAATCGTGATCCCCGTCCTCGCCCTGGCCCTCGCCCTCCTCACCGAGCCCGCGCCCGGAGACGGTTTGCGCCTGGCTCCCGACCCGTCGGCCGGCCCCGCCCTTGCTCCTTCCGCCGCCTCCCCGGCCTCCTCCGGGACGCCCTGGCTGCCGGTCGGCGCGGCCCTGGGCGGGCTGGCAGCCGGGGCGGCGGCCCTTGCCGCGGGCTTCTGGACCACCCGCCGGGAGGACGGGGAAGCGGTGGGCTCGGCGGAGCCGCTGGTGGTGTTCGTCCCGGGGCACGGCAGCGGCCCGGCCGCCGGCGTCTTTGCCCACCTGGCGATGCTGATGGGCATCGACCCCACCGATGCCCGCTACTTCGACTATCGATGGGCGGACGGGGGCACCGACCACGTCGGAGCCTCCCAGAACGCCAGCATCGATGAGACCGCCGACGCCCTCGCCGGCTACCTGGCCGGGCTTTCCGCGTTGGGCCGCCCCCTGTATGTGGTGGGCTTCAGCAAGGGCGGGGCGGGCATCGCCGAGCTGGTGGCCCGCTGGGACCGGGGCCAGCCCGGGGCGGCGAACGTGGCGGGGGCCGCCCTGCTCGACCCGCCCCTGGCCTCGGGCATCCACGGCTTCCTGCAGAGCCTGGGGACCCTGTGGGGGCCGCTGGCCGACGACGGCGGCTACCACCCGGTCGGCTGCTCTCTGTGGGGCTGCACCGACAGCCGCGCTCACCTGGGGGAGACCTCGGGGGTGCAGGTGATGGTGGTCCGTAACCCGCAGTCGGGAGTGACCAACTTTGCCGACATACCCGAGGGGCTCACGGTGTACGAGGCCTCCGACGGGGGCCCCGGCTTCTGGGATACCCTCTTCACCCGTCCCTGGGCCCTGATGAGCCGGATCAGCGAGGCTCACAACGCGGTCCTGCACGACCCCCGGGTGGCCGACTGCATCGTGGCCGAGATGTGGGGAACGGATTCCTGCTCGCTGCCGCCGGCCGGCGGGGGGAGCAACGTTCCCTCCTGGCTGGAGAACCTGGTGCCGGGAGGAGAGGCCGCCGGGGCCGATCCCCGGCTGCCGTCGCTCGTCTGAGGGATGGCCGGGGGCCGGCGCGGGGCCGGCCGGCTGCTCAGGCCCGGCCGTCTGCTACAGTGAGTTCTCGCCGGGTCCGACCCCGGCACCTTCTATGAAGGACACCCGCACCATCATCGAGGAATTCGGCACGCACGCCGCCGACACCGGTTCGCCGGAGGTCCAGGTGGCGCTGCTCACCGAGCGTATTAACCACCTCACCGACCACCTGAAGGTCCACAACAAGGATCATCACAGCCGGCGGGGCCTCCTCATGCTGGTCGGCAAGCGGCGGCGCTTGCTCGACTACCTGCGCGAGCAGGACGTCGAGCGGTACCGGACCGTTATCGCCCGCCTCGGCCTGCGCCGTTAGGGCGACGATTCGCGAGCTGGCAGCGGGTGCCCGGGAAGGCCGAGGCCGGGCCGGCGTCAAGTCGGCCAACCGGGGGACTCCGGGTCAGTTGCTAGTCGCCACCTCTCGATCGGCTCGAGGTGTGACCACTGGTAATTGGCTCGCTCTCCCCCCAGACGAGGAGTTGTAGAGCGTGCCCGAGATAACCGTACGAGGCGTCGTCGGCGACGCCGAGATCGTCTTCCACACCGGCAAGCTGGCCATGCAGGCCGACGGCTCGGTGGTCATTGCGATGGGCGGCACCGAGGTGCTGGCCACCGCCACCTCCAGCCGTCAGCCGCGGGAGGGGATCGATTTTTTCCCGCTGACCATCGACGTCGAGGAGCGCATGTACGCCGCCGGGAAGATCCCCGGTTCCTTCTTCCGCCGGGAGGGCCGTCCCACCGAGCGGGCCACCCTCTCGGCCCGTCTCATCGATCGGCCCCTGCGGCCCCTGTTTCGCGAGGGCTACCGGTGCGAGACCCACGTGGTGGCCACCGTGCTGTCGGTGGACGAAGAGCACCCCTACGACGTGCTGGCCCTGAACGCCGCGTCGGCGGCCCTGATGGTCAGCCCCATCCCCTTCCTGGGCCCGGTGGGGGCGGTGTTCATGGCCTACGCCGATGGTGCCTGGATCCCCATGGCGAGCTATTCCCAGCTGGAGACGGCCGTCTTCTCCATGGTGGTGGTCGGCAAGCGCAACGACCAGGGCGGCATCGACATCGCCATGGTGGAGGCCGGCGCGACCGAGGAGGGCCTGCGCCTGGTGGCCGCCGGGCAGCCGGCGGTGGATGAAGCGGCGGTGGCCCGGGGGCTCGAGGAAGCCAAGGAGCATATCGCCCGGCTCATCGACCTGCAGCTGGAGTTGCGAGCGGCCGTAGGTGAGATCCCGGTGGTCGAGTTCCCGGTGACCCTCAATTACACCGAGGACCTGCTGGCCCGGGTGATCGAAGCCGCTCGTCCTCGTCTGGCCGAGGTGGTGCGCATCGCCGGCAAACGGGAGCGCAACTCCGCCGAGGATGAGGCCCGAGCTGCCACCCTGGCCGAGCTGGGGATCGGCGAGGACCACGAGGACTTCGCCGCGGCCACCCGCGCTTTCAAGACCGCCACCAAGCAGGCCATGCGCCGCCGGGTGGTGGAGGAGGGGATCCGCCTCGACGGGCGCGATTCCACCGAGGTGCGGCCCATCACCGTGGAGGTGGGGCTGATAGCCCGGGCGCACGGATCGGGGCTGTTCCAGCGGGGCGAGACCCAGGTGCTCAACGTGACCACCCTGGGCATGCTGCGCATGGAGCAGATGCTCGACACGATCTCCTCCGAGGAGACGAAGCGCTACATGCACCACTACAACTTCCCGCCCTTCTCCACCGGTGAGACCGGCTTCATGCGGGGCCCCCGCCGGCGGGAGATCGGCCACGGTGCCCTGGCAGAGAAGGCGCTTCTGCCGGTGATCCCCACCGAGGATGAGTTCCCTTACGCGTTCCGGCTGGTGTCCGAAGTGCTTTCCTCCAATGGGTCCAGCTCCATGGCTTCCGTGTGCGGTTCGAGTCTGTCTCTCATGGATGCGGGGGTGCCCATCACCGCGGCGGTGGCCGGGGTGGCCATGGGGCTCATCGCCCATGAGAACGGCTACGTGACCCTCACCGACATCATCGGGGCGGAAGACGCCCTG
>CAZJRF010000065.1:0-10806 GCA_964548475.1 uncultured Acidimicrobiia bacterium
GAGGAGCTCTGGCTGCTCGACACCGTGCCGTCGTCCCCGCCGCAGGCCGCCACCAGCAGGCCGGCCAGCAGCAGGGCCACGACTTGAACCGGGCGGCTCTCTCTCCTGCGCATCATGACTCGTGGGGACAACCCTATCCCCGAAGGCGCCGCCCGGAGCGCCCACGCGTCCGCGCCGTGCCGACCGCCGCCGGCTGCCCATTGCTGCCCTGCCCAACGAAACCCGATACCGCCCCCCGGCCGGCTGCGGTCATCGAGCAGGCGGGCGTAGCCGGGGAGTGGCCCAGCCTGCCTCACTCATCCCGGGGGTCATCCGAGTGGGAAGGCTCCGACCGCAGCCGCAGCGGAGACAGGCGCCCCTTCCCGGCCGAGGCCAGCGCCTGCTCCAAGAGTCGTACCGCCTCCGGATCGCCGTAGTGGGCCGCCTCGGCCGGCGTCAGCGCGATGGCCGGATGCAACACCAGACCCCCGTCCTCTGTAAAGTCGACCACCACCTGCATCGAGCGGAAGCCGAACCTGGCCAGAGATACCCGGCCGCGGTCGTCGACATCGAGAATCACCCGGCGTGGTTGCCGAACGGCCGTCACCAGCAACTCCTTCCCAAGAGGACCCATTGTAGTCCCGTCCGGGGAAATGGGGCAATAACCCCACTGCCCCAGATGGGCACCGCTCCTCCCACTTGATACGATCGGCAGCGTGCTGTTCGTCGCCACACCGGAGTTCCGGAAGGCCTACGAACGGCTCGACGTGGGGACGGTCACACGAGTCGATGACCCCTCCGCCGCTTGGGAGACGACCCCGCGAGTGCCTGGGCCCGCCAGAACCGGGTGATGGGAGAGCAGGGGTCCGCCTGGCTCGTCATCATCCGGTACGGAACGGGTGACCACGCTCTCTACTGGGACCGGCCCGACCCCTCGAAGCCGCTGCGGCTGCTCCTGCTGCTGGCGCGGTGAGGAGCCCGACCGCGCCCGGACGCCCAGCTCAGACCCGCTCCACCACCAGGGCGATGCCCTGCCCGACCCCGATGCACATAGTGGCCAGGCCGTAACGCCCGCCCCGCCGCTTCAACTGGTGCAGCAGGGTGGTGAGTATCTTGGCCCCGGTGGCCCCCAGCGGGTGGCCGAGGGCGATCGCCCCGCCGTGGACGTTGACCCGAGCTGGGTCCAGCCCCAACTCCCGCAGGCAGGCCACCGACTGTGCGGCGAAGGCCTCGTTCATCTCCACCAGATCCAGGTCCTCGATGCCGATCCCGGCCCGCGCCAGCACCTTGCGGGTGGCGGGCACCGGGCCCATCCCCATCACGTCGGGATGCACCCCGGCCACCGCCGAAGACACCACCCGGGCCAGCGGCTCCCGCCCCTCTCTCTCCACCCAATCCCCGGTGGCCAGCAGCAACGCCGCCGCCCCGTCGTTCATGGAGGAGGAGTTGCCTGCCGTCACCGTCCCCCCCTCCTTGAACACCGGACGCAGCTTGGCCAGGGCTTCCAAGGAGGTGTCGGCCCGCGGACCCTCGTCCTCGTCCACCGTCACCCGCGTGCGCCCCCGGCCGTCGGCCGGCACCTCGATCGGCTCGATCTCGTCGGCGAAGGTGCCGCTCTGCTGTGCGGCCACCGCCCGGCGATGGCTCTCCAGGGCGAAGGCGTCCTGATCCTCCCGGGTGACCCCGTAGCGCTCGGCGACCACCTCAGCTGTCATCCCCAGGCTGATGGGCGGGTAGCGGCGCTGCATCTCCGGGTTGACCAGCCGCCAGCCCAGGGTGGTGTCCACCACCTCCGGCGCGCCCACCGCGAAGCCGGTGGCCGCTTTCAACATCACGTAAGGGGCCCGGGTCATCGACTCCGACCCCCCCGCCACCATCACCTCGCCACACCCGGCGGCCAGGGCGTGCCAGGCGCCCACTACCGACTGCAGCCCGCTGCCGCACAGCCGGTTGTGGGTATTGCCGGCCACTTCCACCGGCAGCCCGGCCAGGAGCACGGCCATGCGCGCCACGTTGCGGTTGTCCTCGCCGGCCTGGTTGGCGGCACCCCAGTGCACATCCTCGATCACCGCCGGGTCCACGCCGGTGCGGGCCACCAGCCGCCCCAGAGCGTGGGCGGCCAGGTCGTCGGGGCGGACGTGGGCCAGGCGTCCACCGATCTTCCCCATCGGGGTGCGGCAGGCATCGACAATGAACACCGCGGTCACCAGGCACCTCCGTGATCTGTAACGGGGCCCGGGCCGGGCCCGCGTTCACTCTACCGGGGGAACCGGCGGGGCCTCCGAGCGATGCTCGGCCATCATCTCTTCCCAGAGCGGCTCGATAAAGCGGTAGGTGATTCGGCGCTCCAGGTCGTGGTAGCAGTCGAAACCCCGGCGGGTGAGAGTCAGGCGGCCGTTCTCGCGCTCGGCCAGGCCCAGCCCCCGGCCCAGGCCCGACGCCAGGGCCACCACCCAGCCGGCCGAGGGGAACAGGGCCCGGGCCCGGCCCGGGTCGAAGCCCCCGGCGTAGGCCTGCCAGAACAGGTAGTAGGCGGCCCCCGCCGCCGGCCGCAACCGGGCCGACCGCGCAATCGGCAGGCGCCCCCCGGCCACCGCCTCCCCGTATCGCTCGGGCGAGAAGTGGTTCACCAGGTAGTGCAAGCCGCTAAAGGTGGCCGCCCCCGCTCCCACCCCCAGATAGAACTCGCGGGTGATCGAACTGAAGGGCGGTGACCCGACCCGGCGCAGCGCCCAAACCGACGACCGCTCATAGCCGTGCCCGGCAGCCAGTTCGGCGGCCCGGCGGAGCAGGTCGTGCTCCATCCGGGGGGAGTGCCGGGCCTTGCCGAACGGGGTGTAGCCGAAGCGCATCAGCGGGTAGGTGGAGATCTGGTCCACCCCCAGGCGGCAGCACTCCTCGACGTCGGCCAGGAAGACGGCCGGATCGGAGAAGGCCTTGTCGAAGATCAGGTCCACGTCCAGGCAGGCAAAGTGCCCCCGGCAGGCTTCCACCGCCTCCCGATGGTCCGCCCCCGACCCGGATCGCCCCAGGTGGCGCAGCACCCGGTCGTCGAAGGACTGCACCCCCAGGCTCACCCGGTCGAAGCCGCCCCGCGCCAGTCGATCGACTCCCGCCGGGGTGGCGTGAGCGGGCAGCACCTCGATGGCCTTCTCTCCCTCCACCGCGAGCCCGGGGAGGATCTCCTCCAGTTCATCCAGGCACAGGGTGGGAGTGCCCCCGCCCACGTACAGCGAGGTGAACGGCCCCGCCCCTGCCGCTCGGTACGCGCCGATCTCCCGCCGCAGGGCGGCGAAGTAGCTCTCCGCCCTCTCCCGCCGATAGAGCACCTTGTTGTAGGGGCAGAAGGGGCAGAGGCGCTCGCAGAAGGGCACGTGCAGGTACAGCCCGCAAGCGTCGGGGAAGGCCGCGACTACCGCGGCGGCATCGAGACCGCCGTCGCCTTCGCTCCAACGCACGCCGGGAGTCCAATGCATGCCGGCTCCTCCTGCCCCCATCGTCGCTCGGTGGGAAGCGGACCGCCACTACCAACCGCCCCTCAGCCGCGCCGCATCGAGCCCCGGCGAGGCCGAGAATGGCGCCGAGAAGGAGACATCACGTCCGGTCTGCCGTCCCGCCTGGCCTACTACGCCCGCTGGGTCATCGCCTGCCGGCTGGGCCGCCGGCGGGTCCCGCTCACCGCCACCCTCATCCTCACAGATCGCTGCAACCTTCACTGCCGGCACTGCACCGTCGCCCACCTCGGCTACCCGGCGCGGACCTACCCCCAGGTGGCGGCCGACCTGGAGGCCCTCTACCGCACCGGCGCCCGCATGCTGGTGATCACCGGGGGCGAGCCCTACGAGTGGAGCGACGGCCAGCGTTCGCTCGAGGACGTGGTGCGGTTCGCCCGCAATCTTGGCTTCTTCCGCATTGTGGTCTGCACCAACGGCACTCACCCTCTTCACTCCAGCGCGGACTACCTGTGGGTGAGCCTCGACGGAGACGAGTCCGCCCACGAAGCACTGCGCGCGTCTGCCGGGCATCGGTCCGTCTACGAACTCGTGGTCCGCCACCTGATGAAGACCCGGCATCCCCACATCCACATCAACCACACCATCACCTCCCTCAACACGGCGGGTCTGGAGAGAACGCTGGAGCACATCCTCGGCCTGCCCGGAGTGCGCGCGGTCATGATCCACCTGTTCACCCCGTACCTCGGCTCGGACCCCAGCCTGCTCCTCGACGCGGCCGCCCGTGCGGAGGCGATCGCCCGCGTGCGACGCCTCAAGCGGCGGCATCCCCTGCGCGTCACCAACACCTTTAGCGGCTTGCGAGCACTGGCTCGGAACCGATGGCCCCGGCCGATCTGGTCGAGCGTCACCATCTGCCGCGGGGTGCTCTCCCCGTGCTGCTGCCGCCTCGGCATCTACAACGCGGAGGTCTGCCGGGCCTGCGGTTGCACTCCCGCCGTGGAGTCCTATGTGCTGGAACGCCTCCGGCCCCTGGCCGTGCTGGAGAACCTGCGCTTCCTGTGACGTTGGCCTTTGAGCCGGTCCACCCCGGCGGCCGGCCGGAGGTTTCAGCCCCGCCGGGCCGCCTCGTAGGCGGAGATGGTGGCGGCCCGCGCCTCGGCATGATCCACGATGGGAAGCGGATAGGTCTCGCCCAGCACCACCCCGACCGCGGCCAGCACCGCCGGCGCCGCCTCCCACGGGGCGTGCAGTGCGGGAACCGGGAGGCGGGCCAGTTCCGGCACCCAGCGCCGCACGTAATCGCCGTCCGGGTCGAACCGCCGGCCCTGGGTCACCGGGTTGAACACCCGGAAGTAAGGGGCGGCATCGGCCCCGGTGCCCGCCACCCACTGCCAGTTGCCCACGTTCTGGGCGACGTCGCCGTCCACCAGCCAGCGGAGGAAGTGCCTCTCTCCCCGCCGCCAGTCGATGAGCAGGTCCTTGACCAGGAACGAGGCGGCGACCATCCGGGCCCGATTATGAATCCACCCTTCGGCCCGCAGCTGGCGCATGGCGGCGTCCACGAAGGGGTAGCCGGTGTGGCCCTCCTCCCAGGCGGCCAGCCCCTCGGGATCCTCGCGCCAGGCCACCCGGTCGTACTCGGGGCGCATCGCGCCGCGCCGGGTATGGGGAAAGGCGGCCAGCAGGTGCGCGTAGAACTCCCGCCAGGCCAGCTGGCGGATGAAGGCCTCCCGCCCCTTTCCCGGCCCGTCCACCCGGCGCACCACGGTGCGGGGGCTGATCGTGCCGAACTTGAGATCGGCCGAGAGCCGGGAGGTGGTGTCCAGGTCGGGCCGGTCCCGCTCCCCGTGGTAGCGGTCCGCCCCGGCCAGGAAGGCTTCCAGCCGCGCCTCCGCCGCCGCCTCTCCCCCGTCCATGAGCGGCGGGGCTGCCTCGGGGATCCCCTCGCCGGGGTCTGCTTCCACTCGCGCCGATCCCGGCTCGGGCCAGGCCTCCCAAGGGACGGCCTGCCACTGCCGGTAGAAGGGGGTGAAGACGCGGAAGGGGCCGCCGACCCCGGTGACCACCTCCCCGGGAGCGTGCACGAAGCGCCCCGCCCGGGCCTCCACCCGGCCGCCCAGCCCAGCCGCCACCGCGGCATCGCGCCGGGCCGCGTAAGGGGTGACGTCCCCATTCCAGAAGATTCGCTCCGCCCGCAAGGCCCTTGCCTCGGCCGGGACCACCGCTTGCGGGTCGCCCCGTTGCACCCGCAGGCGGCCGCCCCAGGAGCGCAGCCCCTCGTCGAGGGCGCCCAGGTGGGCGGCCAGCTGATTCCGCCGGTGCAGGCCCGAGCCCTCCCAGAGCACCGGATCCACCACGAAGAGAGCCGCCACGCGCTCGTGCGACGCGGTGGCGGCGGCCCAGGCCGGGTTGTCTCCGAGCCGCAGGTCGGAGCGGAACCAGGCCAGCCCGACGCTCACACCGATACCAGGTGCGAGCAGACCCAGTCGTCCACCAGGCGCCACTGGGCAAAGAGCCAGTCGGTGCGCTCCGCCTCACCGGCCGGGATGTCCCGGGCGGAGATGCGCCAGAAGGCCACCTTGATCTTCTTGCCGACCAGGCCCCCCCGCCACAGGCGCTTCACGTGGGAGAAGCCGTCGAAGCCCACGTGGGCGCAGACCACCACGTCGGTGCCCGCCTCGAGCAGGGCCAGCACCCCGGCCAGGCGCGGGGCCAGAACGCCCCGCAGAGCCTCCGCCCGCTCCACCAGGTGGGGGAACCGCCGGCGCAGGATCTCGATGGCCCGGTCCCGCTTCTCCGGGGTGAAGCGGGTCCCCTCCGGGTAGATGAGCACCCCGTCGCCCTCCCCGAGCCCCACCCCCAGGGCCCGTACCTGCTCCACTTCGGCGGCGGCGTCGGTGGAGCGCCGGTCCAGGAAGTAGTTGGGCATGACGTTCCCCGCCAGGTCGAGGGCCGGGTCCCACAGCAGCTCCCGCTTCAGCACATAGCGCAGGCGCAGGCCGTGACGGCGGAGAACCAGCACCGAGGGCAGGACCGTGTCGGCCAGGCTGGCGTGGCGCATCATCAGGATGATGGGACCCGGCACCGTGACTTCGTCACCCTCCACCTCCAGGCCCACCCGGAAGATGAAGCGCATGGCTCCCAGCAGCGCCGATGCCCACCAGCCCTGCAGGCCGTAGGTGAGAGACACGTAGCGCTCACGCCGCCGGCCGAAGCCGCTGGCCAGCCAGAACACCAGCATCGAGGCGACGCCGATCAGATCCACCAGCATGTACACCCACCCGAAGACCAGCAGGCGCACCGCCGAGAAGCGGCCTCTGCCCCCGACGGCCCGCACCACGTCGTACACCCCCAGCCCCAGGAGCAGGATGGGGAACAGAGCGGTGGTCAGCAGGAATCCGGCGACCATGGCCGGGATGGTCCGCAGCCGCCGGGAGACCTTCTCCCGCCGGGTCTGGCCGCCGGCGGACCAGGCGGTCACAGGTACTGCCCCGGGGGCCGGTCCTCGCTCGCCGAGGAGCGAGGTTGGGCCTCGATGGCCCGCATGCGCATCTCCTGCAGCTGGCTGGCCATGGCCGCTTGCTGGTGCAGCAGCGTCGCCTGGATACCGGCGAACAGCCCCTCCAGCCACCCGACCAGCTGGGCCTGGGCGATGCGCAGCTCCGACTCGCTGGCGCTCTCCACGGACAGGGGCGTGAAGATGTCGTCCAGCTCCTGGCGCAGATCCTCGGAGAGCACATCCTGCATCTCGGCCAGCGACCGCTCGTGGATCTCGGCCAGGCGCCGTCTCCCCGCCTCGTCCAGGGGGGCCTGGCGGAGCTCCTCGAGCATCGCCCGCGTCATCGAGGCAATGCGCATGAGCTTGGGGGCCTGCACGTAGCTGGCGCGCGGCTCAGCGGATGCATCCTCCACCACCTCGCCGGGAACCGCTGTGGGTTGCTGATCGCCATCTGTTTGTTCCATAACTCCGATTCGCCTTGCTGCTGCCGTCAGATTACGGCCCCGCCGAGGTCAACTCGTCGCGCAAGCGCACCGACAGGCAGGTGAGCCCGCCGTCGGCCCGGGCGAACTCCGACACGTCGCACGCTACCGGGGTGAAGCCGGCGGAGGTGACCGCTTCCTCGGTGGCCGCCAGGTGGGCGGCCACCAGGATCCGCCCATCGGGGAGACGCACCACGTTGGCCGCCTCCGGATCGTCCCCTCCTACCGGCACCACGCGCAGACCGGAGAAGGCGGCCGTGTCCACGGCCCCCGGGAAGGCCAGCACCGTTTCCTCATCCACCGCGGTGGCGGTGGACTTCAGGTGCAGCACCCCGCGCAGGGACACCGCCGTCACCCGGTATCCCCGCGGGGAGGCGAAGGCCGCCAGCGCCGCCCGCCCGGCGGCGTTGGTCCGCCCGCTCTCGCCGACGAAGAGGTGCTTCCCCACCCGCAGCACGTCGCCCCCGTCGAGGGTGGCCGGCGCTTCCATCATCGTGACCGCCAGGCCCCGATCCGCCAGCGCCCGGGCGACCGGGCCCACCTCACCCCGCCGGCTGGGATGCCCCGGCCGGGTGCCCAGGGCCGAGTCTCCGAGCACCACCGCCGTGTCCTCCACGAAGGCGCAGTCGGGATGAGCCTCATCGGCGGCCAGCACCATCACCGTGAAGCCGCCCTCCTCGAGGAGAGCGCGGTAGCCGTCCTGCTGACAGCGCGCTCGCACCGAGTCGAGGGGAGGCACGGCCGGGCGGTGGGTGAGGCACCCGACGAAAGAGTCGGGCACCCGTCGCATCAGGGCCTGCGGCCGCACCGGGCCAGGGTACCCGCCGGCAGGTCAGGCCGGGGTGAGCAGGTAGTCCTCGGACTCGTCGTCCCAGGCCATGCTCACCACGTCGCGGGCGGCCGCCGCCCGGCAAAACTGCAGGAAGCCCCGGTAGCCGTACGCCTTCTCGCTGAAGCCCGGCTCGCTCTTGCGCATGCGGTCCTTGAGACCCGAGAGCGGTACCGCCCCGCCCGAACCGGCCCGGGACACCACCTTGCGCAGCAGCTGGAAAGCTTGCTCCTCCTGGCCGCCCTCGCTGGGGAAGCCGACGCCCGGGTCGCCGCGGGCCGGCCCCTCTTCCAGTTCCACGATGCCGTGCTCGGCCAAATGTCCGAGCAACTCCCCGAACGCACGGAACCCGTAGTCGGCCTCGTTGAAAGTGGGATCCTTGCGCAGCAGGGCCCTCTTCAACGATGAGGCCAGCACCATCCCGTCGGTGGACTGCTGCAGGCCGCTGAGCGTCTGGGTGACCATCTTCTCCAGGTCTGCCAACTCCGGGGGAGCCGGAGCCGGGGCGGCCGCCGCCTTCTCCTTCTTGGTGCTGCGCTCCCGCTTCTGAGGCAGGTCGACGCCGGGCAGTGACTCGTAGTAGAGGAACTCGTCGCACGCCGCGGCCAACAGCGGCGAGGTGGAGGCCCGCAGGCCGATGCCGATCACCCGGCGGTTCAGCCCGCGCAGCTTGTGCACCAGAGGGGTGAAGTCGCTGTCGCCGGTGCACAGCACGAAGGTGGTGATGTAGTCGCGCTCGAACCCAAGCTCCACCGCGTCCACCGCCATCTTGATGTCGGCCGCGTTCTTGCGGGAGGCCCCGATGCGCTGAGGGATCTCGATCAGCTCCACCTGGTGCTCGGCCAGGTCGCGCCGGGCGGACTCGAACATCGTCCAGTCGGCATAGGCCCGGCGCACGACCACCCGCCCCCGCTCGGCGAGGGCATCGGCAATGGGGCTGAACCCGAACACGTGCCCGCCGAGGTCCTCACGGGCACCGATGGCCAGGTTCTCGAAGTCCAGGAAGAGGGCAAGGCGTTCTTCGGCTACATCCATGGCAACCAGGCTACAACCGGGGCGTCGCCCAACGCGTCACACCCGGCCGGGCTCGCTCGCCCCCGTCCTTCCTGGCAGACTCCCTGCTCGTGGCCCGTCATCTGTCCCGCCTCACCGTCCGTGCCCTGTCGGGGCTGCACATCGGCCTCTATCGGGCCACCCGGGGCCGTCTAGGCCGGCGGCTGGCCCGCCACGAAATGCTGCTCCTGACCACCACCGGGCGCCGCAGCGGGCAGCCCCACACGGTGCCCCTCCTCTACCTGCGGATCAAGGGGGAACTAGCGGTGGTCGCCTCCTACGGTGGGCACCCCACCCACCCGGACTGGTACCGGAATCTCCTGACCCACCCGCATGCCGAGGTGCAGGTGGACGGCGAGCGCTTCCCGGTCATCTCCCGTACCGCCGAGCCGGCCGAGCGCCGGCGCCTGTGGGCGTTGGCCGTGGCCGAGTACCCCGGCTACGCCGGCTACCAGGACAAGACGGACCGCCTCATCCCCGTGGTCCTGCTGCGCCGCGCCTAGCGGCCGGCGGGCTCCCCGGCGCGCAAGTGGCATCAGGGCCGTCGGCGCCGGCCCTCCGCCCATTCCAGGAAGCGCTCTTGCGGCCACGTGTTGGCCACCCGTTCCGGGTCCACCCATCCCCGGAGAGCGTGGCGCACCCCCCAGACGGTGTTGCCTAACTCCCTCGAGTGATGAGCGTCGGTGTTGATCAGGAAGGTCACCTCCCGCCCCCGGGCAGCGCGCAGCACCTCCACCGGGGCGTCGAGCCGGTCGAGATGGCAGTTGATCTCCAGCGCGGTGCCGGTCTCCTCCGCTGCCGCCAGCACCGCCTCGATATCCAGATCTATGCCCGGGCGGCGGCCGATCTTGCGGCCGCTCAGGTGGGCGATGGCCCCTACTCCCGGGGTCCGCATCGCGGCCACGATGCGCCGGGTCTGGGCGGCCCGGTCGAGCTCGAAGTGGCTGTGCACCCCGGCCACCGTCCAATCGAAGCCGGCCAGGAACTCCGGCTCGTAGTCCACCGTGCCGTCGGCACCTATGTTGAGCTCGACCCCGTGAAGGAGCGCCACGTCCGGGAAGCTCTCCCCCAGGGCCGCCAGGCGCTCCCGCTGGACCAGCAGATCCTGCCGGGAGACCCCATTGGTGGCCAGACCTTCGGCATGGTCGGTGATGGCCAGATACTCGTAGCCCCGGCCGGCGGCCGCGGCCACCATTGCCTCCAGCGGCTCGCGCCCATCGCCCGACAGGTCGGTGTGCACATGCAGGTCGCCGCGCAGTTCCCCTTCCTCAATAGGCCGGGGCGAGGTCCCGGCCGTCGCCAGCTCTATCTCCCCATCGTCCTCCCGCAGCTCCGGCGGGATCCAGGGCAGTCCCAGGGCGGCATAGATCTCCTCCTCGGTGGCCGCGGCGATCACCCGGCCGGCCGCGGTCTCGGTCAGCCCGTACTCGCTAAGGGCCCACCCCCGTTCAATGGCCAGCTGCCGCAGGCGGATGTTGTGCGCCTTCGACCCGGTGAAGTACAGGGCCG
>CAZJRF010000066.1:0-5061 GCA_964548475.1 uncultured Acidimicrobiia bacterium
CCCGGCTTGATCTCCTTGACCACGGGCCGCTCGGGAGAGCGGGCCATCAGGTAGAGGAGGCCGGTGTGGGCGAAGCCCACCGCCGTCTTGGTGAGCAGCTTGGCGGAGGGCCGATCCTCGCTGTGCGTGTAGGGGATGTTAAGCCCCATGCCGCCGGTGCCGGTGGTGCCGACCTTCAGGTACAGGCGGGTCCCCGCTTCGCGCAAAGCCCGATCCAGGATGAGCACGTGGCGGACCAACTGCGGCAAGGAGACGGAGAGGATGAGCGTCTCCACGTCCCGGGCCAGGGCGGGGGAGGCCGCCTGGTCGCCGGCGAGTAGGTCCTTCAGGTCCAGTTCGGCCCGGAGGGCTGCCGCGTAGACGTCCTGGTAGGAGATGGCGGTGGCGGTGTTGATGGCGTCGACTACCACGTTGGGCCGATAACGAGCGAGGAGGTGGGCCAGGCCGGAGCGCTCGTAGGCGGCGTCCAGGGGACCCAGCAGGTCGTCGAAGATAGCTCGGCGGCAGTCCTGGTCCTCCATGAGATCGGGGCGCCGGCGTTCGGCGAACTGCGCGCGAACGAACAGGTCGCCCCACTCACCGATCACCTCCACGGTGGAGGGGACCAGCCGGCGGAGACGCTCGGCCGCCCACTGGACTTCGCCGGCGGGGAGTGAGGCGAGCACCACTCGCTCCGGCCGGAGGCGGGTGGCCACCTCGCGGGCCACCTCGAAACCGACCATGCCGGCGCCGCCGAGCACGAGGAAAGTTCGGTCCTGCACACAGCCTCCTGGCGGAACTGCCCCCTGCTTAGCGGATGCGGCGCCGGGGCGGTAGGGCACTCCGTCCCCCTTGCCGGGGAGGGGGGTGGGTCCTCCGGCACCTGCCCCGGCAGCCGCGGCACGGTACGGTGGGGGCTGCATGGAGGCAGCGCGCGGGATCATGCTCCTGGGCGATGAGGCGGTCGCCCTCGGGGCCATGCATGCCGGAGTGACCGCGGCCTATGCCTATCCCGGCACGCCTTCCACGGAGATCCTCGAGTACCTGATCCCTCAGGCCGAGGCCGGGGGCTTCACGGCCCACTGGTGCGCCAACGAGAAGACGGCCTACGAGCAGGCGCTGGGGGTGGCCATGATGGGCCGGCGGGCCCTGGTGGCCATGAAGCACGTGGGCCTCAACGTGGCCATGGATCCCTTCGTCAACTCGGCCCTGGTCGGCTTGAGCGCCGGCCTGGTGGTGGCGGTGGCCGACGACCCGGGCATGCACTCCTCGCAGAACGAGCAGGACAGCCGTCTCCTGGCCGACTTCGCCCGGGTGCCCTGCCTGGAGCCGGCCGACCAGCAACAGGCGTACGAGATGACCCGGGAGGCCTTCGACCTGTCGGAGCGGTTCGGGCTGCCGGTGATGGTGCGGCTCGTCACCCGGCTCTGCCACAGCCGGGCGGTGGTGGCTACCGGCCCGACCCGGGCCCAGAACCCCCTGGCCAAGGCGGAGGCTCCTCAGGATTGGATCCTCTTGCCGGGGAATGCCCGGCGCCTCTGGCGGCGCCTGCTCGACCGTCTTCCCGAGGTACGGGAGTGGGCCGAGTCTTCCTCCTACAACAGCTTCTCCCCGGGGGACGAGGAGGCTCCGTTCACGGTGGTCACCTCGGGCATCGCCCGCCACTACGTCTCGGCCGAGGTCTCCGAACTGGAGTTCCACCTGCCCCACCTGCACTTGGGTGCCTACCCGCCGCCCGAGCGGCTGCTGGCGGCTGCGGCCGCCGGCGACCGGCCCCTGCTGGTGGTAGAGGAGGGCTACCCCTACCTGGAGAGGTTGTTGCGCGGGGTGCTCCCCTCCGCCCGGGAGGTGCGGGGCCGGGAGTCGGGCGCCCTGCCGCTCGACGGGGAGCTCACCCCCGATACGGTGCGGGCCGCCCTCGGCCTTCCGGCCCGGCCCCACATGGCGCCGTCCACCGTGCCCCTGCCCGGCCGGCCCCCGCAGCTGTGCCGGGGATGTCCGCACGCCGACTCCTACCGGGCGGTGCGCGAGGCGCTGGCCGCCTTCTCCGAGTCGGTGGTCACATCGGACATCGGCTGCTACACCCTGGGTGCCCTGCCGCCCTATTCGGCCATCGAGTCGTGCGTCTGCATGGGGGCTTCGGTGGGGATGGCCAAGGGAGCCGCCGACGCCGGGCTGCGCCCCGCCCTGGCCGTCATCGGCGACAGCACTTTCCTGCACTCGGGGGTTACTCCGCTGATGGACGCCGTCGCCGCCGGCACCCCGATGACCCTGCTGATCCTGGACAACGGCACGGTGGCGATGACCGGCCTGCAGCCCACCGTGCTGCCCGGCTCCCGCCTGGAGCCTCTCCTCCTGGGCCTCGGGGTGGAGCGCGAGCACCTGCACGTGGTCGAGGCGGCCCCCCGGCAGTCCGCAGAGCTGGCCGCTCTCCTGCGCCGGGAGCTAGATCACCCGGGGCTGTCGGTCATCGTGGTGGCCAGGGACTGCGTGGAGCTGGCCAAGGCCGGGCGGCGGGAGGCGAAGCGGAAGTGAGGCACGACGTGGTCCTGGCCGGGGTGGGAGGCCAGGGGGTGCTCTCCGTGGCGGCCATCCTGGCCGAGGCGGCCCGGCGTGAGGGGCTGGTGGTGCGGCAGGGGGAGGTCCACGGCATGTCGCAGCGGGGCGGCGCCGTGCAGGCCGCCCTCCGCATGGCCGATGCTCCCATCGAAGGCGACCTGATCCCGCGGGGGGCCGCCGACCTCTTGCTGGGGACCGAGCCGGTGGAGGCCCTGCGCTACCTGGAGTACCTGGCCCCCGGGGGCCGGCTGGTCACCGCCGCCGACCCTTACGAGAATGTGCCCGACTACCCGCCGATCGGGGAGGTGCTGACCGCGGTGCGGGCGGTGCCGGGCGCGGTGGTCGTCGAGGCGGCGGCCCTGGCCCGCCGGGCCGGCTCGGGGCGGGTGGCCAACGTAGTCATGGTGGGGGCTGCCTCGGCCTTCCTTCCGCTGCGCCGACGGGTGATCGAGGATTGCCTGCGGGAGGGGTTTGCCGCCAAGGGAGAGAGGGTGGTGGAAGCGAACCTGCGCGCCTTCGCCCTGGGCCGCGAAGCGGTACCCGGGGAGGCGGTCCGGTGAGGAGCCCGGAGGCAGTGGTGGCCGCCGCCCGCCGCGAGCGACGGCGGGAGCTGACCGAGGCCGAGGCTTACGCTCTGGCCGAAGCACTGGGCATCGGAGTCCCCCGTCACCTGGTGGTGCCCTCCGGCGCGCCGATGCCTTCCCTGGAGCACCTGCTCGGGGACCGGGTGGTGGTAAAGGTGCTGGCCCCGGGGGTGGCGCACAAAACCGAACGGGGGGGAGTGCGGGTGGTGGAGCGCGACGCCGGCGCGGTGCAGACGGCCGTCGCCGAGATGGCTCTCGCCTTCGCCGACGAGGAGGTGGCAGGGTGGCTGGTGGTCGAGTTCGTCGCGCATCCCGACGCGCCCGGAGCCGAGCTGTTGTTGGGGGTGCGCCGCACCGCGGAGTTCGGCCCGGTGGTGGTGCTGGGGCTCGGGGGCATCCATGCCGACCTCCTCGCCTCCTCCCTGCCCCCGGCGGTCTTCCCGGCAGCCGGCAGCCAGGCCGACGTGGCCCGCGTCCTGCGCCGCTCCCCGGCAGTGGGGCTACTCACCGGCGGTACCCGGGGTGGCCCGGCAGCGGTGTCGGCCGACGACCTGGAGGGATTCGTCGCAAAGCTCTTGGCGGCCGTCGCGGACCTGCCTCCCGAGGTGGCAGAGTTCGAGGCCAACCCGGTCGTGTTTGCCGTCCGGGGCCCTGTCGCGCTCGACGCACTCGCTCGGCTGGGGCAAGTTCCCGGGGAGGCGCCTCCCCGGCCGGCGGAGCAGATCGGCCGGTTGCTCCATCCGCAGTCTCTGGCCGTCGTCGGGGTGTCGGAGCGCCGCAACCCCGGCCGGGTGATCCTGGAGAACGTGCTGACGGCCGGGTTTCCGTCTGAGCGGGTCACGGTGGTGCGGCCGGGAACGGAGGAGATCGCCGGGTGCCGCTGCGTCCCCGACCTGGGGAGCCTGCCGGGGAGGGTCGATCTGCTGGTACTAAGCATCGCCGCCGCCGCCGCCCCCGGAGCGCTGGAGGAGGTGGTGCAGCGGGGAGCGGCGGAAGGGGTGATCCTCATCCCCGGGGGCCTGGGGGAGCGGGCGGGCAGCGAGGCGCTCGCCGCCCGGGCGCGCGCCGCGATCGAGGAGGGGCGCCGCCGCGGGGACGGGCCGGTGGTGAACGGCGGCAACTCGATGGGGATCCGGTCGGTTCCCGGCGGCTACGACGCGACATTCATCCCCGGCTACAAGGGCAGCTCCGCTCCGGATGCTCCGACGGTACCTCTGGCCTTCATCTCCCAGAGCGGCGCCTTCGCCATCGCTCGGCTGGACCGCTTTCCCCACCTGCGGCCCCGCTACCTGGTGACCCTGGGGAACCAGCTAGATCTGACTGCCGGCGACTACCTGGCCTTCTGGCAGGACGACCCGGCAGTGGAGGTGTTCGCGGTTTACCTCGAGGGCTTCCGTCCCGGCGACGGGAGCCGATTCCTGGAGGCGGCCCACCGCATTCGGCGGCGGGGCGGGGTGGTCGTTCTCTACCTGGGGGGGCGCACCCCGGCGGGGGCCGCGGCCGCCTCTTCCCACACCGCCTCCCTGGCTCCCGATCACCGGGTGGCCCGGTCCCTGGCCGCCGATGCGGGGGTGCTGATAGCCGACTCCCTGGAGGACTTCGAAGATCTGCTGCGGGTGGTGGTGCTCCTGCGGGGCCGGGAGATGGCGGGCCGTAGGCTGGGAGCGGTCTCCAACGCCGGTTTCGAGTGCGTCGCCCTGGCCGACGATGAAGGACCCTTCACTTTCCCGCCGCTGGGCCCCGGCACCGTCGAGCGGATCCGGGCGGTGCTGGCCGGACTCCGTCTTGAGGGCCTGGTGGGGGCGCAGAACCCCCTCGACCTCACCCCAATGACCGACGCCGCCGGGTTTGTCGCGGCGGCCGAGGCGGTGCTGGACGACCCGGCGGTGGAGGTGGGGGTGGTGGGGTGCGTGCCGCTGACCCCGGCGCTGGCGACGCT
>CAZJRF010000066.1:5071-10791 GCA_964548475.1 uncultured Acidimicrobiia bacterium
GCTGGCGCCCGGGGCAGGGCACGGCGAGGATCTGGAGGCCCCGGGCTCACTGGCCGGGCGCCTGGCCGACCTGTGGCGGGGGACTGCCAAGGGATGGGTGGTGGTGATCGACGGCGGGCGTTTGTACGACCAGCTGGCCGGGTACCTGGAGAGGGAAGGGCTCCCCGTGTTCCGTGCCGCCGACCGGGCGCTGCGCGCCCTGGGCCGCTATGTGATGCTGCGCAGCGAGGCCCAACGCTGAGAGGGCTCAGCTCAGCCCGGCCCGGCCTCCCTCCCCAGCACGTCGTCCAGGAAGCGGGCCGTCTCGTCGAGGAGGCGGGCGCCGAAAGTGAGCACCGGGTCGTTGTGGTCGGCCCCCTCAAAGGTGATCAGCCGCTTCGACCCGGGGGCAGACTCGAAGAGGCGCACGCTCTGGGCGTAGGGGACGACGGTGTCCGCGGTGCCGGCCAGCACCAGCAGGGGAGCGTCGATAGAGGCGATGCGCCCGATGGAATCCCAACGGTCGTCGATCACGCCCCTGGGGACTATCGGGAGATGGGCCCGGGCCACGTCGTGGAGCGAGGTGAACGGAGAACGCAGCACCAGGGCGGCGGGCGGCTGCTGCTCGGCCAGGCCGATGAGCACCGCGGCCCCGAGCGACTCTCCGAAGTAGACCAGGCGGGAGATGCCGGGGCGGGAGGCTAGGTGCTCGGCGGCGGCCCGGGCATCGGCGATCAGGCCCCCCTCCTCGGCCGCTCCCGGATTCCCGCCGTAGCCTCGATAGTCCATGGAGAGGACTCCCAGGCCGCGCCGCTGTAGGCCGGCGGAGAGGGGAAGGCGGTCGGCGCGGTTGCCGGCATTGCCGTTGCAGAGCACCACGGCGGTGCTGTCGTCGGCCGGCAGGTACCAGGCAGCCAGAGCCAGGCCGTCGGCGGTGTGCAGGGTGACTCCTTCTCCCTCGACGCCGGGCGGATCGCGCGGGGGCACCCGGTCGTCGGGGAAGTAGATGAATCGCCTCGCCCAGCTGCTCACGACGGGTCGAGTCTACGGGGGCGGGTGGGCGGCCCCAGGGGAGAGGGAACTGGTCAGCAGCCCCGGCCTCGATCGCCTACCCTTGCGCCCATGAGCGGCCGAGGGAGGAGGGCCTTCCCGGGCGCCGCCGTGGCGGCGGCCGTCATCTTGCTCGCGGCGTGCGGCGGAGAGGCCGTTTCCACGAGCACGACGACTTCGACGAGTATCGCCGTCACCACGACTACCACCATGGGCCGCGTCGAGCTGCAGCCCAACGACCCTCCCTTCGTGCAGCAGGGCGACAGCGGCGCCTACGTGGAGGCCCTGCAGTTCTACCTGATCTGCACGGGCCACGATCGAACCGACGAGGAGGGCCCGACCATCACGGTGGACGGCAGCTTCGGGCCGATCACCCGGGACGCGGTGGCCTACTACCAGGCCGAGTTGCGCCGGGTCCCTTCGGGGAATCCGGACGAGGAGACGTTCGCTCAGCTGGCGCGCGACTGCGGCGAGGAACGCGCGGTGACGTTCCCCGGCCACCAGGGGGTGGTGGCGGTGGCGGGCAACGTGGGCCCCACCGACGAAGAGATCCTCAACCTGGAGGGAGTGCAGGGCAGGGTGATCACCATCGTCGTGTCCTCCGGCGACATCCAGGCCGTGCTGGAGACGGCCGAGGGTGCCCGGGTGCAGCAGCTGTCGCTGGGCGGGGGATGGTCGGGGAAGCTCGCCACCGACACGGGATATCGCCTGCGAGTGACCGGAGCGCAGACCGCTTCCTACTCCCTGAACATCCAGGTGGCCCGGCCGAGGTTCATCAACATCGATTTCGGGCGCATGCGCCTGGCCGCCGACGGCTTCGGGATCGTCTCCCTCGGTGACGACGCCGAGCGGGTGATCGAGCGGCTGCAGGTGATCCTGGGCGATCCCGCCGAAGATTCCGGATGGGCCACCGGGGACGCGGGCGGCCGTACCTGCCTGGGCAGCAACCGGCACCTGACGTGGATCGTCCAGCCCGCCGACGAGGGGGACCAGCACCCGGCCATTCTCTACGCGCACTTCAGCGAGGAGGACGCCGCGGGCAGATCCTTCTCCGAGTACGCGTACGTCTCCCTCGACCCGCAGGCGGTGGATGCGGGCGCCATGGATCTGTCCACGGCGGGTGGAGTGACTATCGGGCGCACCATCGCCGAGTTCGTCGCCGCCTACGGGCAGCCCAACTTCGTCGATGGCAGCTCCGGGATGGCCAGCGCCGGCGGCATGATGATCGGTCTGGCTCCCGCCGGCGGAGAAGAGCTGGTCTGGTTCGTCGGTGCAGGTCGGGACGGCTGCGAAGGCTACGAGTAGACGCGATCGTCCTGCCGGGGCATCCGCCATTCCCTTGAGCGCTCTCATCTGGCATTATTCACCTGGAGGCGCTGCTCCGCGTCGCTCATCGGGGTAGGGCCGGGAGGGCAACGACCATGGCCGACAGAGTCGAGAGCATCCGGCTGAGGGACCGCCGCCTGCTGCTGACCTTGGCAGTGGGCCTGCCTCTCGTCGAGGTCCTGGTGCTCGGCGGGCTCAACCTTCCCTCCGGCTTCAGCCTCGCGGCTCAGGTGACGGCCCCGGGGCCCTTCGGGGTCTTCCACGATTTGCGCTGGCTCTTTGTGTTCCACGATTCGGTGGCCGGCTTCGTAGTGGGACTGCTCGGCATGATCGTCCTGCGGTCGCTGTTGCTGGCGCTCCTGGCCCGCAGCGCCTGGCCGGGCCAGCCTCCTGGCTTCCGGCGGCTGGTGGGCTACGGGCTGGTGAGCACCGTGGTTGCCACCGTGTTCCTCTCCCCCTGGGTGACCCTGCTCTTCGGTGCGGGCGTGATTCCCCTGTCCTGGATCTACTTCGGGGCGGTGCCCCCCGCCCTGGCCACCATCCTGTTGTTGCACCACGTCGGCATCGACGGCGGCTGGTGGCGCCGCCTGCCCCCGGCGCGCTCCGCCGGCTGGATGGGGCTCTCCTTCCTCGCCCTCAGCCTCAGCGCCCTGGCCGTGGCCGGTCGCTCTCTGCCGGTGGTGCTGGTGGTGGTGACGGCGGCCGGCCTCTTCAACGCGTGGGCGTGGCAGCACTGCGTGGGAGTCATCGTCTCCGGCTTGCCCGGCCGCTCCCGGCGCCTCGTGCCGGTGGGGGCGATGGCGGCGGCGGCGGTGTTCGTGGTGACCCTGGTGGGTTCCCAGATCGGCTTCGCGGCGCGGGCCGACCAGGACCCCGGTGCCTGGGTGGCAGGCGACCCCCGGCCCGGGGTGCGAACGGTCCTGGTGGTGGGCGGGTTCGCCAGCGGGTGTTGCGATGAGGGAGCAGCGCTGCAGGTGGCGTCCTCCTCCCTGTACGCCGAGCAGTTCTCCTACTGGGGCCTTACTGCCGAGGGTGATCCGCTGCCGCACACCGGGTTGGTGACCGATATTGATCTATCCCGGGCGGCCCAATTGCTGGCCGCCCAGGTGGAGACTCTGGCCGCCCGGAGCGGAGGCCCGGTGGCCCTGGTCGCAGAGAGCGAGGGCACCATGGTGGTGGCCGTCTTCCTGGATCGGTACCCGCAAGCTCCCGTGGACCGCCTCATGATGCTGAGCCCCATCATGGAGCCGGGCCGGGTGACCTACCCCGATCCCGGTGAGGAAGGGCGGGGGGTGGTGGCCGGTTACCAGTTGCGCGTCATCTCAACGCTTATCGACTCCATGGCTCCCTTCACCATCTCTGCCGACGGGGCGCTCGCCGAGTCGATACGGCGGGAGGCGGGTGATCTCCAGGAGGCCCTGTTGGGCGACTACCCCGGGATCGAGGAGGTGGCGGTGTTGCCGCTGGCCGACGCGGTGTCCGCCCCCGGTGATGGGGAGTTCCCCATCGAGGTGATCGTCGTTCCCGGGTTCCACGGCGGCCTCCGGGGGCGTGCCGATGTGCAGGAGATGATCCGCTCCTGGGTACTCGGCGGGGACCTGGAGGGCTCCGAGCTCTGGCTGACCGTCAACCGGGTGATTGCGGGCACCGCCTCGGCCTGGCAGGTGCCGGGCCTCGATGCCCTGGCCGGGCCGTCGAGCTGAGCGAGATGCTGCAGCTGGAGGGCCTGGGCAAGCGCTTCGGTGATGTGGTCGCCCTGGATGGCTGCTCGTTCCATGTGGGTCGCGGCGAGATGGTGGGCTTCCTCGGCCCCAACGGGGCTGGCAAGACCACGGCGATGCGTTCAGTCTTCGGGCTGGTCGCCCTCGACCGCGGGTCGGTAGCCTGGCAGGGGGCCCCCATCGACCGGGCCGTCTGCCTGCGGTTCGGGTACATGCCGGAGGAGCGGGGTCTGTACCCGCGCATGCGCGTCCTCGATCAGGTGGCCTACTTCGGCCGGCTGCACGGCATGGACCGGCCGGAGGCGTTCACCGCCGCCCATCGGCTGCTGGCGGGTCTCGGGCTCGAGGAGCGATTGCAGGATCGGGTGCAGGATCTGTCGCACGGCAACCAGCAGCGAGTGCAGCTGGCGGTGGCGTTGGTGCATGAGCCCGATCTACTGGTGCTCGATGAGCCGTTCTCGGGCCTCGATCCGGTGGCGGCGGCCGGGCTGGCCGGGGTCCTGGCCGAACGTGCCCGGGCAGGTGCCGCGGTGCTGTTCTCCAGCCACCAGCTGGACGTCGTAGAGCATCTCTGCGAGGACGTGGTGATCGTGGACCGGGGCCGGGTGGTCCTGGCCGGACGGGTCGAGGACCTGCGGGCCGCCTCGCGGCGCCGTCACCTGGAGGCGGTGGTACGGGGGGGCGGCACGGGCTGGGCTAAGGCCGTGCCGGACGCGACGATGGTGAGCCATAAGGGGGATCGGGTGCGGCTGCGTCTCGATGGGCCCTTCGATCTGGCCGACCTGGTCTCCCGGGCCGGGAAGGCCGGGGAGATCGAGGAGTTCTCCCTCACCCCTCCCGACCTGTCCGAGGTCTTCATGGAGGCGGTGGGGCGATGAGCACCTGGCGCACCATCCGGTTGGTCATGGGGCGGGACCTGAGAGCGCGGCGCAAGGCGGCTGCGACCGTCACGGCGATCACCCTGATCCTGGCCGTCGGGGGCATCGTGGTTGCCGCCCTGGCCACGGAGGGGCGGGGTGCCGCCTTGAGCGGGGAGGAGGCGGACCGGGTCCTGGCCTCCCTGGGCGTGATCATCCTCTTCATGGCCCTGGTAACCACCGGGGGGGTGATCGCCGAGGGGGTGGTGGAGGAGAAGCGGAGCCGGGTGGTCGAGGTGGTGATGAGCGCCGTGCCGCCCCGCCACCTGCTGGTCGGCAAGGCGGCCGCCATCGGGCTCATTGGCCTGGCCGAGGTCTTGCTCATGGTGGGGGCGGTTATCGCCGCCGGGCTGGCCCTGGATGCCTTCCCACTCCCGCGAGCCACCGCCGGGACCCTGGCGGCGGTGGTGGGGTGGTTCCTGCTCGGCTATGCCTTCTACGCCGCGATGTACGGAGCGGCGGGAGCCCTGGTCGCTCCTCATGAGAACTCGGGCAGTTCCACCTTCCCGGTCACCCTGATTCTGATCATCGGCTATGTCGTCGGGCTGTCGGTGCGGCCCTCCGGCAGTTTGTTCGTCCTGGTGCTCTCGCTGCTCCCGCCCACCGCTCCGCTCACCATGCCGCTGCGGATCGCCTACGGGGATGCGGTCGCTTGGGAGATCGCCCTGTCGGGGCTGCTGATGGTGGCCGCTACCTACGGTGTGATCCGCCTGGCCGCCCGCCTTTA
>CAZJRF010000067.1:0-2105 GCA_964548475.1 uncultured Acidimicrobiia bacterium
GCCCTCCCCTTCCCGGATGAGCCCGAGCAGGATGTGCTCAGTGCCGATGTAGTTGTGGCCCAGTTGCAGGGCCTCGCGCAGGGAGAGCTCCAGTACCTTCTTCGCACGCGGGGTGAAGGGGATGTGCCCGCTGGGCGCCTGGGCACCCTGGCCGATGATCTCCACCACCTGGGAACGCACCGACTCCAGACTGATGCCCATGCCCTCGAGGGCCCGGGCGGCCACGCCCTCGCCTTCGTGGATAAGCCCGAGCAGGATGTGCTCGGTGCCGATGTAGTTGTGGTTGAGCAGCCTGGCCTCTTCCTGGGCCAGTACCACCACCCGGCGGGCTCGGTCGGTGAACCTCTCAAACAAGGCGCTCAGTCTCCTGATGCAGCAACGGCGCTCCCGGAGGGGGCGCCCCGGTCACTATAGCGGTGGGTCGCGTCAACCCAACCGGGTCCGCGACGACCCGTCTGCCCCGGGCAACGCCCCACCCGGCGACCCGCTGCGCAGGCCGCCCGGCAGGCGGCCGGGGTCTGGGAAACGGCCCCGGCTACCATCGGACTCGACCCCGGGAAAAGGCTCCCATGGATCATCCCGTCGTTCGCGACCTCATCCCTATCGAACGGGTGTGGGCCCGGCTTGAGGCCGTGGAAGACGGGCTGCGCCGGGCGACGACCTCCTCCGATCCTTTCCTGACTCGCATCGCCCAGCACCTCCTCGCCGCCGGGGGCAAGCGCTACCGGCCGCTGCTGGCCCAGGTGGCGGCGGAGATCGGCGGGGATCCCGGTGGCGGCCCGGTGGCGGCCGGGGTGGCAGTGGAGCTGGTTCACCTGGGCAGCCTGTACCACGACGACGTCATCGACGAGGCCGAAAGCCGTCGCGGCGCGGTCGCGGTGAACGCCAACTGGTCCAACACGGTGGCCATCCTGGCCGGCGACTTCCTGCTCGCCCGGGCGAGCGAGACGGCCGCCCCCCTGGGCACTGAAGCGGTGTCCTTGCTCGCCCGTACCTATGCCGATCTGTGCGAGGGCCAGATCCAGGAGCTGCAACTGACCGGGGACCTGGAACAGGGCCTCGACGGCTACACCCGGGTGGTGCGCCTGAAGACCGCCAGCCTGATTCGAACCTCCGCCCGGCTGGGAGCGATGGCCGGTGGGGCGCCCCCCGGCCACGTGGAGGCCGTGAGCCGCTGGGCGCACGACGTGGGGATGGCATTCCAGATCACCGACGACGTGCTGGACCTGGTGGCCACCGAGGAGTTCCTGGGAAAGCCGGCCGGCTCGGACATCGGCGAGGGGACCTTCACCCTCCCCGTGCTGTACGCGCTGGCCGGGCCCGAAGGCGACGAGGTGCGCCGCCTGCTGTCGGCCGGCCGGCCCTACCCGCCCGAGGCGGTGGCCGCGGTGATCGACCTGGCCCGTTCCCGGGGACACGTGGAGCGCGCCCTGCAGGTGGCGCAGGAACACACCGCGGCCGCGACCGCGGCCCTGGCGGACCTGCCGAGAGGGCCGGTGACGGGGGTACTGGCCGCACTCGGCGACTACCTGATCACCCGGGTGGAAGGGGCCCGGGGCTAGGCCCTGGGGGCTGGGGGGCGGGGATCAGGAATCCAGCGTGAAGCTGCCTGCCTCCGTGCCGGGGGTGTAAGCCCCTCCCGTGTAGAGGCCATCGGCGGAACCCCCGGTGGAGCTACCCCCGACGTAGACCAGGTAGCCGACGCCGACGTCGAGCTCTGCTGAAGAGAACACCAGGAACTGGAACTGCTTGGTAGGCAGAAAGCTGAGGACGTCGGTGCCGTCGGCCGCCTCGACATGGATCATGGTCCCCCGTGTCTGGGGCGAACGCCAGGCCAGCCCGGCCGACGGCTGCTGCCCCCACCCGCGCCGACCGGACTCGGAGCCAGGCTCAGGCCAGGCCGAGGGCCACCGTCAGGGCCCGATCCAACTCAGTCAGCTTCACCGGCCCCAACGCCCCGCGACGTCGGGTGAGCACCCGCTTGGGTAGGGTGAAGACGTTGTCGCAGTTCGCGCCGCTGGGGCGGTCGAGGCCCTCCTCGGCGCCGAGCTTCACTTCCGCCACGTGCCCTCGGAACGAACTGGCCACCAGCACACAGACCACCG
>CAZJRF010000067.1:2115-10627 GCA_964548475.1 uncultured Acidimicrobiia bacterium
CTTCCATCCTCGGTGAACGTGGCGTTGCCGGCGAGGACAAGAGCGGCACGGCCGAGTCGCGCGTCACCACGACCACCGGGTGCCGGCCCACTCCCGGGATGTCGGCGTCCCAGACCTCGCCCCGTGAGATCAGCGCTCGGCGTCGGCCAGGCATGCGGCAAGGGAAAAGGCGGCCAGCTTGTCGATGAGCTCGTCGTGGTCCGAATCGGCCGGCCTGTAACGGCACCGGTAGGAGTGCACAATGGCCTCCTCCCCGTGTCTCTCCAGCCATTCGGCAACAGCCCGGGCAACCACTGCACCCCGGTTGGGGGCCAGGCCCGCTTCGACGGCTCGATCCACCGCCTCCACGACGGACTCATCAAGACGGGCAGTGACGGGAACACTCACACAACCAACACACCAGGGCGTGTACGAAATGTACACACCTGGGGGCGGGCAGGGGCCAGTCTTCACTCCGCCACGGCTCAGACCCCCACCCGGGCCGCTATCCGAGCCACGGCCGCGTACGACTCCGTCGCCCGCAACCCCCCGGGGCTCCCCAGGGCATCCTCCAGAGCGGGATCGAAGGGCACCGCACCCAGGAAGGGCACCCCGAACTCATCGGCCAGATCCTCAACCAAACGAGAGCCGTCCCGGCACAGGTTCTCGACCACACCCAGCAGCGGGATCCCCAGCTCGCTGAGCAGGCGCAGGGCCCGGCGGACACTCTCGATCACCACCCGGGAGGCGGTCCCGATCAGCAGGAACTCGGCCCGGGGCAGCAGCCGGATCAGGTCGAGTGTGGTGTCGCCGAGCCCCGGCGGCAGATCGATCAGCAGGGTGTCGAGATCTCCCCAGCGGGTGATGGCCAGCAGCTCCAGCAGCAGGTTGGTGGCTTCCCCGCCGCGCAGCGGCGCCGCCGCGTCGCCCGAGAAGAAGGCCACCGACATCATCGCCATCCCCTCGACTGGGTGCGGGTCGATGCCGAACTCCTCGGCCGGGAAGTGCCGGTCTGCCCCCAGGATCACGTGGTCGGTGGGCGAGGTGAAGTCGAGATCGAGCAGGCCCACCCGCCGACCCCGATCGGCCCCGGCCAGAGCGAGGCCCGTCGCCAGCACGCTCTTGCCGATGCCGCCCTTGCTGCCCCCCACCGCCACGATGCGGCGCACCCCGGCGAGGCGCTCTCCGACAGCGTCCGGACGCGGGTCCATCGGGCTACCCCCCCACCGGCGGGCCGTCGCCCCGCCCTTCGATCTTCTCCAGCGTCACCCCGCGTCCGGCGACGATGTCGAAGTCGGGACTGCCGCAGCCCGGGCAGCGCACGAAGGCGTGTGCCAGCTCGGGCAGGAAGTGCATGGCCTCGGCCGAATCGGGATCGTCCTCTCCACTCAGGTCCGCGGTGCCAAAACGGCACCCGCAGACCCGGCAGTGGAAAGCTACCGGCTCCGGCTCCACCACGAAGCGCACCCCGACCAGAGCCGGGTCGCCGGCGGGCAGTACCTGGGTCAGGGAGAACTCGAAGAGGTCGATCTCGATCCGCTGCAGCTCCCCGACCCGCACGGTGATCTTCTCCACGCGGTCCATCCCGGCCTCGCGAGCGGCGCGCACCGCCGCCTTCACCACTGCATCCGCCAGGGCGAATTCGTGCATGTGGGTTCCTTCCGGGGAGTCTCCCGCCATTCGGGAGCCGTGGACATCCTAGGAAGCCGCCCGGGCGCTTCTTCCTATCCCTCCGGGCGGAGTGCCGGGAAGAGGATCACCTCGCGAATGCTCTCCTCACCGGTCAGCAGCATCACCAGGCGGTCCACCCCCAGGCCCATACCGCCGGTGGGGGGCATGCCGTACTCCAGAGCGAGCAGGAAGTCCTCGTCGAGAGGATGCGCCTCCTCATCACCCTGGGCCCGCGCCTCAACCTGTGCCTCGAAGCGGCGCCGCTGCTCCAGCGGATCGTTGAGCTCGCTGAAGGCGTTGGCCAGTTCCCGGCCGGCGCAAATCACCTCGAAGCGCTCCACCACCCCCGGCAGGCGGCGATGGTCGCGGGCCAGCGGCGAGATCTCCTTGGGGTAGTCCATGACCACCGTTGGCTCCCAGAAGTGGGGCTCGGCGTGGGTCTCGAAAACCTCGGAGACGATCTTGCCCACCCCCCAGGGCGCGCGCACTTCCACTCCCAGTTCGTGGGCCTTCGCACGCGCGTCGGCCAGGGGCATGCCCAGGTCCCACTCCACCCCGCTGGCCTCGGAGGCGGCCTCCACGTAGCTCACCCGCCGCCAGGGAGGCCGCACCGACATCAGCCGCCCTCGGTCAGGTCCATCATGTCGAAGTAGTCCGCGTAGGCCTGGTACAGCTCCAGCATGGTGAACTCGGGGTTGTGGCGCGGCGACACCCCCTCGTTGCGGAAGATACGGCCGATCTCGTAAACCCGCTCCACCCCGCCCACGATGAGCCGCTTCAGGTGCAGCTCGATGGCGATGCGCAGGTACATGTCCACGCCGAGGGCGTTGTGGTGGGTGATGAAAGGCTTGGCCAGCGCTCCGCCCGCCTGGCCTTGCAGGATCGGGGTCTCCACCTCCAGGAACCCCCGGCCGTCGAGCGACCGCCGCAGCGAGGCGACGATGCCGCTGCGAGCGGCCAGCACCCGGCGGGCCTGCGGGTTCACCGCCAGGTCCAGATAACGGCGCCGGTGGCGCACTTCCACGTCCTGCAGGCCGTGCCACTTCTCCGGCAGCGGGCGCAGGGCCTTAGCCAGCAGGGCAAACTCCTCCACCCGGATGCTCAGCTCGCCCCGCCTGGTCCGCACCACCTCGCCCGAGGCCCCCACCCAATCGCCCGGATCCAGGTCGAGAAAGGCGTCCAGGCGATCCCCGAGCACGGCCGCGTCGGCATACAGCTGCAGGCGGCCCGAGCCGTCCTGGATGACCCCGAAGGCCAGGCCCCCCATCCGGCGCATGTTGAGCAAACGCCCGGCCACCGTCTCTCGGACCCCGGAGGCACCCCCGGCAACCAGGCCGGCGTGGGCCTCGTGGACGGCGGCGGCGGTGGTGGTCGGGGCGAAGGTGACGGGATAGGGGTCCACCCCGGCCGCCCGCAGCGCCTCCACCTTGGCCAGGCGGGCGGCCGTGAGGAAGTGCTCGGCCAGATGCTCTCCCTCGGCTGGGCCCTCACCGCTCATCTCTCTCCCCCGTGTTCATCTCGTAGATCAGACGCAGGCCGTCGAGGGTGAGACGGACGTCCACCGTGCTCACCGTGCGGCACAGGGGCACGATGGTAGGCGCCAGGCCCCCGGTGGCCACCACCGCCGGCTCGCCCCCCACCTCGGCGGCCAGCCGCTCGACTATGCCGTCCACCATGCCGGCGTGCCCGAAGAGCAGGCCGCTCTGCATGGCCTCCACCGTGTTCTTACCGATGGCGGCGCGGGGCACACGCGTCTCCACCCGCCGCAGAGCGGCGGTGGCGCTGATCAGCGCCTGCTCGGAGACCCGCAAGCCGGGGGCGATTGCCCCGCCGATGTAGGCCCCTTCTGCATCCACCACGTCGAAGTTGGTCGAGGTGCCGAAGTCGATGCTGATGGCCGGAGACCCGTACTTGTGCAGGGTGGCCACCGCGTTGACCACCCGGTCGGCCCCCACCTCCCGCGGGTTGTCGATGTTGATGGCGATGCCGGTGCGGACCCCGGGGCCCACCACCACCAAGGGGCCCTGCACCATCCGGCCGGCCAGGTCCACCATGGCTTCCTTCACCTCGGGCACCACGCTCGAGAGGGCCACCCCCCGGCAGTCCTCCACTTGCCAGCGGTCCTGGCGAAGCAAGCCGTCGAAGTAGAGGCGGTACTCGTCGGCCGTGCGGTCGTGCACCGTGGAGAGGCGCCACTGGTCGAGGAGTTCCTCCCCTTTGAACAGCCCCATGACCGTCTGGGAGTTGCCTACGTCGATGGCGATCAGCATCACGCCCCTCCCGTGTAGAGGATGGAAGGTCCTTCAAGCCATCGGCCCCGGTCGGCGGTGCCGTCCGGTTCGAGCCGCACGTTGTCGATCAGCCGCACCGGCCCCACCCGTACCGCCACCGCCAGGACGGCCGGCCGGTCGAGGGCCGAAATCCGGGTGACGGCGCCGGCATCGGCCAGGGCCACGTAATCGGGCCGGGAGAGGCCCGCCGCCTCCATCTCGCCGGCGACGATGCCCTCCAGGGCGGCACCGGAGCGCTCCCCGGCCGCGGCCGCATCGGCGGCGGCCATGAGGCCCCGGGAGATGGAGAGGGCGGCGGCCCGGTGGGTCGCCGGCAGAAACACGTTGCGGGTGGACAGGGCCAGGCCGTCCTGCTCCCGCACCGTCGGGCAGCCGATCACCCGCACCGGGAAGGACAGGTCGGCAGCCAGACGGGTCACCAACGCCAGCTGCTGGGCGTCCTTGCGGCCGAAGAAGGCGAGGTGGGGTGCCAGGCCGGCATAGAACTTGGCCACCACGATGGCCACCCCGTCGAGGTGCCCCGGGCGGTAGGGCCCTTCCATTTCGGCGCTCAGGGCCGGCAGCGACACCCGGGTGGCCGGCGGGACCGGATACATCTCCTCCGGGGATGGGGCGAAGAGCAGGTCCCCCCCGGCCGCCTCGGCAAGGGCGGCATCGCGGTCGAAGTCGCGCGGGTAGCGGTCCAGATCGGCCACCTCGTTGAACTGCAGCGGGTTGACGAAGAGGCTCACCATCACCGTGTCGGCCCGCCCGCGAGCTGCCTCGATCAACGACAGGTGGCCCTCGTGCAGGAAGCCCATCGTGGGCACCAGGGCGGTGGTCCCCCGGGCGGCCGCCCGGGTTTCGGCAAAGGTAGCCGTGACCCTCACGGGAGAGCGTCCTCTATCTCGGCGTCGGTGCCGGCCAGGTGGGCAGCGGCCCGGGCGAAGGCCACGAAGGCGGCCGCCAGCTCGGGGGCACCGGCCGACACTGCCTCAACCTGGGCCCGCACCGTCCCCGTCTCACCGCGCGCCACCGGCCCGGTCAGAGCCTCGTCGGGGCCCAGGCGAAGAGCATTGTCCACGGCCGCTCGCACCAGCGGCTCGGCCACCCCGAAGCCGACCCCGGCCGCCTCGAACAGGCGCCGGGCCATGGCCAGGGCGGCCACGGGGTAGTTGGCGGCAGCCGAGGCGGCGGCGTGGTAGAGGGCCTTGCGCTCGTCGGCCAGGGCGAAGGGGCGGCAGCCGATGGATTGAGCCAATTCGACGAGGCGGGCGAACAGCCCATCGTCCTCCGCTGTGATCCCCACCCAGGCCCCGGGCAGACGGTCCCGCCCGTCGCGCGGGTTGGGCAAGGTCTGCAGCGGGTGGAACGACCCCACCGGGCAGTGGTCGGCCAGGGGGAAGAGGGCGGAGAGCGGGGTGAGGCCGGAGAGGTGCACCGCCCCCCGCACGGCCGGGGCGTGGGGGGCCAGCCGCTCGGCCACCCCGGCGATGGCGCCGTCGCTGACCGCGACCAGGAGCAGGTCGGCGGCGGGGAGCGGCTCGTGCCAATCCAGCCAGCGCGCCCCGGGAAGAGCGGCCGAAGCGGCCTGCAGGCCCTCGAAATCACGGGCGAGCACCCCCACCACCCGATGGCCGGCGTCCACCATCGCCAGGCACAGCGCCAGCCCGGCCCGGCCGGGCCCCACCAGGATGACCTCCATGCCCCGCCTCCAGTCCGCTGCGGGTACCGGGACAACCCGAGTGTAGGGGAGGGGCGCCCCCGGCCGCCGCCGCGCCGGCGAGGCGGGCGGCTCAGCCCTCCGTCGCCGGCATCCGCCACCAACCCGGCCCCTCCACCACCACCACTCCCTGCCCGGCCACCGCCGGCAGCAGGGAGGCGGCCTCCGTGCCGTCGGGCAGGGCCGCTGCTGCCCAGGCCTCCACCAGCGGCTCCAGGGCGAAACGGCGCACGGTCAGCCGCGGATGGGGGACCACCAGCCCGGGCTCGTCCACCTTCTTTCCCTCGTAGAGCAGCAGGTCGACGTCGAGCGAGCGCGGCCCCCAGCGCACCAGCCGACGCCGGCCCGCCGCCCGCTCGGCTGCCCGACCCAGGTCGAGCAACGCACGAGGGGGAAGCGCCGTCTCCACCACCAGGACTGCGTTCAGGAACGGCCCCTGCGCCGGCCCCCCGATCGGCGCTGTCTCGTACAACGAGGAAACGGCCACCAGGGGCCCGGCGTCACCCAGGCGCCGCACCGCCCCGGCCAGGTTGGCTCGCCGATCGCCGAGGTTGGAGCCCAGCCCGAAAGCCGCCCGGGCCACGGCTCAGGCGCCTGCCGCCTGGGGGATGACCGCCCGCGCCTCGGGGCCCAGCGGGCGGCGCAGGATCTGCTGAATCGTGTCGGTGGCAACGATCGGCTCGGTAACCAGCCCGGAGAACACCAGGTACCCGGCCAGGATGCCGGCGACCGCGTCGTCGATAGTGTCACGGTGCAGAAGCACCCGGGGCTGGTCGCGCAGCACCGAGCGCAGAGTCGAGAAGACCCGTTCGGCCGACTCCGGCTCCAGGTCGGCCAGCGGCTCGTGCACGGCCGCCAGGCCCGCCGCCCGGTAGGCGGCCAGGTTCTGATTGCCGGGCAGCAGGGACAACACAGCGCTGAAGCCGTTGGCGCGCAGCCAGGCGATCTCCTCCTCGCGCCGCACCCGCCGGTGTTGGAAGCCGAAACCGCCGATGCGCTCGGCCACCGCCAGGCGGCCGGAGATCACCCAGGTGAAGCCCCTGGGCTCAAGGCCGGTCATGCTCACCCTCTCGCTGCAACCGCCCTCACGATAGCGTCGGCCACGCGCGCTGTTTGTAGTCCTGCGACCACGTTGTGCACCCGGATGACGGCCGCCCCGCCGGCAATGGCGAGCACGTGGGCCGCGGTCGAGGCGGTGTCCCGCTCCCCAGGGGGCAGCGGCCCCAGGATGTCGGACAGGAAGCGCTTGCGGGAAGCCCCCACCATCACCGGGCGCCCGGAGATCACCAGGTCGGGGAGTCCCCGCAGCAGGGCCAGGTTGTGCTCCAGCGTCTTGCCGAAGCCGATCCCCGGATCCAGACACACGCAGGCGGCGTCGATTCCGGCCGCCTCCGCCACCGTCGCCCGTCCGGCCAGGAACCGGGCGACCTCGGCCACGACATCCTCGTATTGGGGTGCCTCCTGCATGGTGCGCGGTGTCCCCTGCATGTGCAGCAGCACCAGGCCCGCCCCTGCCGCCGCCACCACCTCCGCCATGGCTGGGTCGCCCAGGGCGGTGATGTCGTTCACCACCGCGGCCCCGGCCTCCAGGGCGGCTGCCGCCACCTCCGCCTTGGCAGTGTCGATGGAGACTACCGCCCCTGCAGCCGCCAGATCGCGCACCACCGTGACAACGCGGCGCAGCTCCTCGGCCGCCTCTACCGGAGCCGCCCCGGGGCGGGTGGACTCACCCCCCACGTCCACCAGGTCGGCCCCCTGCGCGAGCATCTCCAGGCCACGGCGCACCGCCTCCCCGGCCTCGGCGTGGAGACCCCCGTCGCTGAAGGAATCGGGGGTGACGTTGAGCGCCCCCATGACCAGCGTGTGCCGGGCGTTGTCGAGCACCCGCCCCCGCACCCGCCAGCGCACCGGCCGGAAAAGGGAAAGGGGAGCGCCGGTCACCTCAGGGGGCGGGCGGGCTCTCGTCGGGGGTGACGGGCAGGGCCACGATCCTGCCGGACGGCTCGCCGTTGGGCATCTGGATGCGCATCGACCCGTTGGTGGCGTGCTCCCACTTGGGAACGTCGAAGAAGGTCTCTTTGATCTCCTCGGCGTCCAGCGTCTCCTTCTCTATCAGCACCTCGGTGATGCGGTCCAGGGCGGCCCGATGAGTAGTCAGGATGGCCCGTGCCTCTTCGTGGGCCCGGGTGACCAGCTTGCGAACCTCCTCGTCGATCATGGAGGCCACCTCATCGGAGTGATCCTGGTGGCGGGTGTAGTCGCGACCCAGGAACACCTCCCCCTCCGGCTCGCCGTACTTCATGGGCCCCAGCCGGTCGCTCATGCCGTACTCCATGACCATGCGCCGCGCCAGGTTGGTGACCTCCTGGATGTCGTTGTGGGCGCCGGTGGAGGGGTCGCCGAAGACGATCTCCTCGGCGGTGCGGCCGGCCAGGCCCATCGCCAGGTGATCGACCAGCTCGCTCTTGCGCTGATAGGTCTTGTCGGTCATGGGCAGCGAGCGCGTGTAGCCGCCGGCCCGGCCCCGGGGGATGATCGTCACCTTGTGCACCGGATCGGCCATGGGCAGCGCGTGACCCACCAGGGCGTGGCCGCCCTCGTGCACCGCGGTAAGCCGCTTGTCCTCCTCGGTCATCACCCGGCTGCGCCGCTCCGGGCCGGCCATCACCCGGTCCACCGCCTCCTCGAGCTCCTCCTGACCGATGACGTCCTTGCCGCGCCGGGCGGCCAGGATGGCCGCCTCGTTGATGGTGTTAGCCAGGTCGGCTCCGCTGAACCCGGGGGTGGAGCGGGCCAGCACCCCTAGATCGGCCTCGTGCTCCAGCGGCTTGCCCTTGGCATGCACTCCGAGAATGCCCTCGCGGCCCTT
>CAZJRF010000068.1:0-10622 GCA_964548475.1 uncultured Acidimicrobiia bacterium
TTCGCGCCGGGTGGTCGCCCCGATGTGGGACAGGACCCGGCACATGACCCTCACGTCGAGGATGTCGGGAACGTTCTCGATGCGGTGGCCGCCCGGGGACAGGAGGCAGGCCACCAGGTGCTTGAGCACGGCGTTCTTGGCGCCCCGCACCGCCACCGTCCCTCGCAGCGGCGTGCCCCCGGTGACCACCAGTTGCTGCACGGCACCGGATTGTACGGCCGAAGCCCGGTTTCCAGCGGCAGGACCCTCGGTGAGCGGCGGGCCGCTACCCTGGCCAATATGCACCTCGCCTTCGGAGCCGACCACGCTGGGTACCTGCTGAAGGAGTCGCTCATCCGGATCGCTGCCGCCGCCGGGCACTCCGTCGCCGACCTGGGCACCAACTCTTCAGAGCCCGTGGATTACCCCGACTTCGCCGCCGCCGTCGCCCGCGAGGTGGCGGCGGGGCGGGCGGAGCGGGGGGTGGTTGTCTGTGGGTCGGGGGCCGGGGCCTCCATTGCCGCCAACAAGGTACGCGGCATCCGCTCGGCGGTGGCTCACGACACCTACACCGCCCATCAGATGGTGGAGCACGACGACGTGAACGTCCTCGCCGTGGGCAGCCGCGTGATCGGCCCCGCCCTGGCCGAGGAGGTGATGCTGGCCTTCCTGGACGCCCGCTTCACCGATGAAGAGCGGCACCGGCGGCGGTTGAACAAGATCCTGGCACTCGAGGAGGGGTAGCCGGCGAGCCCTACAGCCCGCCCGTCACCGGGTCGATGACTCGACGAACCCCGAGCCCCGCGCAGACCCCCGCCGTGGATCAACGCTATTTCAACCGCGAGATCTCCCTGCTCGACTTCCAGGAGCGGGTGCTGGCCATCGCCGAGAACCCCAACCTCCCCATCCTGGAGCGGGTCAAGTTCGTCGCCATCGTCGCCTCCAACCTCGACGAGTTCTTCCAGGTGCGGGTGGCCGGGTTGCGCGAGCAGGTGGCGGCCGGCATCAGTGAGGTCACCGGCGCACCCGGCCCCGCCGCCCTGCTGGAGGTGATCCGGCAGCGCTGCCTGGCCCTCAGCACTCGCATGCAGCGGCTGGTGGCCCGCCAGGTGCTCCCCTCCCTGGCCGAGCACGGCGTCCACCTGGTCGACTGGCAGAACCTGGACGAGGAGGAGCGGGATGCCGCCTGCACGGTCTTCAAGGAGGACATCTACCCGCTGCTAACTCCGCTCGGGTTCGACCCCGCCCATCCCTTCCCCTTCATCTCCAACCTATCGCTGAACCTGGCCGTCACCCTCCACGACCCAAATGCCGATGAGCCCCGGTTCGCTCGGATCAAGGTGCCGCCCCTGCTGCCTCGTTTCCTCCAAGTCGGTGCCCAGGGGCGCCTGGTCCCAGTGGAGCAGGTGATCGCCGCTCATCTCCCCACTCTCTTCCCCGGGATGGACATCATCGGCCAACACACTTTCCGGGTGACTCGCAGCGCCGACCAGGAGGTGGAGGAGGCCGAGGCCTACGACTTGCTCGAGGCCATGCGAGAGATGCTGCACACCCGCAGCCGCTTCTCCCGAGTGGTGCGCCTCGAGGTGGAGACGGGGATGCCGGCCGAGGTGGCCGACCTGCTCACCTCCCAGTTGGGGCTGGATGAGGCAGGTGTCTACCCGGTCCAGGGGCTCCTGGCCCTCGGCACGTTCTGGGGGCTGTATGGGCTCGACCGGCCCGAACTCAAGGAGCCCGCCTGGCTCCCCACCACCCAGCCCGCCCTGGCCGACCCGGAGGGTGGCTCGATCTTCGACCGGATACGCCGCGGCGACCTGCTGGTGCATCTCCCTTACGAATCGTTCCACACGTCGGTGGGGACCTTCATCGCCGAGGCGGCCCGCGACCCGGCGGTGGTGGCGATCAAGCAGACTCTCTACCGAACCTCTGCCCCCGAAGACCCGGCGGCCGGCGGTGAGGCCTCCATCGTCCAATCCCTGATGAAGGCCGGCCGAGAAGGCAAGCAGGTAGCCGTCCTCGTCGAGTTGAAGGCTCGCTTCGACGAGGAAGCCAACATCACCTGGGCCCGCTTGCTCGAGGAGGCGGGAGTACACGTGGTCTACGGGGTGGCCGGTCTCAAGACCCACGCCAAAGTGGCTCTGGTGGTAAGACGGGAGAGAGGCCGTTTGGTGCGCTACAGCCACGTGGGCACCGGCAATTACAACCCGCAAACCGCCCGCCTCTACGAAGACCTCGGCATCCTCACCGACGACGAGGACCTGGGTGCCGACCTCAGCGAGCTGTTCAACGTGCTCACCGGGTACAGCGGCCGTCAGCAATACCACCGGCTGCTGGTCGCTCCCGCCACTCTTCGCCCGCGCATCGTCGAGCTGGTGCGCTCCCAGGCCAAGCCGGGCGGCCGCATCGTGTTGAAGCTGAATCACCTCGTGGACAGCGAGATCATCGACGATCTGTACCGCGCCGCTGCGGCCGGCGCCCGCATCGACCTGATAGTGCGGGGGCAGTGCTGCTTGCGGCCCGGGGTCCCCGGCCTCTCCGAGCACATCCGGGTCCGCTGCATCGTCGGCAGGTACCTGGAGCATTCCCGAATCCTGCGCTTCGGGGAAAGCCCGGATGCCGCCTACTACCTGGGCTCGGCCGACATGATGCCGCGGAACCTCAACCGTCGGGTGGAAGCGGTCACCCCCATCGAAGACCCGGCCCTCTGCCTGCGGCTCGAGGAGATCCTGCAGATCTGCCTGGCCGACGACACCCTTGCCTGGGAACTGGGCCCGGGCGGGACCTGGACCAAGGTGCCCACCACCCGCGGCCTCAGCACCCACCTCCGCCTGCAGGAGCTGGGGCTGGAGAGGGCGCAAGGGGCGGCTCCCGACCCGGCAAGAGCCGCTAACGTCACCGGGGTAGTAGTGGCCTCGGGCGGGTTGTTGGCGCGCCGGGATGAGGCCGGCCACCTCGAGGTTCTTCTGGTGCACCGTCCCACCTACGACGACTGGTCTTTCCCCAAGGGCAAGGCCCTGGACGGCGAGCCCGCCGCCGAGGCCGCCCTGCGTGAGGTGCTCGAGGAGACCGGCTACCAATGTTCCCTTGGGCCCGAGCTGGCCACCCTCGAGTACCAGGACCGCAACGGCAGCCGCAAGCTGGTGCGCTACTGGGCCATGACCGTCACCGGCGGGGAGTTCATCCCCAACGCGGAGGTGGACGAGATCCGCTGGCTCAGCCACCAGGGGGCTCTGCAACTGCTCTCTTACGACCGCGACCGGGCAGTGCTGCGCTCGTTCATGGCCGGCAAGCGGCCCTGACCCGGAAGGTCATCCAGGCCCCGGCGCCCTCCCCGCCTCCGGCCGAACCACCGTCGGCCAGCCACTCCACCGTCCAGTCCGCGAGCCGGTTGAGTGCCTCCCGGCCGCGTTCGTCCGGCGTGCTCTTGACCCCGAACGAGTGGTCGCCGCCTTCGAGCACCTGCAGGGCGGCGCGGGGCAGCCGCTCCACCACCGGGCGCAGCAAGTGGAGTGGGGCGAGGCGATCCCGCGACCCGGCCAGGAAGAGCAGGGGGACGGTGATCGCCTCGAGGTGCCCGGTCTCACGCGGCAGCCGCCGCCCGGGGGGCAGCAGCGGGTAGCCGTAGCAAACCACCCCCGCGCAGGGCTCTCCCTCAGCAGCAAGATGGGTGGCCACCCGGCCTCCCATGGACTTACCGGCGAGAACCACCGTCCCCCATTCGGCGGCCAGGACGCGGGCGGCGGCGCGATGACAGGCCAGCAGCGTCTCCAGGCGGTCGGGAGCACGCCGCCCCTCGGCGGCATACGGGTAGTCGAAAGTCATCGTCGGATGCCCGGCCGCCGCCAGGCGACGGCGCAGGCCGGACGGGAAGTGGTGTGCCTGCCCGGCCCCGGCTCCAGGGGCGAGCAGGATGCGGGTGCGGCCCTCCCCGGCCGGCATCTGCAGGAAGGCGGCCACCCGCCGGCCCGGGCGCCACTCCACCACCAGCTGCTTAGGCGGGCCCGGCTCCCCGGCGTGACGGCCGCCCCCCGGACTGCTTCTTTCCACGGCCGGTCAGGCCATCGCGACACGGCCCTCTCTTCTCTATCTAGGCTGTCCGTCCATGCGTATCCGTGTCTTCTCTGATGCCGACCGTCTGGCCGAGGCGGCGGCCGGGGAGATCGCGGCCTGGATACGCCTCGAGACCCCCGTCCCCAACATCGGCCTGGCGGGAGGAACCACCCCGCGAGGCGCCTACGAGCGGCTGCGCAGCCACCGCCTCCCCTGGCGCCGGGTGGAAGCCTGGCTCACCGACGAGCGGGCCGTTCCTCCCGGCCACATCGCCAGCAACACCGGCATGGTGCGTCGCACGCTCTTCGACCACGTGCCTGCCACCTTCCACCCCGTCCCCTGGAGCGAGAACGCAGCTGAGGCCGCGGCGGCCTACGAGACCGATCTGGCCGGCTTCCTGCCCCGGGCCGCCCGCGGGCTGCAGCCCGGCCTGGTGGTGCTCGGCCTGGGCGAGGACGGGCACACGGCCTCTCTCTTCCCGGGAACCAGCGCGCTCGAGGAGACCCGCCGGGGCTTCGTCGCCAACTGGGTCCCCCAGTTAGAAGCGTGGCGGCTGACCGCCACCCTCCCCCTGCTCACCTCGGCCCGGCGCGCAGTGTTCCTGGCCACCGGCCGGCACAAGGCCGCTATCGTGGCCGAGGTGCTTTCCGGGGACAGCGACCTTCCCGCCGCCCGGGTGAGCCGGGAGTCCCGCGACGCCGTATGGCTGCTCGACCGGGAAGCCGCCTCCCGGCTCGATACCTGACCGCCCTAGCCGGCGCGCCCCAGCAGCAGGTCCAGCAGCAGGCGGGCCACCGGGCTCTGTGTTTCCAGAGCCGCCGCCCGCAGCACTACTTCCTGCTGCACCGCTCCCGGGTCGCAGCCCAGCTCGTCGCTACGCCGGTCGAGCTCCTCCCCCCGGGCTTCAAGACCGACCAGCGCCTCCGGCCATTGCGCGCGGTCGGCCAGCTGAGAGGGAGTGATGTCCTCCAGTTCGACCACTACCTCCTCGAGGTAGGCGACCGCGTCCTCCGCCAGGCCTCGGCACTCGGCCCCAGGGTCGGTGGTGGGGGTGGTGGACACCGAGGTGGTGGAGTCGGCCGGGGCGGTGGGGACCGTCCCCCCGCCGCTGCAAGCGGCGAGCCACACCAGGAGAATCCACACGATGAGGAGCCTCACCGGCATGGGGCGGAAGGGCGGGCCGGGCGCCACCGCCTATTGCCCCGCGACGATGGCCACCCCGGCCGAGGTGCCGAGCCGGTCGGCGCCGGCCGCGATCAGAGCCTCGGCGTTCGACCGGGTTCGGATCCCGCCCGCCGCCTTGACGCCCAGGTCCGGGCCGACCACCCGGCGCATCAGCCCCACGTCGTAGACCGTGGCCCCCCCGGGACCGAAACCGGTGGAGGTCTTCACGAAGTCGGCTCCGGCGCGCCGGGCCAGGAGGCAGGCGGCCACTTTCTCCTCGTCGGTGAGCACCGCCGCTTCGATGATCACCTTGCAGAGCACCCCCGCCTCCCGGCAGGCAGCAACCACCCCGGCGATGCCGGCCTCCGCCAGCGCGTAGTCACCCGACTTCAGGGCGCCGATGTCAATCACCATGTCGATCTCGCGAGCACCGTCGCGGATGGCCCCGGCTGCCTCCGCTGCCTTCACCGCCGGGGTATGGGCCCCCAGCGGGAAGCCCACCACCGAGCAGGTGTCTACCCCGCTCCCCGCCAAGTGGGCGGCGGCCCGGGCCACCCGGGCAGGGTTAACGCAGACCGAGGCGAAGCGATGCTGCCGGGCCTCTTTGCACAAGCGGTCGATGTCGCTGGCAGCGGCGTCGGCGCGCAGCAGGGTATGGTCGATGAGGGGGGCCAGGTCGGCCGGCACTGCCGCCGGCCCGGCGGGCGCGAGGCCGGGAGGCTCCATCGCCAGCGAGGCTGCCACGCGTCGCACCAGGTCGTCGATCTCCGACGGGGAAGGAGGGGGACCGTCGCTCACAGCGGGATTATCCCACGGTCGCCGCCGGCGGGTTGCGAACGGAGGGCGGCCCGGCCCCTCCTAGGCTCAGGCTTCATGCGAGTCAGGATCTGGGCGGCGATGGTCGTTGCCTCCATCGGGTGGGGGACGACCGGCATCGCGGCACGGGCCGCCTTCCGAGAGGGGGTGGGCCCCTACACCGTGGTAGGGGTGCGCACCCTTGTCGCCGCCTTGGCGGTGCTCACCTACGCCCTCTTGCGTCGCCGGGCCTGGCCGAGCCGCCGCTGGTGGGGCCTGGGAGGGTTGATCGGTCTCACCAACTACACGATCCCGACCCTGCTGTTCGTACTGGCGGTGCAGTACGCCTCGGCGGGCTTCCTCGGCTTGCTGGGCGCCAACATCCCGCCGGTCACCGCGGTGTGGGCCCACTTCCTCCTGCCCGATGAACGCTTGGATCGCCGCAAGGCCCTGGGGCTCCTGCTGGCAGTGGCCGGGGTGGCGGTACTCGTCGTCACCGGGGAATCCGGCCTCACCGACGGCGCCCGGCCGGGCCTGGCCGTGGCGCTCATCCTGGTGGGCATCGTGGTGGCCTCCTTCGGTGGGGTGCACGCCCGCCGCTACGCCCCGGGCCACGACCTGCTGGACCTCGCCATCCCTCAGTTCGTGGTGGGAAGCATGGCGGTCATCCCGACCATGCTGGCTCTGGAAGGCCTCCCGCGCGGCATCTCGGCCGCCGGCTGGGGCCTCATCGCCTACATCGGCCTGGTCGGCACCTTTGTGCCGTCCCTCCTCTTCTTCTGGATGCTGCAGCGGGTGGGGGCTACCACCGCCTCCCTCCCCAGCTACATGATCCCGGTGATCGCCCTGACCGGTGGTGCCTTACTCCTCGGCGAGCAGGTGACACTCATCATCGGCCTGGGCGGAGTCCTGATCCTGACCGGCGTGCTGATCACCGAGCGGGCTGAGGCAGGGTTACTCCCTCCCGGGCCGTACGCCGGGACGCTCCCCTGAGAATCGCCGATGCTCAGGCCCGCCATTACGATCGCCCCACGCGATCGGCGAGGTAGACCCGTGGGCCGGCGACTCGAGAAGGTGCGCGACTCCCTGCGCAGCGACGGAGTGCTGCGCACGGCCGGCAAGGCGGCCCGCTACGCCGGGCACCGGTTGACGGCGCCGATCCGGCGCCGGCGACGGCGCAACCCGCGGCATGCCGGGCCGGAGGTGCCCCGCCCGGCACAGCGGGTTCGGGCCTATCGACGGCTCACCCCCCGGCCGCGCCCCTCCCCCACCCGGCTGTTCTCGATCATCTGCCCGGTCTTTAACACCGACCCCGCCATGCTGCGGGCCTGCCTGCGCTCGGTGAGACGCCAGACTTACCCCGCCTGGGAGCTGCTGCTGGTGGACGACGGCTCGAGCGACCCCCGCACCCGGCGCGCCCTGCAGAGCGCCGCCCGGCGCCGCCGCGTGCGGTTGCTGTGCCACGAGGACAACCGGGGGATCGCCGCCGCCACCAACCTGGGAATCGAGTCTGCCACCGGCGAGTACGCGCTGTTCCTGGACCACGACGACGAGCTGGCTCCCACCGCGCTGGAGTGGTGCGCCGCCTGTGCCCCCGAGGCCGACCTGATCTACTCCGATGAGTACAAGATCGACCGGCGCGGCCGGGCGTCGGGGATCTTCCATAAGCCTTCCTGGTCGCCCCGGCTGCTCCTGGGCCTCAACTACGTCAACCACCTGGCCTGCGTCCGCACTGACTTGCTGCGCCGGGTGGGCGGGCTACGCCCCGGCTTCGAGGGCGCCCAGGACCACGACCTGCTGCTGCGCCTGTCCGAGCTGCCCCTGTCCGTGGCCCACCTTCCTAACCTCCTGTACCGGTGGCGCACCTGGAGCGGCTCGGTCGCGGGACGGGCCGCCGCCACGGTGGAGGCCGAGCAGGCCGGTCTGCGTGCCCTGCAAGAGGCCATCCACCGGCGCGGTTGGCACGCTCGGGCCGGGCTGGGCCCCGGGTCTCCTTTCAGCTACCGGGTCCACTGGCTCCCGGTCGAACCGGCCCCGCTGGTCAAGGTCGTGCTGCCTACGCGCGACGGCCTGCGCCTGTTGCGCAAAGCGGTGGAAGGGGTTCTGCATCGCACCGACGGAGTGGAGGTGCATCTGGTGGTGGTCGATAACGGGTCGTCGAAGCGCCGGACCCTCGGCTACCTGCAGCGCCTGGCCGCCGATCACCCCAACGTCACCGTTCTGCGCTACGACGACGCCTTCAACTACTCCCGGCTGGTGAACCTGGGCGCCGCCGCCGGGCCGGAGGCCGCTTACCTGTTGCTGCTCAACAACGATGTGATCGTCCACCACCGGGCCTGGTTGCAGCAGATGGTGGGCTGGATGGCCGACCCGGAGGTAATGGCGGTCGGCGCCAAGCTGCTCTTCCCCGACGGCCGTATTCAGCATGCCGGGGTGGTCACCGGCATCGGCGGGGTGGCGGGCCACTACGCGCTGGAGTGGGAGGACACCCCCGCCCTGGGGAACCTGCACGACCAGGTCCGTGAGGTGAACTGCGCAACCGCCGCCTGCTTGCTCGTGCGCGCCTCCGCCTGGCAGCAGCTGGGCGGGTTCAACGAGGACCTCCCCATCGACTTCCAGGACGTGGACTTCTGCCTGCGGCTGCGCACCCGGCTGAACGGGATCATCCTGTACGACCCGACCTACCCTCTCACCCACGATCAAGGGTCAACCCGCGGCCTGCAGCGTGCCTCCAACGCGTACACGCTGGCTCGCATGCGCTTCCTGTGGGGCAGGGTTATCGACGCCGGGGACCCCTACTACAACCCCCACCTGACGCTGCACGATCATTCGCTGCGGCCGGCTCCCATCAGTCGCGACGTGTCGTTGCGCCGCAAGCGGCTGCAGCCTCGCTTCACCCCGCCCCACTGAGCTTCCCCAGCACTGCCAGACGCTGGCCGGAGGGGTGCTCGATATCCTCCACGCCCAGCACCGCCAACCCGGCCGCGGCAGCCCGCGTCCGCAGTGCCTCCCCGCCCAGGTGATAGGGGGCTCGGCGGGGGAAGGAGCGCCCCCGGAGTTGGGGCATGGCCCGCCGGGCGTGCTGCCCCGCTTCGTCCAGGTAGAGGGTGACCAGCAGGCGGCCCGAAGGCGCCAGCACGGAGGCGACATCCTCCAGTAGCACCGACACCTCGCCGGGGCTCAGGAAGGGCAGCAGGGAGTGGGCGACCACCAGGTCGTAGCTGCCCGTCACCCCGGCTAGGGGGCGAACCGGTCCGCCTGCCCGCAGCCGGGCCTCCCAGTCCAGCCGGCGGTAGCGGCCTCGCTCCACCGCGCCCGTCAACTCCTCGCCGGGGGCCACAAAGGGCGCGGAGAGATCGAGCACCGCGGCCAGAGAGGGCAGGCCGGCGCCGGCCACCCGGGTCGCGAAGCACTCAGGACCGCCAAGTCGGGTCCCCGCCACCCGGCGCCGCAGGCGCTTCTCTTCCGGCAGGCGGGGGGCTACCGGACCGGCGGCCACCGCTTCCCCGGGCGCAGCGGGCGGCATGAAGCCCCGGGGAGGCTCCCACCACCAGTCGGCGCAGCCGGCCGTGGCCGCCAGGATCTGCTCGCACTCTCCCGCCGTGAGGTGATCGCGGTACTCCAGCACGAAGGCCGAGGTCATCCCTTCCCCTCGCACATTTCGGAAGCGGGGAGAGAAGGACAGATAGGCGGGGTCGAAGTCGAGGCCCAGGAAAGAGAAGACCCGCGCCACCTCCTGCGCCGGATGAAGGCTGAGCTCCTCGTGGCGCACCAGCAGCAAACGATCGCCCAGACCCGCCTGCAGAGCAGCGTGATACCCGGCGGCGTACGCCCGATACCGGGCCGGGTAAGCCGCCAGCCAATCGGCCGGCCGCTCCCCCGCTCGCTTCAGCCAGGACCAGAACAGGGCACGCGGGTCCCGTACCACCACCACCACCGGCACCCCCGGCACCTTGGCCATCACCTCGGCCAGGCACTCCATGTAGCGGGGGGTCTTGTCGAAGATCCGGACTTCTCGGTCGGGCCGGAAGCGCTCCGCCAGGCGCCGGTACATCTCCTCCCACCCGGGGGCGGAGCAGGCGTACTCCATGTCCTCGAGGGCCAGGTTCCAGCCGCGCAGGGCCATCCCGTAGTAGGGATCCACGGACGGGAAGGAGGCCGGGTCGGGGGCGAGCAGGAAGCCTCCCTCGAACCCCGCCTCTATGCCGGGAGCCTGCCGCAACACCTCGGACAGGGCGGTGGTGCCGCCGCGCTCGAAACCGCAGACGAGGCAGAGGAGCACAGAAGAACTAGGCATGGGGCCGCCCGATCTTAGGGCGGCGGTGCCCCCGCCGGTCACCACCTGATGCCGGTCGCGTCCGTCACCGCCCGACGGGCCGTCTTCCCCACCGCCTATCGTTGCCCCATGTCCGAAGAGACCGGCCGGTGTCTGCTCCATCCGGTACTGGTGAGCGGCGGAGGGCGCAGCGGCACGACCCTGCTCATGCTCCTCCTGGGCACCTCACCGCAGGTCGCGTTTCCTCGCGTCCATCCTTACGAGCACCGCTACCTGACCTACCTGCTGCGCTGGGCGCAACTCCTTCGCCCGGGCAGTCCCCCCAAGCACTGGAACCAGGTCGCCTTGGCGGGCCGGT
>CAZJRF010000069.1:0-3255 GCA_964548475.1 uncultured Acidimicrobiia bacterium
CGGTTCCCGGCCAGGGTGCCCACCAGCAGCCATCCCCCCAGGCCCAGCCAGATCAGGGTCCACAGCGAGATATCGGGCAGCAGGCTCATCTCCCGCAGCAGGAAGAGAACGCCAATGGTGATGAGGGCCAGGCCGAAGAAGACCGGACGGGGCCGCGGGCCGTATTCCATGCCGGGCAGCCTAACCGGCTCGCCCCTTCCAGCCTATGGGTAGTCTCGTCGGAGGCACCGAACGGGAGGGAGCAATGGACGTGCAGGGAGTGGGCGTTATCGGCGCCGGACTCATGGGTGGAGGGATCGCCGAAGTCTGCGCCCGGGCCGGCCTCGGGGTGGCCGTAGTGGAGGTGAACGACGAGCTGGCGGCGGCGGGGCGCCGCCGCGTCGAGGCTTCTCTGAACAAGGCGGTGGACCGGGGCAAGCTGGCCGCCGACGACCGCGACGCAGCGCTGGGCCGCCTGGCCTTCGGCACGGACCTGGGGGCCCTGGCCGGCTGCGACCTGGTGGCGGAGGCGGTGGTGGAGGACCCGGTGATCAAGATAGAGGTCTTCCGCCGGCTCGACGAGATCGTCGAGCGTCCCGACGCCATCCTGGGCTCCAACACCTCGTCCATTCCCATCGTGAAGCTGGCCCGGGCCACGAGGCGGCCCGAGCAGGTGATCGGCCTGCACTTCTTCAGCCCGGTACCGGTGATGAACCTGGTGGAGATCATTCCCTCGATCCGGACCTCAGAGGAAACGGTGGCCCGCTCACGGGCCTTTGCCGCCGAGGTGCTCCACAAAGAGGTCATACAGGCCCCCGACCGGGCCGGCTTCATTGTCAACGCTCTGCTCAACCCTTACACCATGGCGGCCATCCGCATGCTGGAGGGCGGCTTCGCCACTCGCGAGGACATCGACAAGGGGATGATGCTGGGGACCAACCACCCCATGGGGCCGCTGCAGCTGTGCGATTTCGTTGGCTGCGACGTAGTGCTGGCGGTGGCCGAGGTGCTCTACGAGGAGTTCAAGGACCCCTTCTATGCTCCGCCGCCCTTGCTGAAGCGGATGGTGGCCGGGGGACTGCTGGGCCGCAAGACCGGGAGCGGGTTCTACGAGTACTAGGTCCTAGTCGAGGGCAGAGCGGTACCCTGGGCTGAGGGAGGAGGTTTCCCATGCCCCTCTGGGAGATAGCGCTGCGCCTGGGCCTGGCCGTGGTGCTCGGGTTGGCACTGGGCATCGAGCGCGAGGCGCGTCTTCGTCCGGCCGGTGCCCGGGATCATGCCCTGGTGGCCCTGGGTGCCGCCCTGTTCACCGTGGCCGGCCTGGTCGGCTTCGGCGGGTCGGGCACCGGGGACCCGGCCCGAATCGCCGCCGGGGTGGTGGGGGGCATCGGCTTCATCGGAGCCGGCGTGATCCTGCGCACGGGTGTCAGCGTGCGGGGCATCACCACCGCCGCCACGCTCTGGACGGCGGCGGCCCTGGGTGTCACCCTGGGAGCCGGGCTCTACTGGGCGGGGGTCATCGCCGCCGGTCTGGGATTGGTCGTCCTCGTCGTCCTCAAGGTTCTCACCCGCCGTCTGCAGCGCGCCCACCGCCGTTTCGTGCGCGTCGAGTACGAGCGAGGGGCGGGCACGCTGGGGCCCATCGTGCGGGACTTGGAGGGGGTGTCCAGCTCCCCGGTGGGCATCCGCATCAGTGACGAGGGGGAGCACCGCGTGGCGCTGCTCGAGGTGACCATCGCCGACGATGAGGTGATGGACGGGATCCTGGCCAACATCCTGCACCGTCCGGAGGTGCGCGAGGCCGCCGTGCTTCGCGACGGTACCGACTGAACGGCGAGGGCAGGGCGGATGGAGCCCGGTCAGTCCCGGGCGACGCGCACGGCCCCGGCGCTCTCCAGGGCGCGGGTCATCATGTCCTTGCGCACCAGGCCGGTGCCGCGCCACTTCATGACCAGGCCGTGCTGGCGCTCCGGGGCGGGGGCGGGCTGGCGCTTGGCCTTCTTCTTGGCGGTGGGCAGGCCGGGCCGGCCGAACAGGATGAAGGTGGGGGTTCCTTTCACCTGGAAGGTGGTGGCGGCGCCGGGGACCCGGCCCAGGTCCACCTTGACCACGTGAGCGCTGCTGCCGTACTCCTCGGCCAGTTCGTTGACGATGCCGTCCATGATCTTGCAGCTGCGGCAGTTCACCTGCATGAAGTCGATCAGCACCGGCTTGCCCTCGGCAATGAGCTCCTTGAGCTGGTCGAGGCTCTTGAGGTCGATCGGCTTGACACGCTTGCGCCCGAACATGGCCCGCCCACGTTACCGCGGGGCCTGGGGGAGCAGTGCCAGCGTCAACTTGGGGTGGAACGCGCGCACGAAAGGAACGGCTGCTAGCCCCGGGGCTCCTCCTCTTCCGGCAGCTCCTCGGGGAGAGCCGATCTGTCGGCAGTCTCTTCGACAGTGAGCGGGGTCAGGTCGGATAGGCGTGACTCGGTCTCGAAGGGTTCAGAGAGGTCGATCGGGGCGGCTACGGACTGGCCCATCTCGACCTCTCCCACTTCCGGAGCAGGTGGCATGGGGACGGTGATGGGGATCGCTTCGATCGTTTCGGCGGGGGTTGGGCTGGCCGTCTCCACCACCTGTCCTGCATCGGGTGGGGGTGGCATGGGGACGGTGATGGGGATCGCTTCGATCGTTTCGGCGGGGGTTGGGCTGGCCGTCTCCACCACCTGTCCTGCATCGGGTGGGGGTGGCATGGGGACGGTGATGGGGATCGCTTCGATCGTTTCGGCGGGGGTGGCGGCCCGGCCGGTTGGCTCCACCGTCTCGTCCGCCGTCCGGTATCCGGTGGCGACATCGTCGCTCCCCGCGTCGGGAACTTGGCCGGTAGGGCCGTCGCCGAAGGCAACCTGACCGGTGGCAGGCTCGAGTTCGAAGGTGGGGTCCGGTATTGCTGCAAGCTCCTCAACACCCGGGCCGATGGAGCCGGCCGCCTCTGCCGGCTGGGGAAGGGGCGACGCGAGGCTTTGCAGCTCTTGATCCGTCAGGCCTGGGCCGAGGGCCTCCTCTGTTATGGGGCCGGTGCCGCTCTCCTCCGCTTGTTCCCCTTCCCCCTTTTCCGCCGTCCCGGTCTCCCCCGCCCCCGGCTCCTCGCTTTCGGGTAGGTCGCCGGGCAGAGTCTCGCCTTCCTCAGCCGGCGGAGACTCGATCGGGGCAGGTGTGCCGGGTGGCTCGTAGTCCGGGAGGGTGGCGGGCTGGCCGGTGGCCGGGTCGACGAGCGGGCTGGCGGCGCCTT
>CAZJRF010000069.1:3355-5337 GCA_964548475.1 uncultured Acidimicrobiia bacterium
CGACGATCACCGGGGTGCCCCACTCCCCGGTCTCCGCCGAAATCGGGTAGTAGACCGACATCCCCTCGGTGGGTGGGGTGTAGGAAGGGAGGGTGGCGGGCTGGCCGGTGGCCGGGTCGACGAGCGGGCTGGCGGCGCCTTGGGTGGCGCCGGAGGCCGGGTCGATCCACGCACCGCTGTCTGCGGCGACCAGCACCACGGTGGGCCGTCCGCTCTCGGGGTCGGTCTGGATGATGTAGGGGGGTGGGGAGGGGAGCGGGTTACCGTCGGCGTCGACGATCACCGGGGTGCCCCACTCCCCGGTCTCCGCCGAAATCGGGTAGTAGACGAAGGTGTTCCCGGCCAATGGGGAGGGCGTGGGAGGGTTGGCGGGGGTCATGGGGGTTTTCTCCTTTGGCGGAGCAGCCGCTCGGTGAGGGGCGACTCGGCGACACACGAATCGACGGCGACCGATCCGTGGTCCTTGACCTATCTTGGTTCTCGTCCCACCTTACGCCGCATCGGCCGCCGTTGACTCGATCCCGGCGGCGGCCATGGGTCCCGAGCATACGGCGCAGTCCCCCTCGGCCGTCAGCCGGCCCAGCTCTTGTACCGATTGGAGATAGGGTGGCCTCTCTGAGGGGCAGCAGCGGTTTGCTGCAGCTCGGTCAATTTGTGCGATAAGGGGTTGTCTCCGGCAGTCAGCCGGCTCGTCCGGGTTCTTCGCTCTCCTCCTCCGGTTCCGTCCGTTCAATCTCCAAGCCGGCATCCGACCCGAGGCCGAGGTCCATATCGGCTCTGAGGAGGGTCTCCTCGCCGATGACTTCGTCTTCTCCGAGATCAAGTGGTGCCTCGGGTGGAGGAGCCATAGGGGCGGTAATGGGGATGGCGCTGATCTGCTCCCCGGGGGATGCGATGGACTCGACGGCTTCCGGGGGGGGTGGCATGGGGACGGTGATGGGGATGGCGCTGATCTGCTCCCCCGGGGATGCGACGGCCTCCCCGGCTTGCGGGGGAGGTGGACTGGGGAGGTTGATGGGGATGGCGCTGATCGTCTCGGCGGGCGCGACTGTGGGTTGCTCGGCCGCTTCGACCACCTCTCCCGTTTCGGGGGGAGGCGGTGCGGGGAGATTGATGGGGATGGCGCTGATCGTCTCGCCCGGGACCCCCGGGGGCTCGGCTTCGACCCGCTCCACCGTTTCAGCTGGTTCTGGGGGTCGTGGCATCGGGATGGTGATGGGGATGGCGCCGGCTGGCTCACCGGGCGCTCCCGGCGACTCGGCTGCGGCCAGCGCATCGGTGGAGGGTTGGCTCAGCACCGCTTCGCCGAGCTCGGCGCTTTCCAGCCCGGTCACCGATGCCTCGACGATCTCAGCGGCCGCGCGCTCCGGCGGTTCGTTGAGGTCGTCGTCACGGCGGACCGGGCCTTCCTGCATCTCCACGGCGGTGTAGTGGCGGGAGGCGTCCTCACCCTCGGCGAACCCCGCGCGGCCACCGGCGGACCCGCCTTCGGGGGTTGCACCGACGGCGGCATCCACGGCTGTCTCGCCGGATGCCTGGTCGGGTTCCTCGACCGCTGCCTCTCCACCGGCCTCGGTGTTGCCCTCCGTCTCGGGGGGCCAGGTATCCGGTGGCCATTCACCCGGACTCTCCTCCTGCCACTGGCCCGTCTCCTCGTCGTAGCCAAAGCCTCCCGGCGGATGGAGAGGGATGACGACGTTCCCCCACTGGTCGACCACGATCTCGGTCTCGCCGGGGGGGAACCCCAGGGCTTGCCGCTGCTCGGGGCTGAGCTTGGTCAGCTGGGGTGGGCTGGTGAGGGGGGTGCCGTCCTCCCCGACCGCGACCACCTGCCCGGTAGCCGGATCGGTCCAGTAGTACATCTTGGGCGGCTGGAAGCCGGGGGGCATGGTGGGGGCGCCGGTGGGGGCGCCCTGCTCGTCGATGCCCAGGTCGCCGGGAGGCCAGAGGGAAGTCACCGGGTTCCCCCACTGGTCGACCAC
>CAZJRF010000069.1:5437-10485 GCA_964548475.1 uncultured Acidimicrobiia bacterium
CGATCGCGACCAGCTGCCCGGTAGCCGGATCCTCCCAATACTTCAGTGCCGGCGGCTGGAAGCCGGGGGGCATGGTGGGGGCGCCGGTAGGGGCGCCGGTCGCCGGGTCGATGGCCAGGTCGCCGGGAGGCCAGAGGGAAGTCACCGGGTTCCCCCACTGGTCGACCACCGAACCGTCGGGCAGCTTGTGCAGGGCGGGCGGGGTGGCGAGGGGGGTGCCGTCCTCCCCGATCGCGACCAGCTGCCCGGTAGCCGGATCCTCCCAATACTTCAGTGCCGGCGGTTGCCACGGTGCTGAGGAACTGTCGCTCCATTCGGGGGGGTGGTGCATGCTCATGGGAGGCCACTCGAATGGGGGCCAGCCATACGTGTTCGGGTCCCAGTCGGACAGATACCCGCTGGTCGGCGATCCGTCCTCACCGATCCCGAAGTCGCCGGGCGGATACAACGGCCGAACGACATGCCCCCACTGGTCGACGACGATCGTCCCGTATGCCTCGCCCGACACCCATTGGTGGGTGTAGGCGTTGATCCACGGGAAGTTCGGGAGAACCTCGGCGGGAACCTCTTTCAGGACGGGTGGCGACGGGAGCGGGTTCCCGCTCGCATCGACCGCGACTATCTCGCCTGTGTCCGGGTCTTGCCAGTAGAAGAGCTGCGGAGCCTGGTAGCTGGAGTCGTCGTCGAGGTGGGCAGTCACCGGTACCCCCTGTCAGTTGCCATGTAGAGCGCGCGCCGCGGGCAGGTGGGAGCGGAGGCTCCACCCAGCCGCCGCGCACCGGCTGGTCGACCTGTCGCGAGTGTGGGCCTTCCCATCGTGGGCAGCGGGAGTCAGGATCTGCATGGCGCGCTCCAAGGCCGTCCTCCTAACCAACCTACAGGAATCGCGCGGCGCCTGCCGGTGAAGCACGTCTCGGTCCCCACCGGGGCCGACAAGGGCGGGGCGAGGGAAGGCGCCGGGGTATCACGCCGATCAGGGAGTGGCGGCGGTCAGCTCCCCGAAGAGCCGCTCGTAGGAATGAGCGACGACCTCGCAAGCCTCGGCTGTGAGCCGATCGGTGAGGGGGTGAGCGGCGCGTCGGCGCCAATCCTCAAGGCGCTGCACGGCGACCGCCCGTTCCTCCTCCACCCCGGCATCGGCGGGCATTCCCAGGCGCTCGGCGGGGTCGCCCTCACCGGTGAGCCGAGCTACTTCTTGCTGCTCTTCCTCGGGCAGGACCACGGCTCCGGTGAACAGCAGGTGCAGCAGACGCAACTCGGCCAGTTCGTGGGCTCCGGCCTCCACCCGCTCGACCGCGGCGGTCAGTTGCTCGGCTCCCCGGGAATCCTCACCGTCCAGCTCGCGGGCCAGCGCCCGGAGACCGGTCAGGGCCGAACGAGCCTTGAGGACGCCGGAACGTCGGGCGAGGTGACCATCGAGCACCTCGGTGAGCCCCTCGATACCCGAGGCGGCCACGAGGGTCCGGGCCAGCTGGCCGGCCGTCGCCGCCCGGCCCTCCCGGATCTCGCGCAGCGACAGACGCACGCCGAACAGGCCCAGACGCAGCAGCAGGTCGCGTCGGTATTCGGCGGTGAGGGGGCTGGCGCCGGGAGCGCAGAACCGCTCCACCGAGAGCAGCATGCCTTCCAGGTCGGTTGCCTCCATGTCCGCCAGGGCCCGCAGCTGGGCCATCTCCTCCTCCCGCAGCGTGAACCCAGTCTCCGCGATCAACCCGGCCACCGGCACCACCGTTGCGCATAGCGAGCGGACCCGGTCGTCCGCCGCATAGCGCCGGGCGATGGCCGAGGCAGACTGGAGGGCATCCAGCCGGCCGGCGCCGATCTCATCGGCTCGGGAGAGAACGGCCACCGCGTTTACCGGCGACGGCCGGGACAAGGAGCGGTCCATGAAGGCCTCGAGGAACTCGCCGTCGGAACGATGCAGGTGGCGCATCAAATAGACGACGGCATCCACCTGACTGTGGCCCTCTTCCTCGATCCCCAGCAGGACCCGGGTACGGGCCGACCACTGCTCGTCGAGCGACTGCAGCCCGGGGGTATCGATGAGAGTCATGCGGGCCAGGCGGTCGGAGGGCCAGGACACGTCGAGGCGGTCGACCTCCTCGGGCCGGTAGCGGCCCAGGTCGATCGCCAGCCCGCCTCCCTCGCGGCTGAAGCGCAGGTCCTCCTCTCCACCGATACGCAGCGCCGCCCGCACACCGTAGGCCAGGCCCTGCCGGAACCAGGTGACGATACGGGTGCACTCGCCGGCGTCGGTGGCGGCCAGCCGCTCGCCGACGAGCGCGTTGAGCAGGGTGGACTTGCCGGCCTTCACCCGGCCCGCGATGGCCACCCGCAGCGGCTCCTCGAGACGTTCCCGGATTGCCCGGGCCGCGTCGGCGGAGCGTCCTCCGGCCACCTCGGAGGCCAGTTGGCACACCTGCGCGATGCGCGCCGACAGCCCGGCTTCGGGTGGGGCGCCGCGGGCCGGGAGACGGCTGCTCACCCCGATGCCTCCGTCGGCTCTACGGTCGGCAGTTCGGCGAGCTGTCGGCGGAGTTGATCGGCCCACCGGTGCAACACGTCGGCCCGCTGCTCGCGGCCGGCCCGGTCGCGCGCCAAGGCCTCCTGCGAGGACTGCAAGGCGGCGGCGGTGCTGCGGGAGAGCTCCTGCAGCCGTGCCGAGTAGTGGTCGCGCAGCAGCCGGTGCAGGTCCTGGACCAACTGGCGTGCCCGGTTGCCCACTTCCCCCATCACTTCGTCGATGAACTGCCGCAGAATCATCCGGGCCTCCTGGCGGCGCTGCTTGAGGGCAGCCTTGCGGGTGTCGAGGATCTGCTTGGCGCCGAACAGGGCGGCCACGCCGAGCGATACAGGCCCGGCCAAGGCGACGCCGGCGAGTGAGGCGGCCACGCCCAGCAGATAGATGCCGCTGGCGCCGCCGCGCAAGGCGGTGAGGCTCGACGAAAGCACCCCGACGACTCCTCGCCCATGTCCCTCCTTGAGTTCGCGTTGTGAACCAGCCCAGAGGGCCGCCACGTCGACGACCTCGGCGCCGATCAAGTCGGGATAGACCTGTTCCTCGTCGGCCAGCAGGGCGGCAATACGGTCGCGGATGGCGGCTGCCCCTTCTTCGATCACCGCCAGCCGGTCGGCGGCGATGAGGCTCAGCCGTTGCCTGACCTCGCCGGTGAGGGCTTCCCACTCCGGGGCCGGGTCGACCTGTTCCAGACGGGCCTCGACCTCGGCTAGCAGGGAGCGCACGGCCGCCCGCAGACCCAGGTCGACCGCGGAACGGAGGTCGGTGAAGCCGTCGGTGAGCATGGTGGCCCACCGCGCCCCGGCTTCTTGCAGCCGGCTCAGGCGCTCCTGCCCGGCGCGCAGCCCGTCCAGCATCCGCTCGGCTGCGGCCGGGTCCTTGAGGACGGCCATCTCCGACTCCACCGGCTGGAGCAGCCTTTCGAGAGCCCAGCGCAGTTCGTCGATCGCCCGCACCGCGCTGCGCTGTTTGGCGCCGTCAAGAATCCGGCCCCGCAGCTCACCGAGCAGGGCCGGGATCCCGCTCTCTTCGCTGAGACCCTCGTCCGGGCGGGAGAGGGCCTCCATCTGCAGGGTCGCGGCGACGGTGAACACCTCGGCGTCGACACGGCGGGCAGCCAGGTGCTCACGGTTGCGCTCCACGATGCGCCGCCACTCCGGGTAGAGGTCGGTCTTGGTGATCGCCAGCACCAGGTTCGGGCACACCTGCCGGGCCTGTTCGAGAAAGGCCACCTCGGGGGCGGTCAGCTCCTGCGACGCATCGGTGACGAAGACCAACGCGTCGGCCAGGCCGAGGAAGCGCAGGGTGGCGGCGGTGTGCTGCTGCAGAAAGCCGCCGATGCCGGGGGTGTCCACCAGAGTGAAGCCGTCTTCCAGGGCGGGGCTGGGAATGCCCACTTCGACGAGCTCGATGCCGGCTCGCTCGGCCGGATCGCCCTGCTCGCTGACGTAGAGGTTCAAGGCCTCGACGGGGATCTCCTCAACCTGTGCCCGGCCGTCGACCACCCGGCGGATTCGAGCCGCCGGGGCTTCGGCCCCGTACACGGCGGTGATGGCGGAAGTGGCCAGATCGTCGTCGACGGGGCAGACCGGGCTGCCGACGAGAGCGTTGATCAGTGTGCTCTTGCCTTGCTTGTACTCGCCCACCACGCAGACGAGGGTGGAGGGGCGCACCAGTCGAGCTTGAGCCAGGCGCAGCTTGGTCGTCAGGTCGTCGCGGTTCCAGGCGGTACATGCCTCCAGGCCACGCGCCAGCATGGCCGCCACTGCGGCAGGATCGAGCGCGGACCGGTCATGGGCCGCTTGCGGATCGGCGGTCATACTCCCCGCCCGGTCGCCGTCTGGCCACCACACTAGGCTGCGGCTCACCCAAGTGGCGGAGCAGGTCCATGACGTACCTGATGAGCGTGGATCTGGGCACCACCTTCAGCGCGGCGGCTACGGTCGACGGGGGGGAACCGAAGGTGGTGACGCTCGGCTCCCGGACGGCGACCATACCGTCGGTGGTGGCGCTGCGCCCCGACGGGACGGTGCTCATCGGTGAGGCGGCGGAGCGGCGGGCGATCACCGATCCCACCCGGGTGGCTAGGGAGTTCAAGCGGCGTCTCGGCGATCCGGTCTCCACCATCATCGGCGGAACCCCCTACGGCGCCGAGATGCTGATGGCGCACCTGCTCCGCGGCATCGTCGACCGAGTCGCCGAGCAGCAGGGTCAGCAGCCCGGAAGAATCGTGCTCAGCCACCCCGCCAACTACGGGCCTTACAAGCTGGACCTGCTCGAACAGGTGGGGCACCTCGCCGAATTGGAGGACGTCGAGTTCATCACCGAACCGCAGGCGGCCGCCGTCCACTACTCAGAAGGGGAGCACATCGAGCCCGGGGAAGTGGTCGCGGTCTACGACCTGGGAGGCGGCACCTTCGATGCGGCTCTCGTCCAGCGCACCGATCGCGGCTTCGAACTGCTCGGCATGCCCGACGGGCTGGAGCGCTTCGGTGGCATCGATCTGGACGAGGCGGTGTTCGTGCACGTT
>CAZJRF010000070.1:0-10477 GCA_964548475.1 uncultured Acidimicrobiia bacterium
TGCCGCCACCAGGTCTCCAGGAAAGGCCGCCAGGGGAACGGACCGGTGAGGTCGGCCACCGGCGCCAGGGCGAACCCCCCGGTCGCCCAATCCTGATGGAACCGCGTCAACCGCCGTCCTCCAGCACCTCCAGGCGTCCCACCGGACGGCCGCCTCCCTCCACCACCGGGTGGGCCACCCCCGCCAGCATCTCCCATCCGTGCTCCGACACGAGGCCCAGCCGCCGCAGGACCGCGGCGGCCGCCGCCGCGGCGGGGGCCCCCTCGCCCGTCCAGCACTTGGCGGCGATCCCCAGGCCCCCTCGCCAGGCCACCCCGATACACCCCTGAGCGCCGCCCTTCACCGCCGCGTGGCACCACCGGGCAAGTTCGGCCTCGGCCCGGTCGCCGTCGCTGGTGAGCGGGGTGAAGCGAGCCATGGCATCGGCCACCGGGGCCAGACCGGCGTCGGTGGCCAGACGGGCGAAGGCCCGGGCCAGGCCGATGGTGGTCCCGCGGAAGGTGGGCACTCCACAGCCGTCAATCCCGACCGGCTCGGGAGACTCGCCGCTGCTGAGAGCTACCTCGGCCAGCATCTCCTGTTGCAGCGGGTGATCGAGACGCGTGTAGTCCAGCGGCCATCCCTGCGCCGTGCAGGCCCGGAGCATGGCCGCATGCTTGCCCGAGCAATTGTGGAAAGTCGGCCGGGGAGCTTCCCCGGCCGCGACCGCGCGGCGGCGGCCGCTCTCCGACGAAGGCTCGACAGCCGGGCAGAGCAGGTGCGCAGGGCCCAGGCCGACCGAGGCCAGCATGTCTTCGACCAGGGCCACATGTACCGGCTGGCCCCCGTGGCTTCCCGCGGCCACCGCCAGCTGCTCGGGAGCCAATGCCGCCCCGAAGCGTTGCGAGACGGCTGCCTGGAAAGGCTTCGCAGCGGAGCGCAAGAAGAAGGGGGTGTCCTGGTCGCCTCCCGATCGGAAGACCACGGCGCCGGTCCCGTCTACCGCGGCCACCGTCACCGGGTGCCGGGACTCCACCAGCCCGGAGCGGACCACCCCCAGCAGCACTGCTCAGCCCGCCGGGGCGTCGTCGCCGGCCGATAGGTCGGTGCGATAGCGACGCACCAATTCCGCCTCCAGAAGATCGGAGGCATCGAAGATGGCCCGCCGTTGCCGGGAGACCTCCGCCTCCACCTCGGCCAGACGGTTGTGCACCGCCGTCAGGTCGTCGTCGCTCATCTCAGGGAGGCGGGCGAGGAAGTCGTCGCCCAACGCCCGGTCGACCGCCCGCCGCCCGACGGCCGGGAGGTCGGGGATCTCCACCGGCACCCGGCGCGGGGCCAGGCCCGGCTCGTGTGAGACCCAGGAGGCAAGGATCTCGGGCAGCGCCGTCAGCAGGGTGCGGCTCTCCTCCCCCGCCCGCCGCCGCATCTCGAAGGCCAGCAGGTCGAGACGGCCTTGCAGCAGGCGCCGGTAGTAGGAATACTCGATATCCAGGTCGGCGCAGGTGCGCCGCCGGGCGCGCAGCTCTTGGAGAGTCACTTCCTCGAGCCCGGTGGTGAACTCGGGGGATCGGACCAGATCGATGCGGCGGCGTTGAGCTTGTGTCACGAGTATTGCCGGCAGGGCGGCTGCCAGCCTATCCCATCCCACTCCGGTTTCAACCGCAGTGCCGAACGAGGGTCGGGTAGGGGTTCACCGCCCCCCGCCCGCTGGGGTGGAGCTCGAAGTGCAGGTGGTAGGCGCCGGGAGCCGGGTTGCCGGTGTCCCCCATGTACCCCAGCACCGTGCCTCGGCTCACCCATTGGCCCGAGGACACCCCGGCAAACCCGTCCAGGTGGGCGTAGAAGTAGGACACGCCGTGATCGGCGTAGAGCCAGACCGTGTTGCCTCCGATGGGGTTGTTGCCCAGCTTGATGACGCCGCCGGCAACGGCCACCAGCGGGGTCCCCCGGACTCCCATCAAGTCGGTGCCGACGTGCAGCCGGCCCCCCGAACGGGGAGCCCCCCATGAATCAACGAAGACCGACGATCCCGCCACCGGGCAGATGAAGCCGGGAGTGATGTCGTCGGGCACGCCGCCGGCCGGCCCGAGCAACGCCATGCGAATGGCTTCCTGGCGCCGCCTCTCCTCCTCCTCGCGCCGCCGCTGCTCGGCGAGAGCGGCCTCAGCGGTGCTCAGGGTCTGGCTGGCCGCCGCCAGCTCGGCGTCCCGGGCCGCCAGCAGTTCGTACATGCGGGCCGCTATTGCCTCCGCCTCTATGCGCACCTCGGCGGCGCGGGCCGATTCGTCCGCCAGGTCCATCTCCAGTCGCTGCATCTCGGCGGTGATTGCCTCCAGCGCACGAAGTGAAGCCGCCCCGTCGGCCACTGCCCGGGTAAGCACCTGCCGGGCCACCAGGGCCTCCTGGGCCAGGCCGCTGTCAAGCAACAGGCTCGCCACCTCCTGCTCGGGGCCCCGCATGTAGGCCTCCACCGCCCGACGGCGGACCTGCTCGCGAGTCTCCTCGGCCTTCTGCCCGTAGGCCTCGATGCGGCTGCCCAACTGGCCGATGCGGAAGACCAGGGCCTGGTACTCGCCGTTGATCTGCTCGTAGGCCTGCGCCGCCTCTTCCAGGTCGTCGAGGGCGGCCGCCCGGGCGGCGGCGGCCTCCTGTCGAGCCCGGCGTGCTCTTTCCACTTCCTCTTCGGTCACCGAGAGCGCGGGCGCGGCCACCCCCGCAACCAGCAGGGCGACGAGCGCCAGCGCGCCCACGTGGGCCGGTCGCCGGGAGAAGTACATCAAAGCCATGCTATGACCGGGGCCCAGTTATCCACAGGCTTTCCCTCGCCCGGTTGTCGCCGCCCAAAGCGGGCTCCGGCGCCACCCGGCCGGTCAGGCGATGAACCGCAGCACCACCCAGAAGGCCGCCGCGGCGAGCATCACCCCGTCGAGATGGGCCAGGGTGCCCGGGGTCTGCCCGCCCAGAAACAGCCCCCCGGACCGGGCCAGGGAGCCGGCATTGCGCCCGGCCACCAGGGCAACGGCCGCCGCCGCCCCCGCCGCAACGATGGGCCACAGATCCTCCGACCAGACCGCACCGGCCACCACGGCCGCTCCCAGGGCGGCCAGAACCCCGGCGGTGAGCGGGTCTATGGGAGCCGACTCGATGCTCGACACCAGCCAGGACACGCCCACCGAGACCACCGCCACCACCAGAAAGGAGGTCATCTCCGCCTCAGAGCGAAGCCGCAACAGGATCATCGACCCTGCCCCCAGCGCACCGATCGCCGCCACCAGCGCCCCCCCGGCGATCGACTCCAGAGGACGAAGACGGGGTGTGACGATGCTCCACAGGAGGCCGAGCATGACCGCCCCGGCCGCAGCCGCCGCCATCCCCGGGATGCCGAAGCGGTAGGTGGCGAGAACCGAGCCGAAGACGGCCAGCATGATGGGCAGGGCTCCCAGCCACTGGCCCCGGCCGCCCGAGGCCACGGCCAGGTCGTGCGCCCACAGCACACCGCCCAGGAGCACCGCCACTGCCAGCCACCGCACCGAAAGGGCGTTGCCCACGAATAACAAGGCGGTCACCGCGACCAGAAGGAGCGCCTCGATTCCGCCTGTGGAGCGCACCAGGGCGGTGCCCCCGGAGGCCGGCGGGATCAGCGACACCTCGTCCCCCTCCACCACCGCCGTGGACGCCCCTGCCCTCTCCCCATTCAGCCACACCTGGGCCGCAGCCAGGCCCTCGGAGAAGGCCGGGCCGAAATAGGCGGCCGCGTTGGACAGCATCTCCCCCACCGTGGAGCCGGGGACCTCGGCGCTGGCCGTCCCGGCGGCCTCGCGCAGTTCGGCGAACAGGCGCAGGCGCGGCATCAGCAGCCCGCCGCCGAACTCCGGGCGGCTGCCCCGGGCCGGGGGCAGGGCCGTTCCTGATCGAGGTAGTCGAACATGAGGCTCCCCTGGGACGCCGGCACCAGGCTACCGATCCCGCCGCCGCCCGGCGGGAACCCCGGGCCGGGCACAGTCCCCGGTGCTCACTCGTCCTCCTCCAGGAAGGTGTAGGAGAACGAGGCCTGTGCCCTCCTTTCCTCGTCAGTTGAAGCGATGGGGTCGCCGCTGCCCAGCGCCTCGTCGCCGTCGAAGTCGATCCGCACCCGCACCCAGAGGACCGCGTCCCCGGCCAGGGCCTGGGAGAGTTCCACCTTCACGCGGGTGCTGGTGCCGGCCGGCAGGAGATCGCTTGTCGCCAAGCGGCGGCCGGGCGAGCCCGCGTCGTCCCGTCGAATCTCGAGGAAACCCGGTGAAGGAAGGCTCACCAAGGCCACCGTCACTGTGGTCCCGTCGCCCTCCTGGTCGTCGACGTCGACGGCCGCAGGGCCGAGGAGCACCACGATGATCTCGGCCGCCGCCCGGGCAGGGCCGCCGTCGAAGGCCCGGGCGACCGCGTCGGGCGAGTCGGCCGAGGCGAGGCCCGCCATGCCGTCTCCGTCGCGATCGATATAGACCACGGCGAACAGCGTCTGCGGACCGGCCACCTTCCGGTCGAGCGGAACGAGCACCTCCCGGTGAGTCCCCCCGGCCAGCAGGTCGCTGAGACCCAGGACGGCCCCGGGCAGGCCATCCTCCTCACCCTGCAGGGCGACGAACCCGGGAGCGGGCAGCGTCACCTCGGCCACCACCACCGCCTCCCCGTCGGTGCGCTGGCCCTCCAGAGCCACCGCCGCAGGGGCAAGGGGGGCGAGAAGCCCCACCATCGCAGAGTCGGCAGCCGCCACCCCGTTGCCGGAGACCGCGGGAAGATCCACAAACCCGTCGGGCGGCTCGTACAGGAACCGTCCGTCCTCGTCCATATCGACATGCAGGGTGGCGTGCACCACCGCTTCCACCTCCAAGGGCACGAAGAGGGGGACCGATACCCCGGCCACCGTGCCCCGCCCGATCAGCTCGGACACCCCGATCACCTCGCCGGGAGCCCCGGCGGCATCGGCCGCCAGCACGACGAACCCGTCGGCGGGCAGGGTCACCGACTCGACCACCACCGCGGAGCCGTCGACCAGTTGATCCTCGAAGACGAGAGCGGCGGGCCCGGTGGCGGGTGAAGCCTGCTCGGCATCACCCGCGGTGGTAGTGGTCGTCCCGGCGGACTCGTAGGCGCAGCCGCTCACCAGCAGGACCAGACCCAGCAGCCCGGGGGCAAGCGGGGCCGGAAGACGCCGGAGAAGGGCCCGGGGCCCGGAACGCCGCCGCCCCGACCGTTCTGGGCTGCGCATCATCACCCCAGGCTATCGCCCGTGCCAACCTTTGCCCGGCGATCGCGCCACACCGCCTTCGCCCGCACCGCGGCCAGCACCAGGAAGAACACCGCGACGGCCAGCCCCGACATAGTGGCCCCGGCGGCCGTGTCGAAGTGATAGGAGACGAGCAAGCCGGCCACCACCTCACCGGTTCCCAGCAGCATCGCGATCACCATGACGGTAGGCACCCGGCGCGCCACCAGCACTGCGGTGGCCGGCGGGGCGATCAGCAGGCCGAAGACGAGCAGGGCCCCGACGGCCTGGAAGGAGGCGACCACCGCCAGGGTGATCAGGCCCATCATCACCAGGTGCGCCAGCCGGGGGCGCAGCCCCAGCGTGGCCGCTTTCTGCTCGTTGAACGACAGCACCAGCAGCGGCCGATAGAAGATAGCCACCCCGCCCAGAGCCACCGCCGCCGCCACCGCCTGTACCACCAGATCTCCCCGGCCGGTCCCCAGCACGTCTCCGAAGAGGACGGCCACCAGGTCCACCGCGAAAGAGCCGCTGCGCGATATCAGCACCACCCCCAGGGCGAGCATGCCCACAAACAACAGGCCGATGGCGGTGTCCTCAGAGAGCCGGGTAATTCGATGCACCACCGAGATGGCGCCCACCATCACCACCGCCGCCACCGCCGCCCCGGCCATCGGGTTCAGGTCCGCCAGCAGCGCGATTGCGATGCCGGGCAGGACGCCGTGGGCCAGGGCATCTCCCATGAAGGCCAGGCCGCGCAGGATCACCCAGGTCCCCACCACCGAGGTGGTGATGGCGGCGAGCACCCCGGCGGCCAGGGCCCGCTGCATGAAGTCGAAGGAGAACGGTTCGATCAGCCAGTCCACGACGGCCTCACCGCCCCATCCTCATCATCCGTCCCCCAGGGCGGCGGCGATCCGACGGGCGTTGGTCCGCTGCATGGCCGGGTACGTCTCCGCGCCAGAGCCCGGGTCCCCCAGCGACCCGGTGAACAACTCCACCACCGACACCTGCTCCCCCAGCTCGGCCGCCAGCGCCTCGGCCAGATCGGCCGGGCGGGTCGTGTCGGCGAAGATCGCCCGGATCCCCTCGCGTTCCAGGATCGCCACCAGGCCGGCCAGGTCGGCCGGGCTCGGCTCGGCCAGGGTGCTGCCCCCGGGAACAATCGCCCCGAGGACTGTGAAGCCGTAGCGATCGGCAAAGTAGCCCAGCGAATGGTGATTGGTGACCAACTTGCGCCGGTCGGCGGGGATTGTCTCGAGGATCACCTCGATCTCCTCGTCGAGGGCCAGGATCTCTTCCCGGTAGGAGGCCGCGGCCTCCCGCCACCGCTGGGCACAGGCGGGGTCGGCAGCGGCCAGCGCCTCAGCCAGCCCGGTGACCACCTGCGCCATGCGGGCCGGGTCCGTCCAGAAGTGGGGGTCGAGGCTGCCGTGGCCGGTCTCATCGCCGCCGCCGTCGAGAGAGAACGGCAGCGGCTCCACGAACGAGGCGGCCTCCACCACCCTGACCCCGTCGGAAGCCGCCGTCTCTACCGCGCCTCCCATCCCCTCCTCCAGTCCAAGCCCGTTCACCACCACCAGGTCGGCGCGCCGCATTGCCGCGGCCTGGCGGGCGGAGATCTGAAACGAATGCGGGTCGGCTCCGCGCGGCATCAGCACTTCCACCACCCCGTGCTCACCAACCACGCTGCCCACCACATCTCCCAGGATCGAGGTGCTCGCTACCACCTCCACCGGCCCACATTCTTCCCCGGCCACGGACGTGGCCCCGGTGCCCGCACCACACCCGGCCGCGAGCAGAGCCCACAGGCCCACCAGCACCACGAACGTCATCCTGCGTGACAAGGCAGGCTCCCATCTAGCGAATGAGAATGATTATCACTATCATTGTAGGACCATCATGGAACAGCCGCCAGCAGACCGGGCCGAGCAGGCCGTAGCCCACTTGCTCAGCGGGCGGGTGCGTTCCACCCCCGCCCGCCGGCTGGTGATCCGGGCCCTCGCCGACAGTGACGGGCCCATGACGGCCGCCGAACTGCATCGCTCTCTTCACTCGGCGATCCCCCTGTCCTCCCTCTACCGGAACCTGGCCGTGCTCGAGCAAGCAGGGGTGCTCTCTCGCGAGCACGACGCGGCCGGCGTGGCCCGCTACGAGCTGGCCGAGTGGCTCACCGGGCACCATCACCACCTCATCTGCGCCGGGTGCGGCGAGGTGCGCGACGTCGCCATCCCCCCTGAGACCGAGCACACCATCACAAGCCTGGTCGGGCGGGTCGCCGGCCGGGCCGGCTACCGGGTCTCCGGCCACCGCATCGACATCGAAGGAACCTGTCCCGCATGCCTCGGGGGCTAGCCGCCGAGGGAAGGGGCGTGGTGCTCGCCTACAACGGGCGGGTGGCATTGGAGGCATCCGACTTCTCCATTCCGAAGGGACGGCTCACGGCGGTGATCGGCCCCAACGGCTCGGGCAAGTCCACCCTGCTCAACGGCCTCGCCGGCTTGCTGTCCCCGCGGCAGGGTGACCTGGACGTGCTGGGCCGGCCGCCCGGCGGGTCGCGGCGGCGGGTCGCCTACGTGCTGCAAGCCACCAAGGTGAACGAGGTGATGCCCGTCACCGTGCGCGAGACGGTGGCCATGGGCCGCTACGCCTGGCTCGGCCTATGGGGGTTCCCCACCCTTCCCCACCGGCGGGCGGTGCAGCAGGCCCTGGATCGTCTCGAGGTGGCCGACCTCGCCGACCGCCACCTTCATGAGCTCTCCGGCGGCCAGCGTCAGCGGGTCTTCGTCGCCCAGGGCTTCGCCCAGGAGGCCGAACTACTGCTTCTCGACGAGCCGGTTACCGGCCTCGATCTGGTCTCCACCGAGCACATCCGGATGGCTGTTGCCGAGGAACTGGAGCGGGGGGCCACCGTGGTGATGACCACCCACGACGTGGCCGACGCCAACCGGGCCGACCACGTGCTGCTGATGGCCGGACGGGTGCACGCCGAAGGCCCGCCCTCCCGGGCCCTCCACCCCGATCGCCTCTCCGAGGCCTACGGCATCGGCATCGTGCACCTCGAGGACGGCTCGCTGGTGCTCGACGATGCCCATCACCGCCCCGCCGCCGAGCGCCACGTGCATTTCGGGCGCGGGCGCTAGATAGTCTCCCCCGTGGGGACGGGGGAGACGCGGCTGAAGGCCGGAGAGGGGGCCGGCTACACGACTCCCACTGGGAGAGGCGCGGACGGCGGCGCCGTCCGCGGAGAGGGCTTCCGCATGAGTGCTGTGGCCCCCCATCAACAGCAGCCCCTCTCCTGCCAGGCCTCCCGGCCCTCGTGCGCCATGAGCACCGCCATCCCCAGAGCGGCGACCCCGTCCACCCACCACCAGCCCAGAGCGGCGTTGACGGCAAGACCGGCAAGCAGAACGGCCGATAGCTGCCAGCAGATCCGGGTCTGGGTTGCGTCGGCTTCCAGCGCGTGGCTATGCAGATCCCGTGCCCGGGCTCACTTGGCCCGGGCCAGCAGCCACATGAACGTCAGCGACGTCAACGCCAGCCCCATCCCCACCGGGGAAGCCTCGGCCCCCTCTCGGCCCAGCAGGCCGGCCACCGACTGAGCGGCGACGTAGGCGGCCAGCACCCACATGGAGACGGCCACCAGCCGGCGGGCCCGGTTCTCGACCTCCAGTGCGCGTCGCCCCTCGACTCCTCGCTGCTCAACCAAGAGACGCCGGATGAGCACCGTCCCGGAGAGGCTCTCCACCACGCTGTCGCCCCCGACGCCCACCAGCGCGATGCTGCCGGCCGCCACCCCGGCGATGAGGCCGATGGGCCGCCTCGATCAGGTTCCACCCCAGGGTCAGGTACTCCAGGCGCAGCGCAGAGCGGAGGACTGCCTGCCTAGTGCCCGACGGGCTCACCATGCGCGGACCGTAACCCCTCGACCGGGGCTATCCCAACCGCACCAAAGCGCCGCGGTTCTGGCCGGAAGCAGAGGCGCGGTGGGCGCTTGCCACCGCCCGGCAGCCGGGTGCGGACCCGGCTAGCGTGTCGCCAGACGTCGGGGAGGTAGCGCACAAACTCTCCAGCGAATCCCGGAGGGTGCCGCCGGATCACGGCGCGCCTTTGCCCGCCAGACAGACCGACTGCCGGCTCCGGTCGGCCCGCGAGGAAAGGGCGTGATCATGAGGTATCGATGGTTCCCCCGCATCGCCGTTCTCATCCTGCTGATGGGAGCGCTGGTAGTTCCGGCCGCCTCGGCGGAGGATCCCGCCTCACCCGTGACCGCCCGGTTGGGCCCGTTCAACGACTACTTCCTCGGCGCGGAGCCGGTCCCGTTCAGCGAAAGCGCGTACACGGACTTCAACGGCGATTCGAACGTCGGGGCGACCACGGAGGCGGGTGAGCCGCTGGACTGCGACGGCCACCCCTACGGAGCGACCGTCTGGTACAAACTGATCGTGAGCGTCCCCACTCGGGTGACAGTGGAGACCGGCTACAACTCCCTCCTGGACACCGTGATCTCGGTCTATACGGGCAGTTCGGTCGGCTCCCTTGACCGGGTGACCTGCAACGACGACGTTGGGCAGGGTTTCACCAGTTCGTGGCTTCGGTTCACCGCCCAGCCCGGCGTCTCTTACTGGGTCCAAGTGGGCGGCTACGGCGGGCAGGAAGCGGGATTCGACCTCTGGTTCGACTACATGACCATACGCCCGGGCAACGACGACTTCGTCAACGCCTGGGGCACACTCAGTTCCCAGACTCAGAGCACCTTCGGAGCAACGACCGAGACCGGTGAGCCCCACTCCTGCGGCACTGGCGAGCTGGGGGCTACCGTCTGGTACGTGCTGACGCGGGTCGAGCCGACCCTGGTCACGGTGGACACCCGCGGTTCCGACTTCGACACGGTGCTGGCCGTCTACACCGGCAGTTCAGTCGGCTCCCTCACCCAGGTAAGTTGCAGCGACGACATCTCCACCTCCGACTTGGACTCGGAGGTCACGTTCATTGCCCAGCCGGGCGCGACCAGAATCCAGGTCGGCGGCTATCCCACGATCGGCGGCGCACTGACGGGGAACCTGGTGCTGAACATCACGTACCACGGTGGGACCACCTACTTTTGCCGGGGCCGACCGGCCACTCACGTCGGCACCGACGGGAGCGAGGTCATCACCGGCACCGAGGGCAACGACGTGATCGTCGCCCTGGGAGGCAACGACGTCATCTACGCGTACGGGGGCAGGGACTTCATCTGCGCCGGTCCGG
>CAZJRF010000071.1:0-10172 GCA_964548475.1 uncultured Acidimicrobiia bacterium
GGCGGTGGTGGAGGCGGTAGGGTGGCGGGCCCTGGTGGTGGCCGCCACCGGCACTTACTACACGGCCAATACGGTGGAGATGACCCGGCGGGCTGAGGAGGTGGGGTGTGACGGGGTGTTGGCGGTCACTCCCTACTACAACCGTCCCTCCCAGGGGGGGCTGGTGGCCCATTTCGAGGCGATAGCGGGGGCCTCTTCGCTGCCGGTGATGCTGTACAACATCCCCGCTCGCACCGGCCGGCGTATCGAGGTGGAGACCCTGGCCCGGCTGGCCGCCCACCGGGGGATCGTGGCGGTCAAGGACGCGGTGGGCGACTTGGCTTTCACCACCGAGACGGTGGCCGCGGTGGGGGAGGGGCTGGCGGTGTACTCGGGGGACGACGTGAACACGCTGCCGATCGTGGCGGTGGGCGGGGTGGGGGTGGTGTCGGTGGTCTCGCACCTGGCCGGGCGGCAGGTGCAGCGGATGCTGGCCGCCGCTCTGGCCGGTGACCTGGGCGAGGCCCGGCGCCTCCACCTGGCCCTGGCCCCCCTCTGCCGGGCCCTGTTCCTGGAGCCCAACCCGATGCCGGTAAAGGCCGCCATGGACGAGCTGTGGGCGCCGGTGGGCGATCCCCGGCTGCCCCTGGTGCGGGCGTCGGCGGCCACCCTGGCGGCGGTGCGGGAGGCGCTGGCGGCGGCCCAGCAGGCATGAGCGTCTCCCTCTCCTTCCTGGGCGGGCTGGGCGAGGTGGGGCGCAACTGCACTCTGCTGGAAGTGGAGGGCCGGCTGGCGCTGATCGACTGCGGGCTGATGTTCCCCGAGGAAGGGATGCTCGGAGTCGACCTGGTCATTCCCGACTTCAGCGCCGTGCTCGAGCGGCGAGACGATCTGGAGTGCATCGTGCTCACCCACGGCCACGAGGACCACGTGGGAGCGCTCGGCTACCTGCTGGCGGAGGTATCCGTGCCGGTGTACGGCATGCCCCTCACCGTCGGGCTCGCCCGCAGCCGCATTGAGGAAGCGGGCCTGACCGCCGACCTGCGGCCGGTGGCGGCCGGGGAGTGGGTGCAGCACGGGCCGTTCCGTTTCATGCTGATTCCCGTCTCCCACAGCATTCCCCAGAACAGCGGGATCGCCTTCGACACCCCCGAGGGCCTGGTGGTGCACAGCGGCGACTTCAAGCTGGACCCCACCCCCATCGACGGGATGGCCACCGACCTGCCCACCTTTGCCGCGGTCGGCCGGCAGGGGGTGCGCCTGCTGCTGTCCGACAGCACCAACGCCGAGGAGCCGGGCTTCGTCCCCAGCGAGTCGAGCCTGGCGCCGGCGCTGTACGAGCTGGTAGTGGAGAGCCGGGGCCGCGTGATCGCCGCCTGCTTTGCCAGCCATCTGCACCGGGTGCAGCAGATAGTGGAGGCGGCGGCCGACGCCGGTCGCTACGTGGCCTTCCTGGGACGGTCTATGCAGCGCAACGTCGCCATCGGCGAGAGCCTGGGGGTGATCACCCTCCCGCCCGATGTGGTGCTGCCCATCGAGGAGATCCTCACCCTCGCGCTGCAGAAGACCGCGGTGATCTGCACCGGCTCCCAGGGGGAGCCCTTCGCAGCACTTTCGCTGATGGCAGCCGGCGATCACCGTTGGGTGAAGATCGAGGAGGGCGACACCGTCCTGATCTCCGCCCGGCCCATCCCCGGCAATGAGACCCGGATGTCGCGGGTCATCAACGGCCTGCTGCGGCTGGGGGCCCGGGTCTTCCACGGCGACAACGCGCCCATCCACGTTTCGGGGCATGGGGCGCAGGACGAGCTGCGCACCTTCCTGAACGTCATCCGCCCTCGCGCCTTTGTGCCGATCCACGGCGAGTACCGCCACCTGAGCGCCCACGCCGCGCTTGCCCGCCAGATGGGGGTGCCCGAGGTGCTGGTCTGCGAGGACGGCGACCGGGTGGTGCTCGACGGAAAGGAGACCCGGGTGGAGCGCCGGGCGGTCCCCGGCCGTCTGGTCTTTGTGGACGGCCTGGAGATGGCCGAGGGGGTGCGGGGCATCATTCGCGACCGCCGCCACCTCTGCGAGGACGGGGTGATCGTGGTGGTGGTGGGGGTGGACGCGGCCACCGGCCGGGTGGTGCAGGGCCCCGACTTGGAGAGCCACGGCTTCGTACACGAGCCGACGGCGGTGCTGGCCCGGGCCGCCGAGGAGGTCTCTGCCGAGCTCCGGTCGATGGAGGGGGGGCCTCCCCACCTGGAGGCGATGCGCCAGCACGTGCGGGCCGCCGTCAACCGGGTCACGCGCGAGGAGAAGTCCCGCAAGGCGGTGGTGATCCCCATCGTGCTGGAGGTGTAGCCCCGCGGTCGTTTGCCCCCGGGGCCGCCGTGTGTATCGTGTCCGGCATGGCGAAGCGGCAGCCCGCCCGCCGGGGCAAAGGGCGGAGCAGGGCGGCTACTTCCGCGAGAACGGAGAAGAAGACCTCGCGCCGGGCCTCCGCGCTGGCGGCCCTGCGGGAGCGCTTCCGTCACGGCTTCGGTCGGCACGCCCAGGATGTCTGGGGAGTGGTGCTGGTCGTGGGCGGCATCCTGCTGGGCTTGGCCGCCTTCGGGCTGGCCGGCCCCTTCGGCTCCTTCATCGACAGCGGTCTGCGGCTGCTCTTCGGCGTGTGGGCGCTGGTGCTGCCCATCGTGCTGGTCGTCTTCGGCGGCACCCTCGTCCTCTCCTCGCCCCACGGGGAACAGGGCCGCCGGGCGGCCGGGTTCGGCGTCACGTTCGTAGGTTCCCTGGCCCTCTTCCATCTGATGACGGGGGCGGTCTCCCTGGCCGGCTCGCTGGACCTGGTGAAGGAGCGGGGCGGGGCCCTCGGGGCGCTCATTGCCTTCCCACTGCGGCGGGTCATCGGTTTCTGGGGGGCGCTGGTCGTCCTGGTGGCGGTTGTCGCGCTGGGGGTGCTGATGCTTACCCGAACCACCCTGCGGGAGGTCGGGCTGGTGGTGGCCGACGGGTGGCGCAGGATGGTGGCCGCGCTCCGCGGCCGTCGCCGTCGGCGCGCCGGTGCTCCGGCGGTGGTGACAGCGACGGTCGAGGCTCCCAAAGGCAAGGCGGAGCGGCCCGCATCTCTGCCGACGGCCGCCCCTCCTCGCCCCGCTTGGCCCCCTCCGGTGCCGGGCGCGAGCTCCCGAGGCGGCGGCCGCCCCGGCCGGCCTGCCGCCGGCGCTGCCGGCTACCAGAAGCCGCCCCTGAACATCCTGGGCCGGGGCGTGAAGGTCTCCCAGGACAAGCGCACGCTGGAGGAGACCGCCCGCGACCTTGAGAACGCCTTGCTCCAGCACGGGGTGGATGCCCGCCTCACCCGGATCGTGCCGGGCCCGACCGTCACTCGTTACGAGATCGAGCTGGCGCCGGGGGTGAAGGTGGCCCGGGTCACCGGCCTGGCCCACGACATCGCCTACGCCCTGGCTACCCCCGACGTGCGGATCCTCGCGCCCATCCCCGGCCGCAGCGCCATCGGGGTGGAGGTCCCCAACCGGCATCGCCGGCTGGTCACCCTGGGGGACATCCTGCGCAGCCCGGAGGCCGAGGAGGCCAACCATCCCCTCTCGGTGGGGCTGGGCATGAACATCTCGGGCCGCCCGGTGATGCTGCACCTGGCCGAGTTGCCCCATGTACTCATCGCCGGGGCCACCGGAGCGGGTAAGTCCTCCTGCATCAACGCGCTGGTGGCGTCGCTGCTGGTACGGACCACCCCCGACCAGGTGCGCCTGATACTGGTCGATCCCAAGCGCGTGGAGCTCGGCCAGTACAACGACGTTCCCCACTTGTTGACCCGGGTCATCACCAACCCCAAGAAGGCGGCCGACGCCCTGCAGTGGGTGGTGCGGGAGATGGACGTGCGCTACGACCTTGTGGCCGACGCCGAAGTCCGCGATGTCGAGGGGTACTACGAGAAGTACGACGCCGGCGGGCTCGACCCCGAGCGCTTCGAGCGGTTCCCCTACATCGTGGTGGTCATCGACGAGCTCAACGACCTGATGATGGTGGCCGGACGGGCGGTGGAGGAGGCCGTGGTGCGCATCGCCCAAATGGCCCGGGCGGTTGGCATCCACCTGGTGATCGCCACCCAGCGTCCCTCGGTGGACGTGATCACCGGGGTGATCAAGGCCAACATCCCCTCCCGGCTGGCCTTCTCGGTGGCTTCCCAGACCGATAGCCGCGTGATCCTCGACACGGTGGGGGCCGAGAAGCTGGTCGGCCTGGGGGACATGATCATGGTCACCGCCCGCGAGCCGAAGCCGGAGCGAGTGCAGGGGGCCTGGGTCAGCGAGGCCGAAATCCACGCGATCGCCGATTGGGTGCGCCAGCAAGCGGCCGCCCGCTACGAGAAGCAGGTGCTGGAGACCCCGACCGAATCGGCAGGGGAAGAGGGGCAGGGGGCGTACGAGGGGGAGGACCCGGTGGTGATGCGCCAGGCCATCGAGATGGTGGTCCGTTCCCAGCTGGGCTCCACCTCGATGCTGCAACGCAAGCTGCGCATCGGCTTCGCCCGGGCCGGCCGGGTCATGGACATCCTGGAGCACATGGGCATCGTCGGCCCCTCCGAGGGCTCCAAGGCCCGGGCGGTGCTGGTCTCTCCGGAGGAGCTGGACCAGGTGCTCGGGGCCGAGTCGATGCGGTTCTAGGCCTCAGGGGACCACCGGGCCGGTGCGGGGCGGCACCGCCGGGTGAGGATCGTTCAGCACGGCCAGCGCCGCTTCGTGCAGCAACCCGTTGCTGGCTACCCCGTTGCCCCCATCGGCGCGCGCGACGCCGGTGAAGTCGCTGAAGCGGCCCCCCGCCTCCTCCACGATCACCCGGGGCGCGGCGAGGTCCCAGAGCGAGGCGATGGGGTCCACCGCCAAATCCACACCCCCTTCCGCTACCAGCATGTGCGACCAGAAGTCCCCGAAGCCGCGGGTCCGCCGGCAGAGCCGGCTCAGGGCCAGGCCCTGTTCCCCGCAGCCGCACTCCTCGAAGGTGACCAGGGCGGGATACGACAGCTGGGCCTCGGCCAGGCGGGCCACCGCCGAGACGTGCAGCGGCTCGCCGTCTCCCCAGGCCCCCGCTCCGCGCGCCGCCCACCAGCGCCGGCCCAGCAACGGGGCGGAGACCACCCCGGCCACGATCTCCCCGGCTGTCTCGAGGGCGATGAGGGTGGCCCAGACCGGGATGCCCCGGATGTAATTGGCGGTGCCGTCGATGGGGTCGAGGATCCAGCGCCGGTCGCCGGCGGGGACGTCGCCGAACTCCTCACCGAGCACGCCGTCGCCGGGCCGGCGGCGGCCCAACAGCGAGCGCAGGGCTTCCTCGACGGCCCGGTCCGCCGCCGACACCGGGGTCAGGTCGGCCTTGGCCTCTACCACCAGGCCGGGCGACCGGAAGCCCGGAATGGTGATGGAATCGGCGGCGTCGGCCATCTCCAGCGCCAGTCGCAGGTCGGCCTCCCAATGCATGGGACGATCATGCCGCATCCGGGCGATCCCTGCCACGGGCGGGCCCGCCGATCGACGGCCTCTTCCTAGACTCGCCGTCGTGCTTTCCGTTCCTCGCGTGTGGCTGACCACGCTCGGCTGCGCCAAGAACCAGGTGGACTCGGAGAAGCTGACGGCCCGCCTGTCGGCGGCCGGCTTCGCCGCGGCGGACTCGCCCGAGGAGGCGGAGGTGGTCATGGTGAACACCTGCGCCTTCGTGGAGGCGGCCCGGCGCGAGTCCATCGAGACCATCCTGGAGGCGGCCGGCCGACGCGCCCCGGGGGCCTGCCTGGTCGTGCTGGGGTGCCTGGCCCAGCGCTACACCGAGGAACTCGCGGAGGCTCTCCCCGAAGCCGACGCGGTGGTGGGAATCGACGGCTACGGCGGGCTGGTGGGCCGCTTGGCCGACCTCACCGGGTGGGAACCGGCCGGCCCGCGCTTGGAGCCCACGGACATCCTCTACGAGCCGCGCCGGCCGGCGCCGGCCGCTCCCTACGCCTACCTGAAGGTGGCAGAGGGCTGCGACAAGCCTTGCAGCTTCTGTGCCATTCCCCAGTTTCGCGGGCCGCAGCGCTCCCGCCGCCCGTCCGAGGTGCGCGCCGAGGCCGGGGCGCTGACCGCGGCCGGGGTCAAGGAGCTGGTGCTGGTGGCCCAGGACCTCTCCGGATACGGGCAGGACCTGGGCGCTCCCGGCGGGCTGGCCGACCTGCTGCGGCTGCTGGGGGAGATCGAGGGGCTGCGCCGCCTGCGCCTCCTCTACCTGCATCCCCGGGAGGTGAGCGGCGGGCTGATCGAGGAGATGGCGGCCAACCAGGTGGTGGCTCCCTACTTCGATCTGAGCCTGCAGCACTCCTCGGGCCGCCTGCTGCGGGCCATGCGCCGCCCCGGGGAAGCGGAGAGCCACCTCGAGCTGATCGGCACCATTCGTCGCTTGGCCCCCGAAGCCGCCCTGCGTTCCAGCTTCATCGTCGGTTTCCCGGGTGAGGACGACGACGACGTGGCCGGCCTGGCCTCCTTCCTGGCGGCGGCGCGCCTCGACTGGGCCGGCTTCTTCCCTTTCTCCCCCGAGGAAGGGACCCCCGCCGCGTCCCTCTCCGGGCAGGTGCCGGCGGCGGAGGCGGCGGAGCGAGCCCGCCTGCTCGAGGGACTCCAGGAGCAGATCACCGCCGAGCGCAACGCCGAGCAAGTCGGACGCGTGGCCGAGGTGCTGGTGGACCGGGTGGAGGACGGCACGCCGGTGGGGCGGTCCCATCGTGAGGCGCCGGAGATCGACGGCGTGGTGCTGCTCGATACCGGCCGGCCCGGCGACTGGCTGCGGGCCCGGGTGACCGGGGTGTACGGGAGCGACACGGTGGCGGAGGTGCTGGCATGAAGGTGGAGGTGATCGCGGTCGGCACCGAGCTGTTGCTGGGCCAGATCGTCAACGGCAACGCCGCGGAGATCGGGCGCCGCCTGGCCGAGGCGGGCCTCGATCACTACCACCAGGCGGTGGTGGGGGACAACCTGGTCCGGGCCTCCGCCGCCATCTCCCAGGCTCTCGGCCGGGCCGAAGCCGTGATCGTCACCGGCGGGCTGGGCCCTACCCAGGACGACATCACCCGCGAGGCCATCTGCGCCGCGGCCGGGGTTGAGATGGCCTTCAGCGAGGAGTTCGCCGAGCACCTGCGGGATTGGTGGGCGCGCCGGCGGGGGCGGGAGATGCCCGCCAGCAACCTGCGCCAGGCTCAGCACCCGCAGGGAGCGGTGCTGATAGCCAACGCTAAGGGCACGGCTCCCGGCCTGCGCCTGCGGGTGGGGGACTCCTGGGTGTTCGCCCTGCCCGGGGTGCCCCAGGAGATGCTGCCCATGCTGGAGGGGGAGGTCATCCCCTTCCTGGTCGCCCGCGCGGGCGGCACCGGGGTGCTGGCCAGCCGGATCATCCGCTGCTGGGGCGAGTCCGAATCGGGCATCGCCGAGCGCCTCGGCGACCTCTTCGAGACCTCGGTGAACCCGACGGTGGCCTTCCTGGCCAGTTCGGCCGAGATCAAGGTGCGCCTGACCGCCCGGGCCGGTACCCGGGAGGAGGCGGATGCCCTGCTCGACCCGATGGAGGCGGAGGTGCGCCGCCGCCTGGGACGGACGGTGTTCGCGGTGGGGGAGGAGACTATTGAGGAACTGGTGCTCCGCCTGTGCGGCGAGCGGGGATGGAGCCTGGGGACGGCCGAGTCGGCCACCGGGGGGATGGTGGCGCAGCGGCTCACCTCGGTACCCGGCTCCTCCCGGGTGTTCGTCGGGTCGGTGGTGGCCTACGCCCCGGCCACCAAGACGGCCCTGCTGGGAGTGCCTTCCGGTCTGATCGAGGACGAGGGGGTGGTCAGCGAGGAGGTGGCCCTGGCCATGGCCGAGGGCGGGGCCGCTTCTCTGAGGGCGGAGGTGGTGGCGGCCGTGACCGGGTCGGCGGGGCCGGAGCCGGGCGGGGCCCCGGTGGGCACGATGGTGGTGGCGGTGCGCACGCCCGAGGGGGCGGCGGCCCGCACCTTCCGCATGCCGGCCGACCGGGAGCGAGCGCGAGCCTTCACCGCGACGGCGGCTCTGCAGGCGGTGCGGCTGGCGGTGCAGGGGGAGTGGTGGTGATGCGCCTCTTCTTGGCCGTGCCGCTGACCGAGGATTCCCGCCATGCCATCGTCGGTCACCTGCAGGCGTCCCTGCCCCACCCTCTCCCCGGGAGGCCGGTGCGCCCCGAGAACTGGCACCTGACGCTCCGTTTCCTGGGCGAGGTGAACGAGGCGGCGGCCGACCGGGTGGTGCGGGAGGTGGACGCTGCCGAGCGGGGGCCGGCTTTCCGGATCCGCTGGGGGAGCCTGGGGGCGTTCCCCCGGCCGCGCCGGGCCAACGTGTTGTGGCTGGGGTTGGAGAGGGGAGCGGAGGAGGCGGAGCGCCTGGCGGCGGTGGTCGAGGAGGCGACGGAGGCGGCCGGGTTCCCTCCCGAAGATCGGCCCTTCCGCTCTCACCTCACCCTGAGCCGCCTCCGTCCCGACCAGGACGTGACGCCGGTACTGGAGGCGGTGCCGCCGCTGGGTCTGGCCATGCCGGTGGACCGGGTGGTGCTCTTCGGGAGCCACCTGGGGCCGGGCGGCCCCCGTTACGAGCAGGTCGAGAGCTTCCCCCTGGATTGAGATGACCTTCCTGGCCCTGCACGGATTCACCCAGCGCGGCTCCATGTGGGCCGAGGTGGCCCCGCTGGTGGGCGGCGAGTGGCTGGCTCCCGACCTGCCCGGGCACGGGTCCGAGCCGCCCTGCGGGTGGAAGCGGGCGGTGGCGGGTATCGGCGCCCGCCTGGCCGGCCTGGCCGCCCCCCGCTGCCTGATGGGCTACTCGATGGGAGGCCGCCTGGCGCTCGGCGCTGCCCTGGCCCATCCCGGCCTGGTGGACGGGCTGGTCCTGGTCTCGGCCACCCCGGGCTTGCCGTCGGCCGCCGAGCGCCGGCGCCGCCGGACGAGGGACCGGGTGCTGGCCGGGCACATCGAGGAGGCGGGCATGGCCGCCTTCACCGAGGAGTGGCTGGCCCATCCGCTCTTCGCCGGCCTGCGGCGGCGGCCGCCGGAGTGGCGGGCGGCCGACGTGGCGGGACGGGCGGCCAACCGGGCGGAGGGGGTAGCCGCCGCTTTGCGCCGGCTGGGGCAGGGGGAGCAGCCCTACCTGGGCCGCCGCCTGGGCGATCTGCGGATGCCGGTGCTGCTGATCGCCGGGGCGGAGGACCCGGCGTATGTGACCCAGGGCCGCCGCATGGCCGCGGAGATCGGCCCTCGGGCCGCCGTCGTGGAGGTGCCTGGGGCGGGGCATTCGGTGGTGGGGGAGAGGCCGGAAGAAGTTGCTGCCGCGATGGTCTCCTGGCTGGCCGGGTAGTGGCAAACGAACAGGTGTTCGACTAGCCTGAGGGGCACCGGAAGGCTAGACTCACATCGTTGTAGTTCCCCCGTCGGCCGTGTCACACCCTCCCCGTACCGTCGGGCCGTAAACGTCACAAAGGAGCGCCAGTGGAACGGGATAAGTCCCTCGACATGGCCATCACCCAGATCGAGCGGCAGTTTGGCAAGGGCGCGATCATGAAGCTCGGATCCGACCAGGTACAGCCGATCGCCGCCATTTCCACGGGGGCTTTGGCGCTCGACCTGGCCCTCGGCATCGGGGGGGTGCCCCGGGGCCGGGTGGTGGAGATCTTTGGGCCGGAGAGCTCCGGCAAGACCACTCTGGCCCTGCACATCGTGGCCGAGGCGCAACGCAACGGCGGCATCGCGGCCTTCATCGATGCCGAGCATGCCCTCGACCCGATATACGCCCAGGCGCTCGGGGTGGACGTCGACGAGCTGCTCATCTCCCAGCCCGACACCGGCGAGCAGGCGTTGGAGATCACCGACTTGCTTATCCGTTCGGGCTCGCTCGACGTCGTAGTCATCGACTCGGTAGCCGCGCTGGTGCCCCGCGCCGAGATCGAGGGCGAGATGGGCGACGTCCATGTGGGATTGCAGGCCCGACTTATGTCACAGGCGCTGCGCAAGCTGGCCGGCACCATCAGCCGCTCCAACACCACCGCCATCTTCATCAACCAGATTCGCGAGAAGATCGGCGTCATGTTCGGCAGTCCGGAGACGACCCCCGGCGGCCGGGCCCTGAAGTTCTACAGCTCGTGCCGGATCGACGTGCGCCGCATCGGCC
>CAZJRF010000072.1:0-10072 GCA_964548475.1 uncultured Acidimicrobiia bacterium
CGCGCGCATCCGGCAGCTGGAGACCAAGGCGCTGGCCAAGCTGCGCCAGCCCTCCCGGGCGCGCCGGCTGGAGGGTTACCTGGGCGACGCGTGAGGTCCCCCGGTCGGGGTCCTCAGCGCTCGGCCGCGAAGGTCAGGCCTGCTCGCGCTGCTCGCCCGGTTCGGCCTGGTCTCCGCCGAAGGGGAGGTGCTCGGCAAGCCCCTTGCCCTTCTCGATGACGGCGGCCACGGGTTCACTGTGGATCGCGGAGCCGAACCGCTCCTTGATCTGCTCGTAGCGCTCCCGGCCGGCCTTGGCCCCGAGCACGTAGCCCGCGGCGGTGCCGATGATGAATCCAGTCTTGAATCCCACGGTCCTATTGTCTCATGCCGCCGGTGGTACCCTTCCGGGGCCTTCGACCCTTTCCGGGGTAGCTCAATTCGGCAGAGCAGCGGACTGTTAATCCGTGTGTTGGGAGTTCGAGTCTCCCCCCCGGAGCGATGGGTGCGGCTCCGGCCGCGCCCGGCCTTCGTGCCGCCTCGCGACGGCCTGCATCCGATCGTCTGCCGGGCCGATCCTTGGGAGTCGGGCTTCCAGATGTTTGACTTCAGGTTGGCCGGCGCGTGCGGCCGTGCCGAACGGAGGTATGGGTTCTGGTGTCTTGCGACCCGGTGATGGGATCCTGGTGAGGCCGCCTCTGCGCGCCTTTTTGGTCGTGCTTTCGCTGATCGCGGGCGCGCTGCCGGCGCCGGCCGCCGGCGACGAGGCAGCGCAGCCCGTTCCCCGGGCGGTCACTCTGCCCTCGCTGACCGAGTCGCCCGGGTGCGGTGGGCCCTACGGCATCAGCGGTCCCTTTGCCACGCACACCGGGTATCTGGGAGCGGAGGAGCCGGTGCCGGGGCCCTGGGGTGACTTCTTCGGGCGAACCATGCGAGAGGTGCATGCTCAGATGGTCCCGGTGGAGCTGCCCGGGGCCGATCGGCCGTTCACGCTGTACGTGCACCGGCGGGTGGTGCCAGCTCTCGAGCAGGTGATCGCCAACCTGGAGAACGAGGCGGCCGTCGGCCGGCGCTACACCATCCGGGCCGCCGACACCTGGTCCTACAACCCGATCACCATTCCGGGCACTCGGCGCTTCTCTTTCCACACGGTGGGGGCCGCCATCGACGTCAACTCCAACACCAACCCCTACCGGACGGACAACGTGCTGATCACCGACATGCCCGCCTGGTTTGTGAGGGCCTGGACCGACGCAGGGTGGTGCTGGGGCGGGGACTGGGAGGACATCAAGGACCCCATGCATTTCTCCTGGAGGGGCCCTCTGCATACCTCCGAGTATGTGGTGCCGGAACCGTTCGCTCCGGCTACCGCGGCCTCTGCTTTCCGGCGATCGGTGTCCTTCGACACGGCGCTCGAGGGGGCGCCGGCCGGTTCCATTCACCTGGTGGGCGACCTTGACCGGGACGGGGCCCCGGATGCGGTTCGCCTGCGGGCCTGGACTCCTTTCGGGCACCTGGGGGTGGAGGTGGCCGTCGCCCAGCGCGACTTCGAGACCTGCCGACTGCACGACACTACGGCCCGGCGGCCCCGGGGCGAGGCTGGCTACGCGCTGGCCGACTGGACGGGTGATGGACGGCCCGACCTGTGGGCCTTCGACGCTTCCGGCGACACGGTGCGCATCGAGGTTTACCGCTGGCGGACGGGTTTCCGCACCCGGGCGGTGATCGTGCCGGAGGTGCCGGCGGACGGCGTGATTGCCTTGCTGGCCGGCGACCACAACCGGGACGGGCGCACCGACCTCTACGTCGTGCGGGCCGGCGCGCCGGGCAGCGTCGAGGTGTGGGCCGGCCGCCGCTTCGGGCGGCTGCTGGCCCGAGCCGAGCTGCCCGGGGTGATCACGGCGGACGATCGCGTGGCTCTCGGCGACTACGACGTGGACGGCGTGCCCGACCTCTACGTGTTGGCTGCCGGCGCCCAGGCCACGCTGCGGGTGGCGCGGGGCGGCCGCGACTTTGCCCCGGCCGCTCCCGTGCAGACGGGGGTGGGCGCCCATCCCGATGCCACTTTGCAGATTGCCGATTACGACGGGGATGGACGGGAGGACCTGATCTTCTTGGACCAGAGCGGGCGGGTGACCGTCTACCTGGGAGGCCAGCGGGCGCCCGACGCCGATCCGACGGGATGGTTCTCGGAGTCCTTCGCGCGGGATTGGCAGTTCGGCGAGGGATGCGTGCCCAACCCCGGTTTCGAGACGGAGCCCGGGTTCCGCAGCACGCGTCTGGCCGATGCCCTGGGCCCCGGAGCAGCTTTCACCTATCCCAACCCGGAGACGGGCGCCTGGACGCTGGCCGCCCTCGACTGGTCCTGGTGGGAGAGGCTGGCGGGGCGCTTCGTGGACCTCGAGCCGATCGTTGCGGCGGAGGGCTCCGGCTACGCGGTGCTCACTGTCGATGGGGGCACCTGGGTGCAGGTGCGGGGGGTGGGGGATGGGGAGACCTATCTGCAGATCCCGGTCTCCCCCCGGAGCGATCCGGTGGACCTGGCAGTCGTCGCTCACGGCGATGAGGAGGCCATCGCCGTGCTCTTCGGTGGCGACCGGCCCAGTGTCCTGGTGCGCGACATGACCGGTGCTCTCCTGGCCGAGACCTTCCTGGTGGGATTGGCGCCGGCCGCTCTGGCCGACGTGGGCGACGTGACGGGCGACGGCCGCCCGGACATGGTGGTGGTCGGCCACCTGCCGGAGGGCGGGGTGGGCATGCAGACGGTGTCGTTCGGGGGAGGAGTGGTAGCCCGGGCCCGGACGGCAGGCGACTACGCGGTGGAGGACATCAGCAGCCTGCCCGCCTCCAACGGCGAAGCGGGCCGGGTGGCCGTGTTGCTGCGGCACCTCGGCGGCCGACGGGGGGCGGTGGCCGTCCAGGATGTGGTCACCGGTGAGCGAGTCGCCTTTTTCCGTGTCGCGCGTGTGGAGAACGGAGTGATCACTGCCGCGTCCACCACGGCGGGGCCCGTCCTGGTGGTGGCGGTCCGCAACGCCCGCACCGGGCGGGTACGGGTGGAGGGCCACGACGCGGCGTCTGGAGAGCGGCTGTGGGGCCGTTTCGGCTCGCCGGGGTTCGACCCGGCGGACATCGACCAGATCGAGGCCGGCCCGGTGCTGATCCTGGGGCACCGATTCGGGGACGGCAACGTGGAGGTGGCCTGGTGGGATCCGGCGTCCGGGGAGCGGACGGGCTGACCACCCACCGCCGGCCCGGTCGTCGCCACGGCCCGCTCTCAGGAGAAGGCGGGCATCACCTCACGGGCGAATAGCTCCAGCTCGGCCGGGTCGTAGGCGGCGTTGGGGAAGTAGACGATGGCATAGCCCAGGCCGGCCGCCGCCCAGGGACGGAGCCGCTCCACCAGCTGCTCCGGTGTCCCCGCCATCTCTTGGTAGAGGGCGGTGGCCTGCTCGGCCTGCTCGTCGGAGACGACCCGTCGGTAGCGGTCCCGCACGGCGGCCAGCGTCTCCCGGACCTCGCGCTCGGTCTCCCGGCAGATGACGAAGCGGTTCGTGGAACGGACGATGGCATCGAAGTCGGTGCCCGCCTCCCGGCAGTGGCCGGCGAGGATCTCCGAGCGGCGGACGAAGTCCTCCACGGTGGGCCCGAAGTTGGTGTAGTCGGCGTAGCGGGCCGCCACACGCAGGGTGAGCTGCTCGCCTCCTCCCGCGACCCAGATGGGGATGTGGGGTTTCTGCACCGGCGGGGGCTGGCAGATAGCGCCCGCCAGCCGGTAGTGCTTGCCTTCGTAGTTAACCTCGGGCTCGGTCCACATCCGCCGCATGATCTCGATGGCCTCGCGCAGGTGGCCGATCCGGACGGCCGGGCGGGGGAACTCGAAGCCGTAGCCCTCGTACTCGTGCTGGTACCAGCCGGCCCCGATCCCCATCTCGAGACGTCCGCCGGAGATCACGTCGATGGTGGCCGCCACCTTGGCCAGATAGGCGGGGGCCCGGTAGGCCACGCAGGTGCACATCTGGCCCAGCCGCACCCGGGTAGTGGAGGCGGCCAGGGCGGCCATCAGGGTCCAGGCCTCGTGGGTGGCCTCGTGGGAGGGCACGGGCACGGTGTGGAAGTGGTCGTACACCCAGAGCGATTCGTACCCGGCTCCCTCGATGGTGGCCGCCACCGAGCGGATGGCCTTCCACTGGTGCTCGGCGGGGATCCCCACCAGGTCCATCCTCCAGCCCTGCGGCACGAAAGCCCCGAAGCGCATCGCTGACCCTCCATCCGGTCGTCCTCGGCCGTGTGCGGCCCGCCCGGCAAGGTTAGGGCCCTGCGCCGGCAGGGCCGCCCCGAGGGAGCCGGCCCGTCCCGGCCGCGCTCGTGTAGGTTGGGGCGAGACCCGCTCCGAGATCTGGGATTCCGACCATGCCCACTCCTCACATCTCCGCCCGGCCGGGAGACTTTGCCGACCTGTGCCTGCTGCCCGGCGATCCGTTGCGGGCCCGCTACATCGCCGAGCAGTACCTGGAGTCCCCGAGCCTGGTCACCGCAGTGCGCAACATGGAGGGCTACACGGGCTCCCATCGGGGCCGGCGGGTGTCGGTGATGGGCACCGGCATGGGCATCCCCTCGGCGGCGGTCTACGTCACCGAGCTGATCCGCGAGTACGGGGTGAGCACCCTGATCCGCCTGGGCAGCTGCGGAGCCGTTCAACCCGGCCTGGGCATGCGGGACCTGGTGATCGCCGCCGGGGCCAGCACCGACTCGAACGTGAACCGGCTTCGCTTCGGGGGGTTCGACTTCGCGGCGGTGGCCGACTTCGGGGTGACCCGCGCGCTGGTGGAGGCGGCCGAGGAGCGAGGGGTCGCGATCCGGGTCGGCAACATCCTGTCGTCGGATCTCTTCTATCACCCGCCGGATACGCAGGTCTTCGCCCTCGCCCGGCGCATGGGCCTGCTGGTGGTGGAGATGGAGGCCGCCGGGCTGTTCGGGGTGGCGGCCGAGCACGGGGCCCGGGCGGGCGCCATCCTGGCCGTGGTCGACATCCCGGCCGCGATCGCCTCTGTAGACGGCAAGGGGCCGGGGGTGGGTCTCACCGCCGAGGAGCGCCAGACGTCGCTGGACGCGATGATCGCCGTCGCTCTCGACGCGGCCGGCCGGTTGTAGTCCTCCGGCTCGCTCCTCCGCTCAGTTGTCCGAGAACCGCTCGGCGGCCGCTTTCATCGCTTCCACCAGGGGCAGGGGTTTGCCGCTGAGGTACCGGATGAGGGCACCACCGCCGGTGGAGACCACGTCGATGCGGCCGGTGTCGATGAACCGCTTGGCGCTGGAGACGGTGTCGCCGCCCCCGATGACGGTGTGGGCGGGGGTGTCGGCCACCGCCTGCCAGAGGGCGCGGGTGCCGGCCTGGGTGTTGGGGTTCTCGTAGGCGCCGGGGGGGCCGTTGACGAAGACGGTGGCGGCGTGGCCGATCATCTCGGAGTAGGCAGCGATGGTGCGGGGGCCGATGTCGAGGATCAGGTGCTCGCTGGGCAGGTCGCCCACCTCCACCTCGACCCGCCGGCCGTCGACCTCCATCGCCACGTCGGTGGGCATGTGGATGATGCCGGGGTGGGCGGCGAGGTGGGTCCGGGCCTCCTCGATGAACCCACCCAGGTTGCGGTCGTGGATGAAGCGCTCCGAGGCCTCGCCCAGGGAGATGCCCCGAGCGAGGAGGAACACGTGGCCGGTGACCCCGGCGGTGAGTACCACGTCGGCGGTGCCGTCGGCCAGGACTTTCCCCAGCATGCCGAAGGCGTCGGAGATCTTCAGCCCGCCCAGCAGGTACAGGCAAGGGCGCTGCGGGTTGTCGGCCACCGCCATGAGGGCGTCGATCTCCGCCGTCAGCAAGCGCCCGGCTGCGGTGGGCAGCACCTCCTGGAAGGCGACCATCGACGGCGAGGCGCGGTGGGCGGCGGCGAAGGCGTCGTTCACGTAGTAGTCGAACAGGGGAGCCAGGTTGCGCACCAGGTAGGTGGCGATCATCTGCCGGGGGGTGAGCTTCACGTCGCGCTCGAAGGTGGAGACCTCCTCGGTCAGGTAGCGCAGGTTGTCCAGCAGCAGGATCTCCCCGCTTCCCAAGTCGCCGATGGCCCGCCGCGCGGCCGGCCCGGCCACGTCGTCGATGAAGCCCACCGGCCGTCCCAGCCGCTCGGCGAGGGCCGCGGCGTGCTGGGACAGGCCGGTCAGGTTGTGGTAGTCGAGGGTGTCGCCTTGATGGGCGATGAGCACCAGGCGGGCGCCCCGGTCGGCCAGGTCGCGGATGGTGGGCAGGCTCTTGTCGATGCGGTTGAAGTCGGCCAGGCGGCCGGTCTGCTGATCGATGGGGGAGTTGATGTCCACCCGCAGCAGCACCGCCTTGCCGGCCACCTCCAGGTCGTCGATGGAGGGTATGCGGGCGGCCATCAGGCCATTCCCAGGTACCGGTTGGTCAGCGCCACCGCCTCCGCTCCGTCGGTCTGCATCGGGATCGCCGCCCGGATGGCGTCGATCGTCTCGGGGATGACCACCGACTCCTGGGGGATGTTGATGGCGAACATCAGGTCGTCGCCGGAGAAGCCGATCGCCTCGTCCCACACTGCGGTCTCGTACATGTCGCCCCGGGGGTGGCCCAGGAAGCGGGCGTAGTTGAACAGCGAGGTGTTGGTGTCGAAGCCGTCGGCCATGCGCACCACCCGCAGGCGGGGATGAGCCCGAAACACCTCGAGGGCGTCTTCCTTGGTGAGCTTGCGCTTCAGGCTGGCCACCAGAGTGATGATGTGCCCGTGGGTGACCGGGGTGTGCACCAGGATGCCGGTGGCGTCCACGTGCGGCATGATGTGCATCAGGTCCTTGGCCTGATGGTTGGGGATCGGCTCGATCAGCAGGGTGTCCACCAGCCCGCGGTGGGTGTCGCCCGGGTCGGCCACCCGGCGGATGATGGTGATGGCCACCTTGATGACCCCGAAGACCCGATCCAGGGCGTCCACCGCCCGGATGAGGCCGGTGGTGTTGCAGGAGGTGAGCTTCAGGTAGTCCTTGCCCACCCCCTTTTCGTAGTTGGCGTAGCCGTGGAAGAAGACGTCGGCGATCTCCCCCTTCTCCCCGCCCTGGAAGACGGCCTTCAGACCGGCGGCGGCGTAGAGCTCCTTGTTCTTCGCCCCCACTCCTCCCGGGGCCGAGTCCAACATGATGTCCACGCTCGCCATCAGGTCGGCGAAGGTGCCCGACACCGGAATGCCGGCCTTCTCCAGCCGATCGGCGGCGGCGGGGACGGCGGCGAACATGCGGTAGGGCATGCCCCTCTCCTTCAAAGCCTGCACCGCCAGGGTGGGGGCCACGTCGGCTACGCCGACCAGCTCCATGTCCTCCTGCAATGCCACGCCGTCCGCCAGGCGCTGCCCGATCACTCCGAATCCGGCTACTCCGACCCGAACCTTCGCCATCGCTCCTCCTCGTGCCCGCCGGCCACCGGCGGCTCTCCGGCCTCTGTTGTGCTTCAGTTGGAAGACCCCGTACGGGGGGTCACAGACTGTACTGCTCCACCGGCTCCGGCCTCCCCGCCTCCGCCGAGCGCACGATGGCTTCGAGGATGGCCACGTTGCCCAGCCGGTGCTGGTTGGTGAACCGGTAGGGGACGCTCCCGGCGACCGCGTCGGCCCAGTGCTCGTAGCCGGCCTTCACCGGGCTGGCCGGCTCGAAGTCGCGACGGGTCTGCCGGGCATCTCCCCGCCGGCGCACGTAGAAGTGAGTGGTGCCGCCCGGATCCACGTGCTGGGTCTCGCGGGCCTCCGCCCAGGCGTGGCTGCCGAACACGGCGAAGCGGGCGTAGTCGGGCGTGGCCGAGAGGGCGGCGATGTGCCCGGTGGTGCCGTCGGCAAAGTGCAGGTGCACCGAGACCACGTCGCCGGTGGGGATGGCCAGGATGCGGCGGGCGGTGTAAGCCTGCACCTCCACCACCGGCTCCACCAGGCTCAGCATCATGTCGCTGAGGTGGACCCCCATGCCGGTCCAGCCGGCGGCCGGGGCCTCCTCCTTGCTGCCCCGCCAGTTGTCGGCCGCCATGTTCAGCCAGCGGTCGTGGCTCCAGTGGGCCTCCATGTGGATGATCGTGCCGAACTCGCCCTGGTCGGCCATCCGCCTGATCTCTTCCCAGGCCGGCTCGAAGCGCCGCTCGTGGCCGACGCCCAGCACGAGCCCGGCCCGGTCGCAGGCCTCGATCATGCGACGGGCGCTGGCCACCGTCAATGCCAGGGGCTTCTCACAGAAGATCTGCTTGCCGGCGGCCGCGGCCCGCAGAACCGCGTCCTCGTGCAGACGGTGGGGGATGGTGAGGATCACCGCCTCGATGCCCGGGTCGTCGAGCGCCTGCTGGAAGTCGGTCAGCACGGGCAGGCCGTAGGCGTCGCGGTACTTCTGGGCCATCTCGGGCGACGGATCCACCCCGCAGACGATCTCGATCTTCTCACTGTCCTGAAGGACCTTGGTGACCTGGCTTCCCCACCAGCCCAGCCCGACCTGCGCCGTCTTCAGCATGACGTCTTCTCCTTTGCTTGCCTCCACCCCGGTAGATGGGGCTCGGCTTCCGGGGGCCGCAGGATAACGGGCTCCGCCGGCCTGCCTTCAGAGCGAGTGCTGCCCGACGTGGCGGCCGGCGGTGGGGGAGAAGGCTGTGCCGCTCTCCCGGCGCGGCCTCAAGCCACCCGGACAATATCTTGGAGAGCGGTCTCCTCGCGCAGGCTGGCGAGCGCCTCGTTCACGATCTGGCGCACTCGCTCAGCGGTGATCCCCATCTCGGCGGCGATCTCGGAGAGCGGACGGCTGCGGCCGTCGGCCAAGCCGAAGCGGGCGGCGACGACCTGTGCCTGCTTGGGCGGCAGGGTTCCCAGGGCGGCGGCCAGCGTTCCGGCGGTCTCGATTCGCGCCGCCTCTTCCTCGGGGTCGGCAGCGTCGGCGTCGAGGATGAAGTCGCCCAGCAAGGCGCCGTCCTCCCCGACCGGGCGGTCCAGGGAGAGGGTGTCGGCCACCTCGAGTGCCTCGGCCACCCGGCCGGGGGCAATACCCGTCTCGGCGGCCAGCTCGGCCGGGGTGGGCTCACGGCCCAGGGCTCCCCGCAGGCCGGCGGCGGCGGCGCGCACCGTCGGCAGGATCTCGTGCAGGTGTACCGGGATGCGGACCGTGCGCGATTGGGCGGCAATGGCGCGCGAGATTGCCTGGCGAATCCACCAGGTGGCGTAGGTGGAGAACTTGAATCCCTTGCGCCAATCGAACTTCTCCACGGCCCTTATGAGGCCCAGGTTGCCCTCCTGGATCAGGTCGAGAAGATCGAGCCCATCGGACCCCGCATAGCGGCGGGCATTGGCGACTACCAGGCGCAGGTTGGCCGAGATGAACCGGTTCTTGGCTGCTCGTCCTTCTTCAACCCGGATTCTGAGCGAGGCGGACTCGTCGAGGGTGTGGGAACGATTCGATTGCAGGCGGCCGGCTGCTTGCTCTCCCGCTTCCATGGCTCGGGCGAGGCGGGTTTCGTCGTCGGCGGTGAGCAGCTCGTGCGATCCCACTTCGTTCAGATAGCGGGTCAAGGCATCGATGGCTTGCGGGGATGGACGAGAGACCCTCCCCAGATGCTCCGGTGAGCGAGTGCGATCGGGGATACGGGTGAGCCGGGACACATTGAGAGAACACCAGTTCGCCTCATTCTGTTCCCAGTCCTACCGCCCGCACGCGCGCGGTCGGCAGGATGCTGGGGTCTTCCCGGGAGGGCGGTCGCTGTCGGCGCCGAATACCGGCCCCGTTCCCGCTTTCTTTTGTGCGGACCGACCGGCCGTGAATCTCACCAATTGCGAGAAGCACAACCGGCGATGCCGACAAATACCCAACTTCCCGGTGGCTGCGCTAGCCACATTGCTGTCGATGGGATAACATCAAAGGATCCCGACTACTGGAGGCTCATCGATGGCAATGTCCGCCCAACATAAGGCGGCTCTCGCCCAGGGTCGCCGCGAAGGGCGAGCCGTCAAGCAGTACCTGGAGGCATTGGGCAATCGCCGTCCGGGCCGACCCGTCACCCCCGATCGCCTGCGCGACA